>CALIMV010000467.1 GCA_938045275.1 uncultured Granulosicoccaceae bacterium
CGTAAGCCAAGAAAATCAAACTTGACCAGGCCCACATCTTCGGCATCGTCTTTGTCGAACTGGGTAACCAGCGAACTGCCATCGGGCTCACAATACAGCGGCGTAAAATCGGTTAACGCCGTAGGAGCAATAACAACACCCCCAGCGTGTTTACCGGCGTTGCGCGCAAGCCCTTCGAGTGCTAACGCCATATCCAACAATGCAGTCACTTCTTCATCGTCACGATAAGCTCGCGCCAAATCTTCAGACTCATTTAACGCTTTGTTCAATGTCATGCCAACTTCAAATGGCACCATCTTGGCAATACGATCAACAAACCCATAGGGATGACTCATTACGCGGCCAACATCGCGCACTACTGCTTTTGCAGCCATGGTGCCGTAGGTGATGATTTGAGATACGCGATGAGCGCCATAGGTTTGCGATACGTATTGAATGACGCGATCACGACCGTCCATGCAAAAATCGATATCAAAATCCGGCATCGACACTCGCTCAGGGTTCAAGAATCGCTCAAACAGTAAATCGTATTCGAGAGGGTCAAGGTCAGTGATTTTCAACGCGTAAGCAACTAAAGAGCCTGCACCCGAACCTCGACCAGGGCCAACCGGAATGGCATTTTCGCGAGACCAGCGAATGAAATCTGCAACAATTAGAAAATAACCGGGGAATTCCATTTGCGTAATAACGTCGAGTTCCTGCACCAGACGATCATCATAGGGCTTGCGTATTTCCGCAAAATTTTGCGCCGAAGTATCGTAGAGATGCGTTAAACGCTCTTCGAGACCTTCGACAGAGAGCTGCCGAAAGTACTCTGACTCGGTCATCCCATCAGGAATCGGAAAATCGGGTAGTACCGGCTTACCCAGCGACAACTGCAAGTTACAACGCTTGGCAATTTCAACCGAGTTTGCCAGAGCCTGCGGAATATCTTCAAACAACGAGCACATTTGCTCCTCAGTTTTCAGATACTGAAATTCACTGATTTTTTTTACGCGCGAAGTATCAGCAAGTACGTAGCCAGATTGAATGCACTCACGTGCTTCATGGGCGGCATAGTCGTCTTTATCAATAAACCGAACGTCGTTAGTAGCAACAACCGGTATGCCGAGTTTGGAAGCGATTGCGCACGCACCTCGGATGTAGGCTTGCTCGCCTGGTCGATCGGTACGGGTAAGCTCCAGGTAGTAACGGTCACCAAACAGGTTTTTCCAATATTCTGCAAGCTCACTGGCCTGTTCATCCTGGCCGCGCTGAAGCGCATCAGCAACGTCGCTCTCGATACCACCAGAAAGCATGATGATGCCGTCACAATTATCTGTCATCCACTCACGAGCAATAACAGGTGTGCCAGCATGTTGTCCCTCCTGGAAACTACGGGAAACCAGCCGAGTAAGATTGCCATAGCCAATGTCGTTCTGCACCAACAGCAGCGCTCTAAAAATCTCAGGCTTTTGCGGATCGGGTTGAATGCGTACGTCGACACCGGCAATCGGTTTAATACCGCCGTTCAGCGCTGCCCGATAGAACTTTACCAAGGCAAACAGATTGCCACGATCGGTAACAGCCACCGCCGGCATGGTTTCGGCGACTTTTTTGACAAGTGGCTTAATGCGCACAGTGCTGTCGATCAACGAGAATTCAGTGTGAACACTCAAATGAACAAATCGAGGACTCATGCGTTTGCTGTATCTTTTTTGACCATTAAGGCTTTCCGCACTGGTGCGAAAGAAGTTCGGTGCAATGGCAATACACCATGCTCTATGATAGCCGCTCGGTGCTGCGCTGTGGGGTAACCCTTGTGCCTATTAAAACCATATTCTGGGTGAATTTTGTGCAACTCAACCATTTGTCGATCTCGATAGACTTTCGCTATGATTGAAGCCGCACTGATTGCCTGTACGTGTTGATCACCTTTTACAATGGCTTGGCACGGGTAGGACATTGTTGGGCATCGATTACCATCCACCAGTACAAGCTCAGGTTCGAGCGTTAGGCCCTCAATAGCCCTCTGCATGGCAAGCATACTGGCGTGCAGTATATTCAATTGATCAATTTCTGCCACCGAGCTTTCAGCAATGCAATAGCTTAACGCCCGACGTCGGATTGCCTGGTCCAGCACCTCGCGTTGCTCGGGTGTGAGCAGCTTCGAATCAAGCAAGCCTTCTATGGGTTTTTTTGGGTCTAACACCACTGCAGCAGCCACCACTGAACCGGCCAACGGTCCACGTCCAACCTCATCAACGCCAGCTACCTGGTACGGTGGCCGCAACATTTGTTCTGAATTTTTCATTGGCATGGCGGGCAATATACTTTGTCTTGCGTGCAAGCCCAAGTACACTAACAAAATGACACGAACTGTAACCACCAAGCACGACACCAAATCAGCAACAGACGGCGCTTCAACTGATTCAAAAATCACCGATCGATTGAGAATGGCGGTGGTCGGCACTGGGTATCTGGGCAGATTTCATGCACAAAAATACAATCAACTCGCTCAGTGCGAGCTAATCGCTATTAGCGATGTGGATACTGCTCGCGCTTCCACGATCGCTGATGAACTCTCAACCTTGGCCGTTACTGACCATCGAGATTTGATTGGCAAGGTCGATGCTGTTAGCGTCGCCTCCCCGACAACGACGCACTTCGCTGTAGCCAAAGAGCTACTCGAAGCCGGCATCCACGTTTTGGTCGAGAAACCCATAACTGTGACTGTGCAAGAAGCTCAAACGTTGATTGAAATCGCTCAGCAACACAACTGCGTGCTGCAGGTTGGGCATCTTGAAAGGTTTAATCCAGCTTTACTGGCAGTAGCTGATCAAATAATAAAACCATCGTTTATTGAATCGCACCGGCTGGCACCGTTCAACACCCGTGGCGCAGATGTTAACGTTGTACTTGATTTAATGATTCACGATATCGACATCATTATGCATTTGGTTGATGCAGACTTAAGCGCCATTCACGCCAATGGTGCCCCAATCGTGTCAAGTGAAACAGACATTGCCAATGCTCGACTTGAATTCACCAACGGTTGCGTGGCGAATGTTACGGCCAGTCGGGTTAGTGGCAAAGTTGAGCGACGCATGCGCTTTTTTCAAAAAGACACCTATGTCGCTGTGGACTTCCAGGAAAACACATCACGCGTTTGCAAGGTCGATCGAGAACAACCAGACCAGGACGGTATTCCGGTGATTAATTGCGTTGATGAAAACATAGATAAAGGCGATGCAATTCGCGCAGAAATAGAAGCGTTTGTGCATGCCATCAATTCAGGTACGCGCCCGCTGGTCAGTGGCGAAGATGGACTGCGAGCGCTGAAAACAGCCATTGAAATTGGGCGAAAGTTTTAAAAGTTTTATAAAGATTCACAACTAACCCACGAGCGCACTAACACTAAGCCTGGACGCAAATCAGACCTGATTAAGTCCTTTTGAGCGCCTGCAGTTATGGGCTACACTCCTACTTCTATAGATTTGCTGTCAACCCATTGCTAATCAAATGACAAAACAGGAAGAATCCATGAAATACAACACTATTGGTGTGCTGCTGACCGCAGTGCTCGGCACGGCTGTTATAGCCCTGCCAGAAAGCGTTCAGGCTGACTGGAGTGGTGATATTGAAGGCGGAACAGTCATACAAGGCGATGGTCAAGGCTCATTAGTGCGCTTCAAAATGAGCAACAGTGAACGTCCCTTAAATCAGCAGTTTTATGCGGATTGGGTACGAGGCAGCGGCGGTAGCAACAGTTATAAGGTTGGCTACGAACCCCAGTACTGGCTTACTGATCAAATTTATGCGTTTGGTGATGCAAGTTTGCGAACCGCGAAAGTCGAAGACATCGATCAACAAACTAATTTGTTAGCAGGCTTGGGAATTCAATTGCTCAATACGGCAACAACGAGTTTGTATGCGGAGGCTGGCGCGGGACAAACTTCAACCAAATTCCGTACAGCCGGAGCTTTAGATCAGGATGTAGACTCAACAGTGGCACGCTTCGGTGCATCGCAAGTATTAACTGATTTTTTCTGGCTTGAATTGGATGGCGACTATTCAAAATCTGATGAAGTAAAAAGAACCACCGGTGAAGCCGGCATCTCATTCGGAGTTTCAGGCGGCGGTGCCATTAAATATACCTACCGCGTCCGCAGCACCGATGTGGCTGGTCAAGAAGCTATTGAAACAACCGATTCGTTTGTATCATTTAACTACGGTTTCTAGCTTTGCGCATTAATACCCGCGCACAGCGAGCGCGCAACAGACATAGCGCGCAATACATTAGAACGGGGCAGTGCTTACTGCACTGCAACTAGAAAATAACAACTATTAGCTAACAACAGATAGTTTGGGAAGATCGTCGCCAGATGCTCGATCAATGGCTTCTTCGATCAATTTCTTTGCCTCTGTTACATCACCCCAATGATGAATCTTGACCCACTTGTCTGGTTCAAGATCTTTATAGTGCTGGAAAAAGTGCTCAATCTGCTGACGGGAAATCATCGGTAAATTGTCATACGATATTACATCAACGTATCGGTGAGACATTTTTTCAGACGGAACCGCAATCAGTTTCTCATCCTGCCCTCCATCGTCCTCCATGACTAACACGCCTATTGGGCGGCAATTGATAACAGCGCCTGGAATAATAGGCCGCGTGTTGCAGATCAAAACATCAATCGGATCGCCATCTTCCGACAAGGTGTGCGGTACGAATCCATAATTTCCAGGGTATCGCATTGGTGTATAAAGAAACCGGTCCACAAACAAGGCACCAGAGGCTTTGTCCATTTCGTACTTGATCGGCTCCCCGCCTACCGGAACTTCTACGATCACATTGATATCATCAGGGGCATGGCGCCCCAGTGGAATCTGGTCTAGTTTCATTTGTTCACATCACAGGCTAAATAACTCATGTAGCCGTGCAAGAACGCCGCCAATGACGGGGCATTTGATGTCTGTACTGTTACTAGTGTGCTGTGATATACAAACAACACAATATTTAAGCACTCGCAAAATTTAAGCGCTCGCGGCCCGCTCGATTGCTTCAACTAACAATTGTTTCGCTTTAGCCGCAGAACCCCATTCGTGCACTTTGACCCATTTATCAGGCTCTAAATCTTTGTAGTGCTTGAAAAAATGCTCGATTTGTTCGCGAGTAATCAGAGGTAAATCGGTGTAATCGTGGATATTTTCGTAACGTTTAGTGACCTGAACAGATGGCACAGCAATGAGTTTTTCATCCTGCCCGCCGTCATCCTCCATAACCAACACGCCAATGGGCACACAGTTCACCACGCCACCAGCGATGATGGCTCGCGTGTTACAAATAAGTACATCGATCGGGTCACCATCTTCTGACAATGTGTGCGGTACGAATCCATAGTTTCCAGGGTATCGCATTGGCGTATACAAAAAGCGATCGACAAACAACGCTCCAGATTCTTTATCGAGCTCGTATTTTATTGGCTCACCACCTATAGGAACTTCAACAATGACATTGATGTCGTCTGGAGCTGAAATGCCTATTGCGATCTTTTCGAGGTTCATAATTTATTTGTCTTATGGAATAGTTACTAATTATTTTTAACTCGATATTATGCGAAAAATATTCACATCTGACTGATAGTTTGTGTCACATCAAAATAGACAAAGGGCCTGAAAAGGCCCCTTGTCGATCTTTAGATACCTCATTTGCCATCAGACTGCAGCAAGCGATGGCCGATATCCGTGCTTTAAAACTTCAGCTGTGCTTAAAACTTACGCACGTGCACCATAGTTACAAAATTGGCGCTATAACCAAACTGACAATAGCCATGACGTTGATCAAAATATTCATGGAAGGACCAGATGTATCTTTGAACGGGTCGCCAACTGTGTCGCCGATAACGGCCGCTTCATGCGCATCTGACCCCTTACCACCCAAATTGCCTTTCTCTACATATTTTTTGGCATTGTCCCAGGCACCGCCGGCATTCGCCATCATCAGTGCCAGCAAGACACAACCAAGCAGTGCACCAGCCAACATGCCACCCAACGCTTCAGCACCGATAATCAGACCAACAACCGGAGGTGCAGCAACGGCAATACAACCCGGCAAGATCATCTTCTTCAATGCAGCCGTAGTAGCAATATCGACACAACGGTCGCTATCAGGTTCAGCATTACCCTCTTTTAGACCCGGGATTTCTTTGAATTGACGACGAATTTCTTCGATCATCTCCATCGCAGCGTCACCCACTGCTGTCATGGTAATAGCAGCAATCAGAAATGGCAGCAAACCACCAATAAACAAACCAATCAGCACCATCGGGTTTGACAATTCCAAGGCAAAGTCGGGGTTGGATGCGCTCATGGTTTCAACAAAAGCTGCAATTATGGCCAGCGCGGCAAGCGCTGCAGCGCCAATGGCAAAACCTTTACCAATGGCCGCAGTGGTGTTGCCCACTTCGTCCAGACCATCTGTAATTTCACGGGTGTCTTCACCCAGGCCAGCCATCTCAGCGATGCCGCCCGCGTTGTCTGCCACGGGGCCATAGGCGTCGAGGGCCATGGTCATGCCAACCGTTGCAAGCATACCCACCGCCGCGATACCAACACCGTATAAACCTGCAACGGATGTCGAAATAAAGATGATCAGGCAAATAGTTAGCACCGGTACTACAACCGACTCCATCCCCACAGCCAATCCGGTAATGATGACAGTTGCACTACCTGTTTTTCCGGATTCTGCAATTCGTCGAACCGGTCCCATGGCCGTGTAATACTCAGTCACTAAACCGATAATTATGCCGCCGGCAGTACCAGCCACAATAGCCCACCAGATATTCATGGATAGACCCATGATGAGAACCAGCAACAATGCTAATACCACTAACGCTACTGCGGAAATCTGATGTCCCAGACGCAGTGCTTTTTCTGGCGCTTCGCTAGATTTGGAGCGCACGATATAGATGCCGAGAATTGAACATAACAAGCCAATACTAGCCAATGCCAATGGCATAAACATCAGAGCACCTCGATCGCCGCCGCCAAGGGCTTCAACGCTATCAGGGCCGGTTAGTATTAATGTGGACGCTATCGCAATAGTGGCGATCATTGAGCCACAATAAGATTCAAATATGTCTGACCCCATGCCTGCAACATCGCCAACGTTGTCACCAACGTTGTCGGCAATTACACCCGGGTTGCGAGGATCGTCCTCAGGTATACCAGCCTCTAACTTTCCGACCAAATCAGCGCCAACATCGGCTGATTTTGTGAATATGCCACCGCCAACACGAGAAAACAGTGCAACACTTGAAGCACCCATACCAAAACCATGAATGGCGTGAACACTGGCAGGGTCACCGCCAAAGAAAAAATACAGTAAACCCAAACCAACCAGGCCCAGTGCGGCAACACAAAGCCCCATGATTGAACCACCAAAGAACGCAACGGTGAGTGCTTCTGCCTGACCCTTATCGTGCGCAGCCAACGTTGTTCTGACATTCGCCTTGGTTGCCGAGAACATGCCCAAATAGCCTGCTGCTGCCGAACATGCAGCACCTACGACAAAGGAAAATGCGGTGCCAACACCAACGAAGATCAGAAGAAAAATGACCAAAACACCGGCAAATATGCCCAGCATTTTGTATTCTCGGTGCATGAAAACCATGGCACCTGAATGAATGGCATCACCGATTGTTTTGAT
This sequence comes from uncultured Granulosicoccaceae bacterium, assembly GCA_938045275.1. Taxonomy (GTDB): domain Bacteria; phylum Pseudomonadota; class Gammaproteobacteria; order Granulosicoccales; family Granulosicoccaceae; genus Granulosicoccus. Next base: position 7,691 of record CALIMV010000467.1, read on the forward strand.
TTTACCGTCGCCTTCAGGGTAATCCACCAACATCCGGTAAATTACGAAGGCAACAAATAACCCTCCACAGCCGAGAATTATCGGCAATAGTCCGCTCCAACCCATTTAAAAAGTCCTCTAGTTAGTTCTTGGTTTCACAATCGGACAATTGTAACTCAAAGTGATCAGAGACTCGATAGGTAGATACCTTATTTTGCGTACAGACAGATTCCTTCTGCTTACCACAGGCTAAGCTTTTGCCCACAGCGCAAAAACAAGTCAAAATCTGGCGTGTGGCGCCTCATTCAATACAGACTCAAGGAACACTATTGAACAAATCGATTTACCATTTAGCTAGTCCGGAAGACAGTGACAAACTGGAGCAAACCGGTACCTATAGTGCTCCCTCTCTTAGTACCGAAGGTTTCATTCACTGCTGCACTGGTAATCAACTGCCAGGCGTTATTCAGCGCTACTACATTGACGCGACAGAATTGATTCTGCTTCACATTAATCCTGAGCTTCTCTCAGCAGAACTGGTATACGAAAACACCGTCGGCGGAACGGAGGCCTTTCCGCATGTTTATGGAGAAATTAACAAAAATGCCGTGATTCACAGGGTTATTGTTGATCAGGCAGACCTAGCCCGGATTGCAGCCAGCGAAGATTATCGGCCTTAAATTCACCCTAACAAGGAACCTTGCATGGCAGAAATCAAATTAAGTAAGGAAAGCACAGCGCGCATAGTCCCGCTGATTCAAGAGTATTTCAGCACTAAGCTCGACAGCGAAATCGGGCGTTTCGACGCTGAGTTTTTACTCGAATTTTTTAGCGCAGAAATTGGTGTGTACTATTACAATCAGGCGATCGCTGATTCACACACACTTTTACAAAGCCAAATCGATTCTGTTTCAGAGCGTATACTTGAACTGGAAAAATGGACCCCACCAGAACACTAGCAATACCATCATAACGTACAATCTAAGACATACCTGTGCGGGTCGCTGTGTCGACAGGGTACGTAACAACACCTACACTTTATCGTTTATCTCCACGAATAGCGCCGGATAATATTTAATGGAAAGCTTACTCAATATTGAAAATCTGTTAACACTTGGTGCCTTGGTCGTACTTCAGGCCGTACTTGGCTTTGACAACTTGCTTTATGTGTCGCTCGAATCAAAGCGAGCACCTGCGGAAAAACAGGCATGGGTACGAAAAATGGGAATCGGCATGGCGATTGTCCTGCGCATTGTGCTGTTGTTCGCACTTGTGTCATTAATTGAATACGTAAAAGACCCCATTCTTAACATCAACATTGAAGGCATTATTGAGGGCGTATTCAACGTGCACAGCATCATTGTTCTTGTTGGCGGCATATTTATTATTTACACCGCTACAAAAGAAGTCATGCATATGATGCGTATTGAAGAAGATCACGATGAAAACGCCAAACCAAAATCGATAGGCATGGTGATATTCTGGATTGTGTTGATGAACGTTGTTTTCTCGTTCGATTCCATTCTCAGTGCTATGGCCTTAACCGATGTTTTCTGGGTCATGGCAACGGCGATCATTATTGGTGGTTTATTAATGATCTGGTTGGCTGAACGTGTGTCTACTTTTCTGGAGCGCAACCGTATGTATGAGGTCCTTGGCCTATTCATACTGTTTGTGGTTGGCATCATGTTGTTGTCCGAAGGCGGACATCTTGCGCATTTACACCTGTTCGGCAATCCGATTGAGTCAATGACCAAAACCACCTTCTATTTTGTTATCGCGGTGCTGGTACTGACAGATATCGTGCAAACGCGTTATCAGAAAAAATTGTTGGCAAAAGCGGCTAAAAACTCGGCCGCGAAAACACACGCCTGATTCAAATTACAAAGTATGGCAAATACAAAGATACAGTTGCCGGCCCATTCAGTAGAAGCGATCTCAACATTGAGACTGTGCGTTCAGACCAGGCATGTGTTGGGCGAGCTGGATTCGACGCGGCCGGCCAAGGTGCGCCCTAGCCAATGTTGAGATGGACTCTAATCGAGCCGGCTATGATTCAAACCTGGCTCGATTAAATAGGCGCTGACTCAGTTGTTGACCGAGTCAGCGTGCATTTAGTTTGTTACCAACCGTAGTCGTGGGTAAGTTCTTCGCCTTTTTCCACAGCTCGAAGCGTAACTACATTTGTATCGGTCAGTGCACAGTTCGGATTCGAATCGTGGTTGATAAAGCGGAACTCGTTAGTGATTTCCAGGCCAATTTTTTTATTTAACCACAACACATAAGTGCTGTCTTTTTCTGTAAGCATGCCCTGCAAACGACCCAAAGTAACGCCAGCTTTAATAGATTTTGATGCAAACAATCCTTTACCGTGAATAGGGCTTTGCGCAACATAGGTGCGCTTGGCCATCTTCTTTAGATTTTTTGCTGCCGCTTTGCTGAACCGATCGGCATTGAATTCTATTGGGGGCTTTTCAGCAGTTTTAGTGTCCAACGAGTCCATGACGTCAGTCAATGGTAAATTTACAATGGATGAGTCTGAATCTGAATTAGGCATAACATACCGCGCGTTTGTTTAGCGCGGTATATTAACCCAATACTGTCGCAGGTCAAGTAACCCGTTCGACACTTTTAAAAGGATTACATAGTTTGGGTTGGTCTTTCACCAGCAATGGCTGCTGCAAGATGCTGTTCAATGTCAGACTTGGTGGCGCCATTATCGTCTTCAGAAAATTGCACACCGATTCCTGGCGTTTTATTCCCTTGCGCTCCTGCAGGGGTTACCCAAACGATTTTTCCACTGACCGGAATTGGCGAGCCATCATCCATCAGTTTTAAAAGCATAAATACCTGATCACCGAGATCGTATGAGCGAGCCGTTGGCACAAACACCGCTCCATTTTGCACAAACGACATGTACGAAGAGTACAAAGCACCTCGATCAGTAATCGAAAAAGCGATAATGCCCTTGCGGGATTGTTCGGTCATAAGACACCTTCAGCCTTCAGTCTTGAGTCATAAGTCTGATATCGGCAAAAAGTCCTTCGAGCACAGTCTGAGTTTTGAAGCTGGCGCTGTCTGAGCGGTACAAACTCTGCATACGCTCGTAAAGTGTGAACCACTGCTCAGAATCGAGTCCATCATGAACATCCGATATCAGCTCTGTTATGGCAGGATCCGCGCCAATTGGTACTTTCAGCAGTGTCTTGTTTGCTAATAATGCCCAACTTGAAAAATTACCGAGACAACGGGGAACAGAAAGATCGGTCAGGGAATCGACAATCTTGCCAACACTTGCACGCATCAAAAACAAATCACGCCAGGCTTTTTGCAATAGCTGCTCTGATGCCTGCCAGTCTGGGGAGTTTTGTTCTACGATGGCCAAAGGCCCAACTCGAGCATGATTCAGCTGCTCTTCAGCATCGTGCAGGCCCTGCTCCAGCATCCAGTCCACAGCACTTTTGCGATCACGAATCGTTAAAAGTGTGGTTTGGCAGCGACTGCGAACCGTGGCAGGAAGCGCACCTGGCCGACTGGTCGCTAACAGCAATACGGCACGTTCCCCAGGTTCTTCGAGCGTTTTTAATAAACTATTGGCAGCATTTCTATTCATTGCATCACTGCTGTCTATCAATGCAGCTCGGTAACGCCCAGGTGGTGCTGACAATTGTAACCAACCGACCAGCTCTCGAACCGAATCGACCTTAATGTTCATTGCTGCACCTTCAGGACTTACCGTCATTAGTTCCGGGTGTGCACCGGCAATAAGTTGGCAGCAAGACTCACAAGTGCCACAAGCACCGGTCTTTGCACTGCTATCCCGACACAATAGAGACTCAGCAACGAAACGCGCGAATTGCTTTTTGCCAATACCCGGCATACCAGTAAACAATACAGCATGTGGCAAGCTACCTTGTTCGTGACGACGGTAAATATCAGCCCAATGCTCAAGTAACCATGGCGGGCAAATCGATAGTGGCGCTGGTTCAGCCATGGTCACGCTCTAGAAATGCCAACAATAAAGTGCGCACCTGTTCTTGCACAGCTTCGATAGATAGGCTGGCATCAACAATTTTCATGCGATCGGGCTGAGCGTGCGCTCGTTGCAGATAAGCAGCACGCGCACGTTCAAAAAAAGCCAAGGCTTCTTTCTCGATTCGATCAGGTTTGCCACGAGCGGCCATGCGATTCAAACCATCGGCTATTGGCATGTCGAGTAAAAAGGTTAAGTCCGGCTGCAGATCAATTTGCAATAAATCATGCAATGCTGCCACAACATCAATGCCCAATTCTCTGCCGCCGCCCTGATAGGCATAACTGGCATCGGCATATCGATCACACAACACCCATTGTCCAGATTTCAAGGCGGGTTCAATGACATCAACGGTATGCTGCTTTCTTGATGCAGCCATCATCATTAGCTCTGCTTCGGCAGAAACCGGGGCTGTCGCATGCAATAACAAATGCCGAAGCTGTTCACCCAAGTCGGTGCCACCGGGCTCACGCGTCACCAGTACATCAATGCCCCGTTCAACGAGTGTAGATTCAATGAATTCGCGGTTAGTTGTTTTACCGACCCCTTCCAGCCCTTCAAGCGTGATGAACCGACCTCGTACTGTCATTCAGCCTACCTTTTTAATTGGTATTTTCGCACTGCAGCATTGTGGTCTTCGATGTTTTCAGAAAACTTATGCGTACCAGATCCGTCGTGACGTGCAACAAAATACAAAGCCTTGGTTTCTTCTGGCTGCATAACGGCACGAATGGCTTCGCGACCCACCATTGAAATAGGCGTTGGGGGTAATCCTGCTCGCGTATAAGTGTTATACGGTGTGTCGGTGGTTAAGTCGGAGCGTCGTATATTGCCATCATATCGATCGCCCATACCATATATAACAGTTGGGTCGGTTTGCAGACGCATTTTCTTGTTCAGCCGTGACATAAACACGCCAGCAATGAGCGGTCGTTCTGATGGTTCTGCCGTTTCTTTTTCAACTATGGACGCAAGAATTAAAGCTTCATACGGCGTCGCAATGGGAATATTTTTATCACGCTGCTCCCACTCTTCTTCTAAAACAGAGTTCAACAGACTGTTAGAGCGCTTTAAAAAATCGATATCAGTGGTTTGGTTTGGAAACTGGTATGTGTCTGAAAAAAACAATCCTTCCGGGTGCCGACCTTCCAATCCGATGGCTTTCATAATATCGTCATCGCTCATCGATGTCATGGTTTGCACCAAATCATCGTTTTTGGCCAACTGGGCACGAAGCTGTTTGAATGTAGAGCCTTCGATAATTTTGCCAGTGTATTGAACCGTCTGACCATCTATAAATAAATCAATGAGCTCCGGTATTGTCGGACTACCGCTTATGTTGTACTCACCACTCTTGATTCGAGCGCCTTTGTCGCTCATACGGGCATACAGATAAAACCAGTGTGGTTTTTCAAGTACGCCTCTACTTTCCAGTTCAGCCGCAACACGTTTTGATGACCACCCTTTTTCAACAACAAAAACCCGTTGTGACTCAGTGAACTTTAATGGGCGTTCCAGAGTGTCGTTATAGTCTGCGAAAACCAGCCCCGCAGCTACCAAACCGAGCAATAATAAAAAAAGCAGAAGTCGCCACATGGTGAAAATTGTTATCTAAGCGACCAGGCCGAAAACCAAGGTACCATTCGTGCCACCAAAGCCAAATGAATTGGACATGGACACCGATAGTTTTGCGGAACGACTGGTATGCGGTACATAATCCAGATCGCAGCCCTCGCCAGGATTGTCCAAGTTGATTGTTGGTGGTGCTATTTGATCACGCAGCGCAAGAACACTGAACACCGCTTCTACCCCACCTGCACCACCGAGTAAATGCCCTGTCATGCTTTTGGTTGAACTGACCAACAGCGAATCGCTGTGGGCGCCGAACACGGTTTTTACCGCAAGCGTTTCGGCCAAATCACCAGCCGGAGTTGATGTGCCATGTGCGTTTAAATAATCGACATCAGTTGCATCGAGCTTGGCGTTTTTTAGCGCTGCACGCATGCACCTTGCTGCCCCCTCACCACCTTCAGACGGCAACGTCATGTGATAGGCATCACCACTCATACCGTAACCGAGCACTTCCCCGTATATCTTTGCACCACGTGCTTTGGCATGCTCGTATTCTTCAAGGACCATTATGCCGGCACCATCTCCGAGTACAAATCCATCGCGGTCTTTATCCCATGGGCGACTGGCTGCGGCTGGATCGTCATTGCGTGTAGAAAGAGCTCGCGATGCACCAAACCCTGCCAGACCCAACGGACAGGTAGCCATTTCAGCACCACCGGCGACCATGACATCAGCGTCACCGTATTCGATCATGCGGGCGGCATCACCAATATTGTGCGTACCCGTTGTGCACGCGGTAACAACGCAAATATTAGGGCCCTTGTATCCGTATTTAATGGATAGGTTGCCACTGATCATGTTGATGATGGTAGAGGGTACAAAAAAGGGCGACACTTTTCGGGCGCCACCATTGAGTAGGGCCTGATGTTGGACCTCGATGTTTGGCAGCCCTCCTATGCCAGACCCAATAGCTACACCTACACGCTCTAAATCAAGGCCATCGGCGTTGCTCAGCCCAGCATCCTCGATGGCCTGCGCACTTGCAGCAACACCGTAGTGGACGAAGGTGTCCATCTTTCGAGCTTCTTTTTTCGAAAAGTAGTCTTCGTGGTTGAAGTTTCTAACTGATGCACTGAATTGTGTGGCAAAACTTGATGCATCAAACTCTTCTATGAGACGCGCACCAGAAACACCTGCCTTGATGTTGTCCCAAGACTCTTCCACTGTATTGCCCACCGGCGACACAAGGCCTAATCCGGTTACGACTACACGACGATGTGACACGAGGTTTCCAAATTTATCCTTAATCCAGATTTAGAAATTGACTGTGGCGAGTTGATGATCATTCTTTACTGCACATATAAAACCGTGCATGACGATAAAACAAAAAACAAACCGTGTTAATACCAACTGAGATACAACACGGCTTGGTTTCATTTGAAAACGTAACATTTCGAACTATGAAAACACCATAGCATGGATAATAAAGTCGTTTAGCCTATGTGCGCGTTAACGTAGTCAACAGCTTGTTGCACAGTGGTAATTTTCTCTGCTTCATCGTCAGGGATTTCACACTCGAATTCTTCTTCCAAAGCCATGACCAGTTCAACTGTATCAAGGGAATCGGCGCCGAGGTCTTCAACAAACGAAGCCTTTGTTGTGACTTCCTCTTCCTTCACACCCAACTGCTCAACGACTATCTTTTTGACGCGCTCGTCGATACTGCTCATCTCGGAATTAACCTCCAAAAAATTGGCGACGAGCTAACCAACCACAATTAAGCGATTACGGTGAGCATCGTAGCCGTTTTACCCTGACGCACATCGCGCCGCTTTGTATGTATTCTGACCTAACGGCCTATTTACAGGCGCATTCAGTCAGGTGCAGATTTTACCCTGCATTTCACTAAATTATGGTGTAAATTCCTCTTTTCAATGCAGATTAAGCACTGAAAATGACTTGACAAATGATCTCTTATGCGGTTTTTGTCCAACAGGAAATAGTTGTGCTGGTCAGTCACCCGGCACTACTCGGTTGAAATTCGCTGCGAAAATGGAGGTTGCGTCACACATTCAGCGACCACTTTAGTGGCTAGACACCTGCACACAAAATGCTCACTTACAGCGGATCAATTTACAGTGGATCAAATGTGAGCGTATCTACCAGATCAGTTGGTCGGGAACCGTCAAAAGCCAAACGTGAATATAGCCTGCCATCTTTAACCAATAATATTGCCAATCCACTGCCGAAATCTTCAGTGTCAGCCTGCCCAAGCCCATCTTCCTCCGTATCGAGGATATTCACATTGATCGCATTGCCGAAAAAGCTTCCGTTTAATGTTGCAGCGGTAGCCGTGTTCGGGATTTCAATTTGATACGAATAGATAGCTGCACCTAACCATACAGAACACGTTGGATCGTCAGCAGCATACTGTTCTCTTGTTTCTATCCAGGAGTCCTCGCTAATGGAATAGCCATAAATGGCATGGTGGTCAAACTGACCATTGGTGTTGTTTTCAGGGAAGCATTTTGTGACCCAGTCGCCATTGATTTCAGTTAAGTCATTGTCTGGAATAATCGCATCTACAGTCCCCGTATCTGTGGTTCCTGTATCTGTAGCACCTGTGTCTGTAGTAGCACCTGTGTCTGTAGTAGTACCCGTATCTGTAGTACCCGTATCCGTAGTACCCGTATCTGTAGAGCCCGTGCCAGTAGTACCTGTAGCGCCCGTGCCTGCAGTGCCTGGGTCCGCAGCGTCATCTGAGCTTCCACATCCAATAAGCGTTATTGATGCAAGCAATAACGCTGGAACATTTACCGATTTACTGACCAGGCATGTTTGTCTAACTGCGTTGAGAATATACATCGCCGGCCCCCATAGGTTAGTGTGTATGGGTCATTCTACGATTGGAATACCGAAGCGGGACATTACTGCATGAACATACCGCCATTCACGCTCAATGTATGCCCGGTAATGTAACCGGCCTTATCAGACGCTAAAAACAAACATGCCTCAGCAATATCATCGGGCGAACCCAATCGACCAAGGGCTATCTCACTGGTGATACGCTGCTTTTGTTCGTCTGAAAGCGCATCGGTCATGTCTGACGCGATAAATCCCGGTGCAATGGTGTTAACGGTAATTCCGCGGCCTCCTAGCTCTCTGGCTAGTGATTTTCCAAATCCGATCAGCCCGGCTTTGGCAGCAGCATAGTTAGACTGACCGGCATTTCCCGTTTGTCCTACAACGGATGCAATATTAATAATACGCCCACTACGCGCTTTCACCATTGGCTTGACCGCTAGCTTACATAGTCGAAATACACTGCTCAAATTGGTATCAATAATGGCATCCCAATCATCTTCTTTCATACGCATAAGCAGGTTGTCGCGGGTTATCCCTGCATTGTTAATCAACACCGTTACAGCACCGAATTCCTCAGTGACGGCAGACATTAAAACTTCAGATGCGCCGTCATCGTTCGCATTGAAAACCATCCCTTTGCCTTTGACGCCGGCAGCATCAAAGCGCGCGCTAATGGCTTGCGCACCAGCATCGCTGGTTGCAGTACCAATAACAATTGCACCTGCTGCACCTAACTTGTCAGCAATTGCTTTGCCGATGCCTCGACTCGCACCGGTAACGAGTACTATTTGGTTTTCCATTGTATTGCTCATGCCGTCACCTGAGTAGACTGTAGAACTGCCTGTAGTTTTTCGGGTGTCTCGCAAGACATGCTTGTCAAATCTCTGTCGATTCGTTTACCCAGCCCGGACAATACTTTTCCCGGACCAGATTCAATGATGGTTGCAACTTGAAATTCATCTCGTAGTGCTTGAATGGTGCGAGTCCATTGCACCGGGCTGAATACGTGCGTTCGCAGGGATGCAAGCAACGCATCCACATCGTTTGGCACCGTTGCTTGCGCGTTTTGAATCACCGGTATTGACGGTGTGCGCCATTGGATGGCGTTTATAGTTTCAGCCAGCTTGGTGCCCGCATCTTTCATTAACGAACTGTGATTTGGCACGCTAACCGGTAACATGATGGCTTTGCGTGCACCACGTTCTTTTGCGAGTGCGACGACATTTTCCAATGCATCAACGTGCCCGGAAATAGCCACCTGGCCTGGTGCGTTGAAGTTAACCGCCTCTACAATCCGGTCACCAGTGGTGTCTTTGCATACGGCGATAACATCGTCGTCATCCATACCAATCAATGCCGCCATACCGCCCTCCCCGTTCGGTACCGCCGATGACATAAGTTGAGCACGTTGATTAACTAACGTTAAACCATCAGCATAGTCAAGCGCATCAGAGGCGACCAAAGCTGAAAATTCTCCAAGGCTATGTCCGGCGATAGCTGTCGGTTTTGGCAACCCGGCTTTTATCAAGGCGCGCCATACGGCTATACCACCAATAAACATTAATGGTTGAGTAACACGTGTGTCTGCAAGTTCGGCGTCAGAACCGTTTTGCGCCAATGTCCAGTAGTCTTTGCCCAATATATCGGCAGCTTCAGTAAACGTCTCGCCAACCTCTGGGTACGTATCGCTCATTTCTTTGAGCATCCCAACGCTTTGTGATCCTTGGCCGGGAAATACCACTGCAAAATTCATCGAATTTTCTCCATTGCGAATTTAATCTTTCGCTAGTCCTAAAACATGAGTCATGTCATACAATCCAGCCGGTTGCGAGCTTACCCAATGAGCTGCTCGTACAGCACCTCGCGCAAACGTCATCCTGTCGGTCGCTTTATGCGTTATTTCCAACCGTTCACCATTACCTGCATACAGCACAGTGTGATCACCAATAATGTCGCCGGCCCGAACTGTTGCAAACCCGATGGTTTTTGATTTGCGTGCACCAGTGATGCCCTCACGAGCATACACTGCACATTGATCGAGGTCGCGACCAAGCGCATCGGCGACTGCATGCCCCATCGCCAAGGCCGTACCTGAAGGTGCGTCCACTTTATGGTGATGATGCGCTTCGCTTATTTCCACATCGTAGTCGTCGCCAAGAGCCTTGGCTGCGTCGCGTAACAAAGCCAGCGTCACAGTGACACCGATACTATAGTTAGCAGCAAACACAATAGGCAATGATTCAGCAGCGGCCGACAATGCTTCCAACTGCACTGCAGTAAAGCCTGTGGTGCCAATGACCACTTTTTTATTGGTTCCACGCAGTGTTTCGAGTAAGGCAAGCGTAACCGCCGGTGCCGTAAAATCGATTATGGTGTCAAAGTGTTCAATGACATTGGCAAGCGAATCAACGGTATTAACATTAGTGGCCTCTCCACCACTTAGCACGCTGGTGTCCAGTCCAATACAGGCTTGACCAGGTGCATCGATTGCGGCACTAACCGCAGTTCCATCTCGCTCACCCACAGCTGCAAGTAGCTGCCGCCCCATTCTGCCTGCGGCTCCATTGATGGCTATTTTTACGGATTTTTCAGACACGACTCAGCCCTGAGATTTAAAATTTCGGATATTGATTGTACACATTCATAACTCATTTTCATTCAGCAAAGCTTGTAGTGCATCTTCATCAAACACCGGAACATTCAGCGATTCGGCTTTGGTGACTTTCGACCCCGGAGACGCGCCAGCATACACAGCCGTGGTTTTTTTGGATACGCTACCGCTGACTTTCGCTCCGAGTCTCTGCAGTTTTTGCTTAGCCTGATCTCGGCTCATTGATGAGAGTGTGCCAGTTAGGACGTAGGTGTTACCTTCGAGTCTCTGTTCAACAGCAGCCTTTTCAAGCACCGGAAAATTAACACCATGATCGATTAATGCATTGATCATTGCGCGATTGTCGGCATTAGCGAAAAATGCCACGACGCTGGCTGATACTACAGGACCAATGTCTTCGACCGTCTCAAGGGAAGTTTCATCTGCAGCCATGATGGCATCGAGCGACCCGAAATGATCTGCCAGCGCTGCAGCCCCCCCTTCGCCAACGTCTCGAATGCCAAGACCAAACACAAAACGCGCAAGTGTTGTTTGTTTTGCTTTTTCCAGTGACTCGAGCAAATTGGTTGCTGATTTCTCACCCATTCTCGGTAAGCTGGTGAGTTGCTCGGCCGTAAGCTTGTACAAATCATCAATCGAATTAATCAGCCCTGCTTCACTAAGTTGCTCGACCAATTTGTCACCCAAACCATCAATATCCATTGCACGTCTGGAAGCGTAATGCTTGATACCCTCCCTGCGCTGTGCCGCGCAACTCAATCCGCCTGTGCAGCGCGCTACCGCATCACCATCGGCACGCTCAACAGGGGATGAACACACAGGGCAACGTGCGGGCATTTTTACTTTGCGAGCACCTTTTTTACGCCGCTCTACCACCACTCTAGCCACCTCTGGAATAACATCACCAGCGCGTCGAACAATAACGGTGTCTTTACGACGAATATCTTTGCGCTCAATTTCATCCATGTTATGCAAAGTGGCATTGCTTACGGTTACGCCTCCCACAAACACAGGCTCGAGCCTTGCAACGGGTGTAAGTGCACCTGTGCGGCCTACCTGGAACTCAACATCCAATAACTGGGTTTGCGCTTCTTCAGCTGGAAACTTTTGCGCAATCGCCCATCGCGGCGTACGTGATCGAAAACCCAATTCGCGTTGTTGAATCATGTCATCGACTTTGAAAACCACGCCATCGATGTCGTAACCCAATAATGGTCGGCGCTTTAGAATAAACTCGTAAAATTTGAAACAGGCTTCTGGCCCGATACATTCCTTGATCTCAGTGTTTGTCGGCAAACCAAAACCACTGAGCCATTGCAAAATCTTGAATTGCGAGGCCGGTGCTTCAACACCTTCAACTTCGCCCAGGCTATAAACGTAAATAGACAACCTGCGTTTGGCTGTTTTGCGAGAATCGAGTTGTCGCAAGCTTCCAGCGGCTGCGTTACGTGGATTAACAAAAGGTTTGTCACCGGCTGCAATCAGTGACTTGTTAGACTCATCAAACGATGCTGTGTCCATAAACACCTCGCCACGAACTTCGAGCACTGCCGGAGGCTTTTTTGTTCGCAGTTTTAAAGGCAGCATAGAGATGGTGCGGATATTATCAGTAACGTTTTCACCAGTAGTGCCGTCACCACGTGTGGCTGCCTGAACCAAAATGCCGGACTCATAACGCAAACTGATTGCCAGGCCGTCCAACTTAGGTTCAGCCAAATAAGTAACCTCACCGCCCTCTTCAGTTTCAAGGCGTTCACGCACGCTACGATCAAAGTCACTTAGCTCTTCAAACGTAAAAGCGTTGTTCAGCGAGAGCATGGGCACTTTGTGTTTGACCTGCTCAAATCCTTCCAGCGGCGGTCCGCCAACACGATGGGTGGGCGAATCTGGCTTGATTAAATGAGGATGTTGAGCTTCGAGTTGTTCAAGTTGTTTGAACAACGCATCGTACTCAGCGTCACTGACAGTGGGCGAGTCCTGCACGTGATATCGATACAGATGCTCGTTGAGTGTTTTACTCAGTTCAGCAATTTGTTTCTCGGCCTTGTCCGTCACGGTTTGCAACCCATGCAATTAAAGTGTCAGCGGATGCGGCGCTAACAAATCATCTTCTACAGAATATGCCTCAGGATGGAACACCGCTGGAATATTTTTGTTTATACACGAACTCGTTAATACCTTCGCGCATATGTTGTACAGTTTGCTTGCTCAACGTGCTTCGATCGGCATCGAGCACGGTCGCACCAAGAGCGTTACCAATTTCGTGAGCTTCGCTTAGCAGCACTTCAAAGGCCACATCGGCAGCCACTGGTCCGGGCAACTGTAATATCAATGAAATTCCCGGCGTTTGAAAACTATCCACATCTCGAATATCGAAGCTGCCAGGTTTAACGAGCTTGGCGACCGAAAACACTGTCTGCCCTTCATGCATCGAATGAAAAATATTCATTTCACCGAAATGATAACCACGCTGCTCGAATTGTTCGAGTAAGTGCGCACCGTTCATCAACTGACCTTCTGGTGCCACCACATGCAAGGTCACTATTTTAGTTGCCTGCGGTTTCTCGGCAGTTTTGTCTGCATCGGATGACCCAGGCTGGCGCTTTGACGTGAATTTTGATCCTAGAGAACCAAAAGTGGACGAAATTCCACCAAAACTTCCTGAAGTATCAGTATCGGAAGTTGATCGTCTTTTTTTGGTCGGGTTTTGACCACCCGGCCGCTCCATCAAATCGTCTATTTCATCTCTGTCATCAGCGGCGCCGAAGTCGTCCAGTGGATCGGCAAACGCGTCTTCCGACAGCAATGGATCAGCTGGGATCTGGCGTTTCGAAACATCACGCGCTGAACCGCGATTTGTGCTTTCCCCTTTGCGACGGTCTGCTTTGGGTTGTCGGCCTGACAGGTACAACAGCACAAGTATGGCGACACCCGCGAAGATTAGTATCCAACGTAGATTTTCCATTAGTTGTTCACCCATGGTTGTGTGTTAGAGGGTTGCGTTAGGGGTTAGTTCTAGAACCGCGTGAGCGTTTTCGCCCACGATACCTATGCACTGGCAAGCTCTGCCGCTTCCTGCACGTCTACTGTGACAAGACGCGACACTCCTGGTTCGTTCATTGTCACGCCCATCAGTTGATGTGCCATCTCCATGGTTACTTTATTGTGCGTTATAAATATGAATTGTACACGCTCCGACATTTCTTTGACTAACTCGCAGAATCGACCCACATTGGCATCATCCAATGGCGCATCTACCTCATCGAGCATACAAAACGGTGACGGATTCAGTTCAAAGAACGCAAACACCAGTGCTACTGCGGTCAAAGCTTTTTCCCCACCTGATAATAGCTGAATATTATTAACCCGTTTGCCTGGTGGTTGCGCGGTGACAATAACGCCCGTATTTAACAAATCATCACCGGTCATTTGCAAGGAGGCTTTGCCCCCACCAAAAAGCCGAGGAAAAAACTCTTGCACTTTGCCATTGACCGCATCAAAGGTTTCTTTGAAACGGGTACGTGTTTCACGATCAATTTTGGCAATTGCGGCCTCCAGAGTGGTAAGCGCATCGGTTACATCTGCATGCTGTGAATCCAGATATTCTTTGCGGCTATTCTGCTCGGCCAGCTCATCAATCGCCGCCAGATTAATCGGCCCCAGACGAGAGATACGCTTTTCAAGCTTTTCCAGGTCATCCTCCCAGGCTTCTACTGTGGCGCCCTCTGGCATGTTCTCATTCAGTGCATCAACATCGTAGGCATTTTCTGTCAGCTGCTCTTCAATGGTTTTGAGTCGCACCAACACTTCCTGGCTGGCGATTTGTTGTTGTTGCAGCGCTTCGCGCTTTTTTTGAGCTTCACTGTCGTGAGTCAGTCTTGATTGTTCGTGCTCACGCAAACGCAACTCCACGTTATCGAGCTGTGAACGAGATTGTGTCAACGCTGTTTCAGCCGTCAGGCGCGCATCGAGATTGTCTTTCAGGCTAGCCTCAAGATTAATGAGTGGGTCTTCATCTTCACTGGCGAGCAATTCATTAAGCATGCTTTGCCGCTCGCTTAAACGCTCTATGCGCGAGGTCATTCGCTCGAGGTTTTGTGCCGTAGCGTCACGAGAACTTCGCATCGACTCAACGCGGATAGCTAATTCCTGACCAGCATCCCTATCGGTGTCGGCACGTGTGCGAGCTTCGAGTAACGCTGCCTGAAGGGTTTCTTGCTCTTGCTGCAACTTCTCGTTTTCAACGTCCATGTCTTCAAGCAGTCGCAACGCTTCGTTGCGCTTTGCCGTAGCTTGTTCCAACCGATTGGCTTCTTGTTCAGACAGTGCCTTGACCTCCGCCAGTTCTTCCTCCAGCTGTGACAAGCGCGACGCTTGTTGATCATGGTGTTGCCGGTGCGATAGCACGGTAGACTTTACATCGGACAAACCACGCACCGCATCATTGAAACTGTGCTGCAGTGTTTCACGACGCGTTTCATGTTCGGCAAGTTGGCTCGTCAGTGAACCAACATGCTCTTCAAGCTCTTCAATGTTCGATTCAATCTCGCCAAGAGCGGTTTTAAGATCGCTGATTTCTGATTCTCGCAGCAATACGCTGTCTTGAGAGTCTGCTCGAGCCACACGCAACCAGGTACGGCCAAGCCAAAGTCCATCTTTCGTTATAACCGATTCCCCGTCAGCCAATGTACTACGCGCCTGCATTGCCTGAGCCAGCGTATCGGCTGCACGAACGCCGATCATTAGTTCATGCAGTGCAACATCGCCACTAACCTTGCTGCGTAGTTCATGAGCTGCCGGTTGCGAGCTATCAGCCTTGCCATTCAATAGCGTGAGCTGCGCGGCTGGAATATCTTTCAAACAGCGATCTATGGCATCGCTGCCGTCAACCACAATGGCCTCAAGATGCGACCCTAACACCAATTCAACGGCTTTTTCCCAGCCGGGCTCGGTGGTTATAGTCTGAGCAAGTTTTGGCCGACCATCCAGCTGATTCATGTGTAACCAGGCATCGGCTGCACTGCTGTCTGGCTCCAAAGCCGCCTGCTGCAATGCCTCCAGGGAAGCAAGGCGGCCAAGCATGGTTTGCGCGTTCGCTCGTGTTTCGTTCAATGTAACCGTTTCGCGCCGAATGCTTTCGCGTAATACTTGTTGTTTCTCCTGACTTTGCTCAAGATTTTTTTGCAGGCGTTGTTCTTCTGCAGAGGCCGCGACTTCTTCTGCCAGCGAAACTTCAATGAGTTGAGCAACAGCGCCCACATCAAACGATGTTTGCTCACTCGTCAGTTTGTCCAGACGGCTTTTCGCGTTGCCGATGCTGCGTTCATACTGCTCAATGTTGCTACGTTCTACAGATGCGCTTCGGGTGGCGTCAGCGTGGCGTTGTTTGAATGCATCCTGTTGTGTTCTCCATTCTGACAATTCCGTCTCGGCCCGCATGAGCATTTCCGCTGAAATCCGTTGCGTATCTTTTAGCTGATCGATCGCTGGTTGATCGGTGGACAACGCATCATCTATTTCCTGGATGCGCTTCGAATCATCCTCTACGTGTTTTTTGGCTTCCTGCAGTGATCGGTCTACTTCGGCCAATTCTTGCGATTGTTGTCGCCGGGATTCACGCGTGTGTTCAATGGATTGCTCAATTCGGGATACTTCAGAACCAATGCGATAAAAATTGGCCTGGGTTTGATTGAAATGATCGGTAGCTTCGGTTTGTTGTATGCGCGCTTGCTCAATTGAGTTTTCTGTGGCGCGAAGCTCAGACACAACCGCTTCGAGTTCTTTTTCGCATTTGGCAATGGTTGCTGCCTGGTTGTCGCGTGAATCCATGTAATGCCGACGGCGCAATGCCAACAATTCGCCGCGCTTGTCGCGCTGTTCTGTTTTTAGAGTTTGAAAGCGCTCAGCGGTACTGGCTTGGCGTTGCAGGTGCGCCAGTTGTTTGTCGACCTCCTCACGTAAGTCGTCGAGACGATCGAGATTGTCGCGGGTGTGACGTATGCGGTTCTCTGTTTCACGACGGCGCTCTTTGTATTTCGAAATGCCGGCTGCCTCTTCCAGATACACACGCAATTCTTCCGGTTTGGCGTCGATAAGACGAGAGATCATGCCCTGTTCAATAATGGCGTAACTACGAGGCCCTAGACCTGTGCCCAGAAATATGTCGCGAATATCGCGGCGACGACAACGGGTATTATTCAGTAGGTATTTTGATACGCCCTCGCGGGTGACTTCACGGCGGATGGAAATTTCTGCATAGGCCGCATATTCACCACCTAACGTACCATCCGAATTATCGAATACCAGTTCAACTGATGCTTGTCCGACCGGTTTCCTGCTTGAGGAACCAGTGAAGATGACATCGTCCATGGATTCACCACGCAGGTGCTTTGCAGATGACTCTCCCATCACCCAGCGAACAGCATCGATGGTGTTTGATTTACCACATCCATTTGGCCCGACAATACCGACCAACGAAGTGGGCAGTTTTAAATCCGTTGGGTCAACAAATGACTTGAAACCGGCTAACTTTATTCGGGTAAGACGCATTGGTGTTTATTGATTACCCATACACAGGTGTTGTTATGCGCGCCCATTGTACTGCCTTTTAGCGTCGACACCACCATTGCTTTTAAGTCTAAAATAGAATCCATGAAACCAATCGGATTTATCGGAGCGACTCGCTATCTGGGACGAGGTTGGCAACTGGTTCGCCAACCCGGTTTACGCCGTTTCGTGCTGGTTCCGTTGCTAATTAACGTTGTGTTATTCAGTATTGCAGGCTGGTTATTGTTCAACCAGGTTTTCGGATGGCTGTCGGAATGGGCACTTTTTGACCGATTTGGCGACATTTGGCTAGTAGAGAAAATACGACAGATTTTACAATTCGTGATTGGTGTCATCCTTTCGGTTGTACTGATCTACATTTTTACACTGCTCGCCAACATCATTGGCGCTCCATTCAATGCTCTGCTGGCTGAACGAGTGGAGCTACATCTGACTGGAAAGTCACCCACTACCGACCCTTCGATGGCATTTTTGATACGAAGTATTCCAAAAACCCTGCGCTCTGAACTAGCAAAGCTGCTTTATCTTGCGCTTTGGAGCATTCCACTGCTGCTGCTCGGCTTTATTCCGCTAATCAATTTGGCTGCCCCGTTTGTCATATTCGCATTCGGTGCCTGGATGTTTGCGCTCGAATATATCGACTACCCCATGGGTAATCACGGCAAGTTTTTCAAAGACGCAAAACGCGCTCTTCAGCAACGACGAACAATGGCACTGGGCTTCGGGTTTGTCGTTGCTGTGTTTAGCATTATTCCCGTGATTAATCTTGTCATTATGCCAATCGCAGTTGCAGGGGCAACGGCACTGTATGTCGACCACATGAGTGAACAACACACCGTAGGATCAGAAAAATCATGAGCACCAGTTCGGCAGCAAGAACGTCGAGCGGGGTTGTCTTAATGTGCACTTTATTGTTGAGTGCATTTTGCTGCATGTCGATGGCGGCAGGCGCCGGCGTGGCGTTTTTCGAACACAATCCTGTACCCGGTGGGATAGCAATTGTGGATTTACAGGTGCCAAATTCAGACATTGCACCAAGCGCCAAGCTCGGTGATCGCGAAGTTGCCGTAATAGCACAAAACGGTTCATGGTACGCCATTGTCGGCATCGCACTGTCTACTGAACCTGGCACAAGCACGCTCAGCGTTGACACAGCTCGCAGCTCATCCACAATCGATTTTGAAGTCAACGATATTCAGTACGAAGAGCAACGCATTGTCATAAAGGATGATCGAAAAGTGAATCCTGCACCACTTGACATGGAACGCATCAAAAAGGAAAACGTTCGCATTGCTGCGGTAAAAGCCTATCGTCATGAAACACTGTTGAGTGACGGGTTTCAGTTGCCGCTCGAAGGCATTTTAACCAGTCCGTTTGGTCTAAGGCGTTTTTTCAATGATCAACCACGTCGACCACACGGCGGCATTGATATAGCTGCCGCTACCGGTACCCCGATCTATGCGCCGGCAACCGGTTTAGTGGTTGATACAGGCGATTACTTTTTTAATGGCAACTCAGTATTTTTAGAGCATGGCCTTGGCTTGCAAACCTTCTATGCACACCTAAGTAAAATCCATGTAAAAACGGGTGACAGAGTCAGCACCGGTGATTTAATTGGCGAAGTCGGCGAAACCGGACGTGTAACCGGACCACATTTACATTGGTCTGTTGGGTTGAACGGCACCTGGGTGAATCCGTACCTTGTAATGAGTGAATAGCAATGTGATGACTATTTCAAACCGTCAACCAGTATCATATTGCGATCAAGAGCCTCTGGTTTTACCTTCAGTGCTTTAGCGTACTCTTCAGAGTTGTACCATTCTTTTGCTTTATCCATAGTAGGAAATTCGGCAATGATGATTACGTTTGGATTCCAGGTACCTTCAACTGATTCTACTTTCCCGGCTTGAGCGTGGAACTTACCGCCATAGGGTGCAAGTGTATGTTCTGACAGGCTTAAATATTCTTTAAGCTTATCTCCGTTCTTAACTTCTACATCACAAATTAAGAATGCGCTCATGGTGTTCCCCCTATATAAATTCACTGGTCCACATACTGGATGCGAGACTCCTTGGTCTGTGCAGACTAGACTTTGCCGCTAAATATAAGCTAGCTGCTTTTCGGAAAAATGGATCAACACGGTAAACCGAACAGATTTTATATATCGTTGGATGCGCTGTATTACTATCTGCATACACAACCAAAACTACCTTGATCTCTTGGCAATTGATTAAACTGCTTTGCTGTCTATGCTAACTGTATTTTTTAATACAAATACGCAGACTGTTAAAATAATCAAAATAGGTGTAAAAACCACTACCTCAAAATTAGATTTAGAAAACAAGTTTGCAATACTATTGCCTACGAGCCACCAAAATACAATCGGTAGTAACTTTTCTACTATAGAGTCTAGGGATGTGTTTTTTATGTACTTGCATTTCATAGCCGCACAAAAAACAATGACCAAGTTTATGGCTATTGATACCAATGACATGATCTTTATTGATACATTAGAATCAAGCTGGCCAAGCCAGGTAATATTAACTGGAACAATGCCAAGAAAATTGGCGGTATGAAATACAACCAGTAGTGAACAAATACCAATTAGTAGTCTGCCAGCGAGT
>CALIMV010000468.1 GCA_938045275.1 uncultured Granulosicoccaceae bacterium
TCAGAATTCAGTGTGGTAATTAAACCGGCATAATCATTGCAAAAAACATTTATACTCGCGTTCAATTTAATTATTTAGTAGTTCGGCCGCAACGCTTATTATGCCTGTCAGCCAGAAAACAAAAAAAGACCTCAATGCACAGCGCCGTCGCGCGGTGCAATTGCGACTATCTGGCAATACCCTCTCTAATGTGAGTAAAGAAGTAGGCTTGAGTACGCCTACCATCATCGCTGCTGTAAAAGCATTCAAAGAGGGTGGCTGGTCGGCGGTGGATGTCAAACCTCGTGGCAGGCCTCGTCTGAACGAGGATCAACATTCGAGCACAGTGCAGGCGAAAACCGCCCTGCTTTCGCACCTTAAAGAAAATCCTGGTGAACTCTGGTCGTCGAGTGCCGTATGCACCTGGTTAAAACAGTCGCAACAGCTCAACGTCACTGTGCAGACCACAGCAAATTATCTGCAATCATGGCAGCTGTTGCCAGAAAATCAGTATCGTCGTGTCGCTGACTCAACATCAAAAGAGTCGAGCAACTGGCTCAACGGTGACTACAAAGATTTTAAGATCCAAACAAAAAGCCATGGCGCTACCTTACTGTGGATGGGCACACGAACCACACCAATGGGGCTAACACAATTGCACGCACATACTCTGCGCGGACGCTGCCTTTGGATGCCATTCACTGATAATCCTGCCAGCGGAGACTATGCACACTTTCTTGCCAGTTTGTTACTCCTGTTTCCAAAAGGAATTGCTGTTGTCGTACCCAACAACACTGTAGCTTTAGAGGTAGAGAAATTTGCCAACAGTTGCAGTGCACCTGTTCTGTGTACTATTGCTCACAAAATTCATGCTGAACCCCATGACAGCGACAAAAAAGCGGCGGCCCAAACAATGACGGACAACCAATCCAATACAGGCTTAACTCAATTACAACGACTCGAAGCCGAAAGCATTCAGATATTGCGAGAAGTCGTTGCTGAAACTGACAACCCGGTCATGCTGTACTCGGTTGGCAAAGACAGTGCTGTCATGCTGCACTTGGCTCGTAAAGCGTTCTTCCCGGCAAAGCCTGCCTTGCCGTTGTTGCACATCGACACCACCTGGAAATTTCAGGAGACGATAGCGTTTCGCGACAAGGTGGTTAAACAATTCGAATTTGAACTGTTCACACACACCAATGAAGACGGTGTCAAAAAAGGGGTTAATCCGTTCACGCACGGCTCGGCGTTGCATATAGACATCATGAAAACCGAGGCGCTCAGGCAAGCCCTGGACAAACACGGGTTTGATGCAGCGATTACTGGCACACGTCGTGATGAAGAACTTCCGCGCGCTAAGGAGCGCGTATTTTCATCACGCACCAGCCAACACAATTGGAATCCAAAAGAACAGCAACCGGAAATGTGGAACCTGTATAACGCGAATAGAAAACCTGATGAGTGCCTGCGTGTATTTCCACTATCGAACTGGTCAGAACTGGACATTTGGAAATACATTCACCAACAAAACATTTCTATTGTACCGCTGTACTTCGCCGCTGAACGTCCTGTGGTGCAGCGCGGCGATAGCTTGATCATGGTAGACGATGATCGTATGCCGCTGAATGACGGCGAAGTGCCGATGATGCGCAGCGTTCGTTTCAGGACCCTGGACTGTTACCCACTGTCTACCGCTATAGAATCGAGCGCGACCACGGTGCCACAGATTATCCAGGAAATCCTGCAATCCAGAACATCAGAACAACAAGCGCGTATGACTGATCACGATTCAGCTGCGCTAATTGAAAAAAGAAAACACGAGGGTTACTTCTAATGAGCGCTGAGCTAAAACAAATTAACGACGATGATTTCGATCAATTTCTAAACGCACACGATTTCAAAAACGCGCTGCGCTGCGTTACCTGCGGTAGCGTTGATGATGGCAAAAGTACTCTAATGGGTCGATTGCTATACGAGTCTGATGTATTGCTTGACGACCAGCTGGATGTGCTCGAATCTGAGTCTAAAAAATGGGGAACACAAGGCCACGAGATGGACTTTGCCTTACTAACCGATGGCCTCTCTGCCGAGCGTGATCAAGGCAACACTATCGATGTTGCGCATCGCTTTTTTTCAACCGACAGGCGCAAATTTATCATTGCCGATGCACCCGGTTTAGAACAATATACTCGCAATATGTTCTCTGGCGCTTCCACTGCCGATGTGGCCATTGTTCTGGTGGATGTACGTCAGGGTATTCAGACACAGACACGCCGTCACACCTACCTTGCATCATTGTTGGGAATTAAACACGTTGTTCTGGCTGTAAACAAGATGGACCTGAAAAACTACAGCGCCGAGATGTTTAACGCCATTAGTGAAGAATACGTTGAATTTTCCAAAAAGCTGAACTTCGAAAGTGTCACCGCTATTCCAGTGTCTGCGCTGCAGGGCGATAACATTATCGAAAAAAGTAACAACATGCCTTGGTATCACGGTACAACGCTACTAAGTTATCTTGAAACCGTCAATGTTGACTCAGATATTTCGCAAGAAAGTCCATTTCGCATGCCGGTGCAATGGATTAACCAACCTAGCCCTGAGTTTAAAGGCTTTGCTGGCACATTGGCCAGCGGGGTCGTCAAACCCGGTGATGCTATTCGCATACAACCGTCAGGCAAAACCAGCACAGTCAAACAAATTGTCACTATGGATGGCGAGCTGGAGTCAGCCGTTGCCGGGCAATCAATCACACTGACCCTGAATGATGATATTGACATAGCGCGCGGCGAAGTCATCTCAACAAGTGAACAACCCGCCGCCTCCGCTGACCAGTTCGAAACAACTATTGTTTGGATGACAGAAGAGCCATTGTTGCCCAGCCGTGCGTATCAGTTAAAAATTGGTACTAAAACCGTGACAGCGACAGTCACCACAATTAAGCATCAGGTGAATGTCAACACACTGGAACATATCGCTGCCAAACAACTCGAACTCAACGCTATCGCCGTGTGCAATATCAGTGTTGATGAAGCCATAGCCTACGATGCATACAACGACAATCGCGACATGGGTGCATTTATTTTGATAGATCCGGTCACCAACGCAACCGTTGGTGCTGGTATGGTGCACTTCGCCCTGCGACGATCAGACAATATTCATATGCAGGCGGTGGATGTTAACAAACAAATTCGTAGCGATCTTAAAAAGCAAAAAGCCTGTGTTGTTTGGTTCACTGGCTTATCTGGTTCTGGCAAATCAACAGTTGCCAATATCGTTGAAAAGAAATTAACCGCAATGGGACAACACACCTATTTGCTCGACGGCGATAATGTGCGTCACGGCTTAAACAAGGACCTCGGTTTTACCGACGCAGATCGCGTGGAAAATATTCGCCGAATTGGCGAGGTAGCTGGACTTATGGTCGACTCCGGGCTCATCGTATTAACCGCATTCATCTCCCCTTTTCGCTCTGAGCGTGCTGTGGCACGTGGCATAGTCGCAAACGATGAATTTCTTGAAGTCTTTATGGATACGCCATTATCGGTAGCAGAACAACGCGACCCTAAAGGCCTGTACAAGAAGGCCCGACGCGGCGAACTGAAAAACTTCACAGGAATAGATTCACCCTATGAGGCTCCCGAGTCACCCGAAATCGCGGTGAACACCGCAGAGATGACTGCCGAAGAGGCAGCCGATAAAGTGATTGCAGAGTTGAGCCAGAAAGGCGTGTTGTCTTAGCGCGGAGTCAATGCTGAACAACGTAAGTCATGTAGCGTTGGACCAACCAAGTAACCGGTCCAACGCTTCCTTCAAGTACCCAAGAAACAGCGCTTAGCCTGCTGTTAAATAGGCCTTAACATTAACTTTAAGGCACTTCATGCCCATTTGCCGCTTCATACAGATAGAACCACTGTTCCCTGCTGAGCGTAAGCTTAGTTGCATTACCCAGATTTTTTATTCGATCAAGATTATTGGTACCCATTACTGGAAGAATGCCGGCTGGATGCTTTAACAACCACGCCACTGCTACGGCACTTATATCCACCGATTGCTGATCTGCTATCACTTTTAGTGCATCGCGCAATGGAGCGAAACGTTGGTCTGCAGTATCAAACAACTGACCTCCACCCAGCGGCGACCAGGCCATAGGGTGAATACCTTGTCGTTGCAAATCGGCTACTGTGCCATCGATCAGCACGGCGCTGTTGAGCAAACTAATTTCAAGTTGATTGGTCAGCAACGGTGAACTCATCGCGGAGCTCAAAAGAGCCCAGTCTTGTGACATAAAATTTGATACGCCAACGCCACGCACCTTACCCGATTGCACTAATTTATCGAGAGCAGCACCCGTTTCAATGTGATCCATCAGAGGGTCGGGCCGGTGCAGCAACAATAAATCGATATGATCAATCGACATGAGAGTGAGCGAATTCTCAACCGATGCATTTATATGTTTGGCGCTGGTGTCGTAGTACTTAACGGTGCGATCAGGGAATTTTTCAGACATCAACATGATGTCGCACTTGGTGATAATTTCAATTTCGGACCGTAGCTGCGGTGCCGCTTTTAAAGCCGAACCCAGAATGGCTTCTGATTCGTATCCACCGTATATGTCAGCCTGATCAAAGCTGGTAATACCTTGTTCAAGACAGGCTTCTATTTTCGCCTGTACATGTTTTGCGGTGGTGTCATTATCATCGCCCAATCGCCACATGCCATAAATAATCTGGCTTAGCTGCAATGAATCACCCAGGTTTATGCGTTGCATTAACGTCGTTCTCCAACGCCTAGCGGGGTCGCCGGGCTGCTTGCAGGAACACGATTATATTCTACTGGTAGCGAACATGTATCCAGATGAGGCAACACCAGTTGCCCAAAATACTCACACTCTTGTAAATGCGGATAGCCGGAGAATATGAACGAGCGAATACCCATAGATTTATATTGCTCAATCTCATCGATAATTTGTTCCGGTGTACCGACTAGCGCGGCCCCACACCCTGAACGCGCTCGACCAACACCTGTCCAAAGATGCGGCTCAACATAACCCTCATCATCGGCTAACTCGCGATTTTTACTCTGATGAGATACGCCCAGAGACTTTGCATCCAATGCACGCTCGCGTATGGCCCGACCCTGTTCATCATCAAGTTCTGAGACTAACTTTCTGGCGTAGTCACGAGCTTCTTCTTCTGTCTCGCGCACAATCATGTGCACGCGTAACCCGTAATCCAGAACTCGGCCATACTTCTGCGCTCGCTCATCAACCGCACGCATACGTTCCGCCAGCTCTTCCTTTTTCTCTGGCCACATCAGGTATACATCGCAGTGCTCGGCACATAAATCCAGCGCAGCTGGAGAGTAGCCACCAAAGTATAAAAGCGGACCGCCGTTTTGCTGGTATGGCTTAACCGGGTCGGTGGTCAAACCTTGAAAATCATAAATTTCACCTTTGAAATTAATCTCATCCTGTGTCCAGGCCTGTTTCAGAATCTCCACGACTTCACGGGACCGTTGGTACCGATAACCACTGTCTTCTTTCTGGCCTGGGAAATCTGATGAAATTATGTTTATGGTTAAACGCCCCTTAAGCATATGATCAAGCGTTGCTATGGTACGAGCCAACATGATGGGCTGCATTTCTCCGCAGCGCACGGCGGCGAGCATATTGATTTGTTTGGTTAGTGGTGCATTACCAGCCACAAAGCTCAATGTGTCCTGGCCTACTTGATAGGAAGATGGGCACAGGATATTTCTGTAACCCAATTGATCGGCCTTTTTTACAATGTCAGACGTGTTTTCCCAACTGCTGCGAAGTTGGCCGTCTGGCACGCCCAGGAACGCATAGTCGTCAGAACAAAGTGGGGCAAACCACGAAACTTCCGCTGACTTCAGATCTTCCGAACGAACCTGTACAGTGCTCATAAATAATGTCCAGTTGGCAAATATAATGCAACAATAGAGAATCAATGATACAATACTATAGCAATGATTCAATAGTGCATCAATTGTATCATTAGTGTATCACTATTTTCTTCTGAATTTTCTGGGAGATTCGACCCATGCCTACTTCAACACCAGTAAGAATGCCGCTTCATTTACAAATCAGCTCTATGCTTACGCGAGAAATACAGGCGGGAGTGCTTGTAGACGGTGAAAAACTGGCACCTGAACGACAGATGGCTGCTCAGCTGAATATCTCAGTTGGTACCTTACGAAAGGCGCTGCTCGATCTGGATGAGAAAGGCATGTTAAAAAGAGTGCATGGCTCCGGCAATTATATCCATCACAGAGTAGAAGCTGAGAATATTTATGCCCTATTCCGACTGGAATTGATTTCTGGCTCGGGTGAACCCAAAGCGCAAATAATCGATATAGAGCGGGTTCCAAAAACCGAAGACATCCCTGAGTATGGCCAATCCGACAGTGCGTTTCGATTTAGACGCCTGCGCATGATTGGCGATGTACCCGCGGCACTTGAAGAAATTTGGCTTGATGCCAGTTACGCGCATTCTATAAGTCGGTCTGAAGTATCCGATTCGATGTACCTTTTCTATAAAGAACAACTTGGATTCTGGATTACGCGCGCAGACGACCATGTTAGTGTGGCAGATAAACCAGCATGGGCACCAAATGATTGGCCGCCTACACCAACTTCATGCTTTGGCTATGTGGAACGGCTGTCACGTGATCAGCGAGGTCAGGTAGCTGAGTTTTCTCGTACCTGGTTTGACCCAAGCACGGTTCGGTTCGTTTCCAGAAACTAGCACTAGCGGCAGCACCACAATGCGCTTGATAACTTCTCATCGGTTGGTTTACAAACCAACGGCCTCTGGCGGTGCATCAATATCGTCAACGGGTGTAAATCCCAAGACCCGCCCATAAAACCACAATTCCAATTGCAACGCCCGAATAACGTTGCTGGTTTGCCGAAACCCGTGCTGTTCGCCTTCAAAAAGCACATAGGCATGCGGTAACCCTTTGGCTGCTGCGGCCTGAACAATGGCTGCTGACTGATTAGGTGGTACCACTTTGTCTTCATCACCTTGCAATACCAGAATAGGACAGCTGAGCTGATCGCTGTTATGTATTGGCGAGCGTTCAACATAGGTGGCCTTATGTTCCGGGTATGGACCACCGAGCAATCCATCCAGATACCGGCTCTCAAATTTATGCGTATCACCAGCCAATAACTCCAGATCGGTAACGCCATACAAACTGGTTCCACCAGCAAAATTGCTACTGGTTTGCAATGCACGCAGTACCGTCAACCCGCCGGCCGAACCACCGCGAATAACCATGCGTTCAGGGTCAACCAGCCCTTTATCGGCTAAATATTGGGTAGCCGCAACACAATCTTGTACATCAACTATCCCCCAGGATCCGTTTAATAAACGCCGATAATTACGCCCAAAACCGGAGGAACCGCCATAGTTAACATCAACGACAGCGATGCCACGGCTGGTCCAGAATTGAATAGCCAGCTTTAATCCAGGCGTTGTATGACTCGTGGGACCACCATGCCCCATAACAACCAGAGGTGGTAACTCTTCAGGCAATCCAACGATACCCTGTGCAGCCGGCGGGTAGAAAAAAGCATGCGCATGATGATCGCCCGATGGGAAACTAATTGCCTGTGGCGCGGAAAGCCAGTCAGTATTCATGTTTAATGGTGCTGCAGCTTTCAACGTTATTGGCTGTACTGGCTGTGATGAGTCTGTCTTAAAACAATCAATTATGCTGACACAGGCTTGTTGATCCTCTGCCTGGCCTTGAATCAACAGTCGACCATCGCTGTCCGATGCAATATGACTGATGCTTGTGTAAGGTGTTTCTATGGTCGTGCTGTGACCATCGATGTGACCATCGATGTGACCTTCGTAGTGCAGTAGCTGCAACTGATCACGCGCATGGTGCGTAACAATCAATGCTAAACGAACCGCGTTTGCGTCATTACTGACTTCACTATTGACTTCACCGGATGAATCAGTGGCTTCGTTCGCAGATTCGCTACCGCGCAATTCAACAAATCGTTGAACGCCAAAAATCCACGCAGGCACGCCAACTTCGCGATCGGTAAATCGCGTTAGTTGTTGTATGCTTTGCGCACTGGTTGAATATTGATAGACGTTCCACCAGCCAGATTCGTCGCTGGCATAAACTAAATCACCATTGCTGGTCCACATCGCACCCATAACCGAAATATCTGTGTTTCCGGCAATTTTCTCACTGTTGCTCAGGCTCATATCACTCTGTATATTCGCCTGCATGAGTTCGGTGCCATCCCACGGCATTTGCGGATGTGACCACTGAACCCAACTTAAGCGTTTACCATCGGGTGACAGGCGCGGTGTCGAATAAAAATCAGCACCGGTGGCCAGCACACTGATATTCGTTGCCTGAGTATGATCGCTTGTTTCAGTCGCAACTGCATTTCGAATGGCTACAAGTTCGTTACGCACAGGATTAGATGTTGTATCGTGCGACTCACGTACGCATACAATCCATTGGCCATCAGGGCTCAAACACCCATCAGCGTAGCGCAATGCCTGTGCAACATCTGGCTCAGGCGTCAACGGCAAAGGCGTGTTGTTTTTTTCGTTAACATGATCGACTCGATACAAGCGTTGGTCGTCCCAATGCACGAAATACAAGTACTGATCATCGACCCACCATGAGCCACCTCCGTACTCATGCACACGAGTGCGTGGATTAAACTGCGCCAATGTAAGGTCGCGCTGTGTCCCATCTTGCCGAGCCTTGACAATGGTTACTCGACCGTTGTCCTCTGGTCGCGCTTCCGCCCAGAATGCTGAGTCATCCTGAAAGG
>CALIMV010000469.1 GCA_938045275.1 uncultured Granulosicoccaceae bacterium
TCTCACTCACCGTGCAAGGCTCTGGTCACCGTGTCGTTGAGCTGATGAAAATCAGCGCTGGCAAATAATTCCTTGTTGCGCGGTCGCGCAAAAGGGATATCGATAGATTGCACTATACGTCCTGGATTGCCTTGCATGACCACCACCTTATCTGCAAGGAATACCGCCTCATCGATGCCGTGTGTAACCAGTAAAGCGGTTGAACCTGTGTCCATCCAGATGCGTTGCAATTCGATGTTCATCTGTCGCCGTAATATTTGATCGAGCGCGCCAAATGGCTCGTCAAGAAACAACACTTGCGGGGATGTTACCAGTGAGCGAGCAATGGCCACGCGTTGGCGCATACCACCTGATAGTTCACCTGGCAGTGCATTTTCAAATCCGCTTAACCCCACTAACTCGATAAGTGTGGTGATTGCCTCTTGATAGTGCTTTGGGTTTCGATTGAGAACTTGAAGTGGCAATGCGATATTACTGCTCACAGAACGCCATGGCATCAATGCAGCATCCTGAAACGCGATACCGGTCAAACCCGCCGATGTCGCTTTTGTGGGTGCGATACCGTCGATGCTTATTTCACCGCTATCCGCAACATCAAGCCCTAATGCTAGGCGTAATACCGTGGATTTACCACACCCTGATGGACCGATCAGTGCGGTAAAAGACCCCGGTTCACAGAACAGCGAAACATCTTTAAGGGCCTCAACGCTTTTCCCCCTGCCAACATAGGTTTTACCAACCTTGGCCAGGGCAATAGCGTGAGGCCCAGACATCAGATTTCATCCAGCAAGGTCGTATCAAACATATCGCGAGTGCCCTTGATACCCACTTCGCCGAGGGCATCAATATTTTTCTGGATGGCTTCTTCGGTTAGTGCAAAAATACCACCATCAGTTTCCATCAACGGCTTTTGTGCTTCGTTAAAAAACACTTCATTATCAATTTCACGGCCGGTGCCCTTGAACCAGGTGTCGGCCCATTTTGGTGGGTACGCGGCAGTATCCTTGAAATTTTCGTCCCATCCCTTACGACTGGCCCGAAGCCAGGCAACCAGTTCTTTACGTTTACTGGCCAATGTTTCTTCGGTGACGACAACCGTATCGTTAAACGTAGTGTAGCCAAAGTCATACAGTAGAAAAGAGGTAGCTTCAACGCCCTGCAACTTTATGCTGTATGGCACGTTGGTTGTAAAGTCTAACGATGCATCTATTTCACCTTTGATTAAAGGTGTTGGGTCGTAGGAGTAAGGCACAATATTCACTTTCGATCGATCAATATTATTAAGCTTTAACATCGCCTCCACTGAAATCACATTGACAGGAGGTACGGCCAGTGTCTTACCGACAAGATCCTGTGGTGAATTAATAGGATTAGATTCGAGCGATACAATGCCAATTGGATTTTTTTGGTACTGCGTACCAATTATCTTAAACTTTGCGCCCTGCTCTGCAATTGCCTTGATAGTGGTATCGGGTGTTGTCAGCGCTATATCTGCCTTGCCGGTGATAATTGAACTTTCTGGAATAACGTCCGGCCCACCAGGTAAGTACGTTAACTCCAGACCTTCTTCGGCGTAGTAGCCATTGTCTATAGCAACGAAATATCCGGCAAACTCTGCATCGTTTATCCACGCCGCTTGCAAGGCCAATGGTGTTGCAGCATACGCGAATCGGCTCATAAGTGGGGTTGCAGCACCAGCTGCAACCAGACCAAGAAACTGTCGGCGATTTTGTTTGATTTTCATGTCGTACTCCGTAATTTGTGAAATAGCAATTTAAAATAACTTCATTGTTTTCTGACAATCAGTTTGCCGGGTTAAGCTGTTCAGGTTACGCCCAACATATTCTTTAATTCGATTAGGGGTGGTGTGCATTCAATTTGCTCTGGTGTGAGTAAATCCCACTTAATTCCGCTGGGTCGTTTTGCTCGTGAATTAACCGAATGCAATTGTGCTGGCGTTGCGACTACATCAACAAGAATATCCGTTTGTGTCGGTTGCAGCTCATCATTAACAAACTGGCAATCGTGTACTAGCGCGGCAACAGCGGTATGCTCATCGGCTGCACCAATGTCGGTAAACATGCCCCATTCCAGGTCAAAAAAACCATGACCTTTTCCAAAACGCACACCCTCATGGGATACGGCAGAGGCACCGGTCACCATGAAGTCAAAATTGCCCCGCTTTTTTATCTCTGTCAAAGAAATAGGCGCACCATAATGTTCCATACCATCAAGCCATGCTGCACAGAGCTCGGCACCCGGTGGAACCATACCCGGCTCCATAAGTAAAAAACCCCGATAAATGCCGTAGGTTGACATGACAAACGGAATGCCTGCGCCTATCATGCGATAACGCAAATCGACCAGGCAGTTGTCAGGCGTGATAAAGGCGAACTTGGAATTTTTATATGCATCTAGCGCCACCAATCGATCAGTAGCAATTGCTGAGCCTTTAAAATCAGGTATATATTCAGAGAAGTTATAGTGGAAACGAGAATCGGGTAAGGCGACGTTTATTAGTTCAGACCAAACCTTGGTTCGGATAATTGATGACTCAGACAATATACAATCCAACGGCAATCTTTATTGATTGGCAGCAGTATAATTTGAATTGTTGTTCTCACCAATCATTTTCTATTCACATATGCTTAGCATGGCAACTAGGTTAGGCAAAGATTCGCTGCTTATCGTAGAATCAAGGCCGACTTGCGGTTGTAGGGCTTTGATTACATTGCTCTATCCTTGCAGTGCCACTCAATTCAAATCGAAACCACTTCGATCGAGTAGCCAGTCTTCCATACATGACCAGCCTTGAATCCAACCGTGCAAGGTATACCAGCTGCATAAAGTGGCGTGGTGTTGGTATTGGCGACGCCTGCTCCTAAGTCAAAAGGTGCCGTGACCATTTCGATACCGATACCCCGGAACCCACCATTCCATGGATAGTAATCTCGCCCACAATTTGAAATCCAAACAGCACAACTGGAAAATGCCTGCGTATCCCACTCGATAGCGACGCGATAGTATTCTTCAAGATTTTCAAGCGTTGCTCTACCCGAGACTCCGGAAACCAGCACTAATTCTTCTGTATTCACTGGCAACGGATGGCGCGAAAGGTCCACCGCTGATCCGTTTTCCCAGTGCGCTGATTGCAACGAAGAGAATGTTTTACCAATGGGTAGTTTTGATACGCCTGGCTCGAGCTTCACAGGATAGGTGTGAACCTGCGTTTCGCCTTCAAAAGCCAATACCGCTTGACCAGATTTGTCTGGTAGTTTAAAAATTGGATGCACGCCTATCGGTAAGGCACAGTCGCGCCGTGGATGAATCTCCAATTCGAAATCCAGTCGAGGGCCAACTGATGCTCCGGATACTTTGCGTACCAACCGGGAGATCGGATGCTCAGGCGGATAATCAACTTCAAGCGTGACGCTGTTCTCTTGTCGACCAATTTCGCTCCATCGCAAGTTCGATCCTGGACCGTGAAACCAGTCTCCTAACATTGATGATGTTTTTGATTTTGGCGCCCACTCTGGCGCAAGATCAGCCCGTGCTTCGGGCATGCCAAACGGCACGCATGGCCACTCACCGCGTAATCGTTTTAAGAGCGGAGGTAAGTTTTGAAACGCCGTTGAGCCATCGTCCTCCCACGCAGCGATTGCAAAGGGTTGCACAATGCGACCATCACCGAGCTTAAAACTGACTGGTGCGCACATAGCACCCTGTTCTTGGATTGAAAATTCGCCGTGTTTCCAAGGTATAACGATCGAATCCGGATGCATTAGATAACCTCAA
>CALIMV010000470.1 GCA_938045275.1 uncultured Granulosicoccaceae bacterium
TGTTGTAGGGCGGTTAGCAAGAGCTGCTTCACGCGCTTTCAACTCAGATTCCTGCGAAGAAAGAGCAGCCTGACGAGCTTCTAACTGCTGTAACATTTCGCTGTTATCATCACCAACTACTTTACTACCAGAACCACTGCAAGCCGTTACCGACAGCAGTACCGCTAATGACGCAAACGCGCCAAGTTTATTCATTTTCATTTGAGCATTACCCTCAGTACTATTTTCTAAAATGAGTCGACTAAAAATATCGGATTCCCCACTTGAAGCCGACTCAGAAAAATAAGGTCATTACGACTATTGAGCCAGTGATTGTGGTTCCCAAACTGTTATCGATTGATCAACAAGAAACTAAATACAGACGGGTTATCTGATTGCAATATGTGAAGAAAACAAGGTGTATGAGTGTAAGCGAGAGTGTAAATAACTGTAATACGGACACGTTTGACTACCCCATAAGCCAATGCAGTGCACAAATTCAGGGGCTTTTCGCGATTATTCAACCGTTGTTGGTAACGACTTTAGGCCTTAGCTGTAAACAATACTTTAAATAGTGTACTGCAGCACATATTCGACACATTCACGAAACTATTTCGAATCAGGTGCAACGCTACCGTAACCATACTTGCTGAAAAAAGGAGTACTAGCGTACTAACCAAAACTATGATTGACCAGCGTTAGGCCAGGTATCGCTAATACGGTAGCCCTGTGGCCAGGGATCGCGAGGGTCAAGCGTATGTTGATGCGTACCGGTAATAAAAGCGCGACCAGAAACACTGGGAATCACCGCAGCCAGTTTTCCCACCTTGGTTACTTGCTCGATGCAACACATAAATTCAGAATCAATAATTGATTGACCAACAAAAGGCTCGCCAACTTGAATTTGCCCGCGGGCATGCAACACGGCCAATCGAGCGGAGCAGCCAGTACCCGTTGGAGATCGATCAATCTTGCCAGGCATAATCGTTACCGCATTGCGGCCAACTTTCACGCCATCCCTGTCTTTTAATGGCGCTGCAAACTGGCAAAACGACAAATGCGCCCACTCAGGGTTTTCCGGATGAGAAAAGCCAAGCTGATCATTCGCTGCCTGGCGTATTTTTACACCCATTTCACTTATATCGCGCGCTTCATCCGGGGTGATGCCAAAACCTGCCGCATGGGCATCAACAATGACGAAGCTATCACCACCGTAAGCCGTATCCACCATGATGGTTCCCAGACCCTCTACTTCAATTGATACGTCCAGTTGGGCTGCAAAACTTGGCACATTAGTGATTTTGACCGAATTGACCTGCCCCTGACTCACCGACGCCACAACTTCCACCAAGCCTGCCGGTGCTTCGAGCACGATCTGCGTATAAGGCTCAACAATCGGTAGTATCCCTGTTTCCAACAACACTGTTGCCACACACAGACTGTTAGACCCAGACATAGGAGGCGTGTCCTCGGGCTCCATGATTATCCATGCAGCGTCGGCATCCGGGTGTTTGGGAGGCACCAACAAATTAACGTGCCTGAAAACACCACCGCGCGGTTCGTTCAACATGAAATTTCGCAATGTCTGATCTTTTGCAATCCAGCGGGATTGTGCCCACAGGGAATCCCCTGGTGGCACCGCCACACCGCCAACAATCACGTCTCCCACTTCACCTTCGGCATGGCAGCTGACTGTGTGAATAACTTGCTTCGTTTGCACTGAATTGACTCTACTTATTTGGTTTACAAATGTTGGTTTACAAATGCTGGTTTACAAACGCTGGTTTACAAACGCTGGTTTACAAACGCTGGTTTGCAAACGCTGGTTTACAAAACGCTGGTTTACAAAATGCTGGTTTACAAAGTTCAATTGACAACATTGGCTTTACAATGTTGACTTGACAATTTCGACTCTACAATCCTGACGCCACGAATCACACTCTATGATTAATTTTAGAACGGCGTAAAACGTAACCATATGAATATGGAACGAAGCGATGAAACGCTGGCGTCATTGTTTGTATCACACTTGTATCACATGGTACTTGAAACAAATAGCACTTGTTTCACATAGCGATGGACCGAGCTGGCTTTTTGTTTCGCGTAGACGCACCATTCATGGTACATCATGATTATGTTAACAGTATTAACTTGAATGACATTGGTGACCACTTCCAATTTTCGCCATCGATTAACTCTGGTATTGTGTAGACATTAAGTCGCTGTGACCACGTCTATTTCGAGCATTAAACATGGCCTCAAAAGCGTTCACCACACTGGTTACCTCTGTTCGGGCATGCACGCTTTGTTCAGATACGCTCGAAAACGGTGTGCGTCCCGTTTTACAGGTTCATCCAGATGCACGTGTACTGATTGCCGGTCAGGCGCCAGGTTCCAAGGTACATGCATCCGGCATTCCTTTCGACGATGCCAGTGGCAACCGACTTCGCGAGTGGATGAAAATAGACTACGACACATTCTATGATGAAAAGCACATTGCTATTTTGCCAATGGGGTTCTGCTACCCGGGCAAAGGACGCTCTGGCGATTTACCACCGGTGCCACTGTGTGCACAGACATGGCGAAACAAGTTATTAAAATTACTTCCAAACATAGAATTAACGCTGGTCATTGGTCAGTATGCAATGGCCTGGCATTTACCCTTCCGAGATAAAACGTTGACTGATACGGTTCGCAACTGGGCAAGTTACGATAACCGCGTAATGCCGTTACCACACCCGAGCCCTCGAAATAATATTTGGCTTAAAAAAAACGAATGGTTCGAACGTGATGTACTACCAGAATTAAGAGCCCGAGTCGCCAATGCACTACAAGGTTCATCATGAAACTCACTGCACCACAATCTGCGTTACGCAAGTTAGCCGACCCCAGCGTTGCAAAAGCGTCGCAGCGCTTTATCAAAACCGGAAAAGGTGAATACGGTGAAGGCGATAAGTTTGTTGGCGTGCGTGTTCCGACTATTCGCGCAATTGCCAAACAACACAAAGATTTATCCGTTGCAAAGGTAACTACCATACTGCACTCGCCTTACCATGAAGAGCGGCTACTGGCGCTCATTATGCTGGTAAATCTGTTCGAAAAAGGCGCCGCAGAGACAAGAGTTGAGATCTATAAAAACTACCTGGCTAACACTAAATACATTAATGGTTGGGACTTGGTAGACAGCTCGGCACATCAGATAGTCGGTGGGTATTTACTGGATAAAAAGCGCGGAAAACTCGACACACTGTCAAAGTCGAGCATGCTTTGGGAGAGACGCATCTCCATTATTGCCACGTATCATTTTATTAAACAAAATCAATTTGACGACACACTGAGAATTGGCAAAAAGCTGCTAAGCGACAAAGAAGACTTGATACATAAAGCGGTTGGCTGGATGCTCAGAGAAGTCGGAAACCGCAACAGGTCTGTGGAAGTCACTTTTTTAGATAAATACCATCAACAAATGCCTCGAACCATGTTGCGTTATGCA
>CALIMV010000471.1 GCA_938045275.1 uncultured Granulosicoccaceae bacterium
AACGAATTAAGGAGTCCCAGGCTTCATTAAATCCACCCCAAACTGTGGCTATTGCCCAAAGAACAATCAATACGACGGAAACAACGTCGAAAAACCGCTTTAACCAGCGTGGCACTATGTCGTATAGCACAGTAATACGAATGTGAGCACGCTGTTGCATCGCGTACACCCCGGCAGTGAGGTATATCCATCCGCCAACCCAAAGACTCATTTCGGTTACCCAAGTCGTTGGCTTTTGAAGCACATAACGCATGAACACTTCGTAGATCATGATAACGACAATAAAGGCAGGCATTAGCATTGCCACCCGACTGAAACGCCAGGTTATGCCATCGACCCAGCCCTTTCTCTCATGCTCTATCATTTAATCTACTCTCGATTGACGGCTGGCGCCGTTCGTTCAATTAAGCAATATTCTAACCAAAAAAAAGTGGGGCCGATGGCCCCACTTGCAAATCAAAAAACATTAAATCGTTTTACTTCATTGCG
Organism: uncultured Granulosicoccaceae bacterium; assembly: GCA_938045275.1. Classification (GTDB taxonomy): domain Bacteria; phylum Pseudomonadota; class Gammaproteobacteria; order Granulosicoccales; family Granulosicoccaceae; genus Granulosicoccus. The sequence continues at coordinate 490 of CALIMV010000471.1, forward strand.
CCTTGATCAACAAGGAAGTCGATGTGCGACTTAAGTAATGCCTTTGCTTGATCATTCTCGGCAAACTCTTCCCAACCCGCTTTTACAGCATCACGGTAAGCAGCAAGATCTTCCTCAGACCAATTATAAAGATTGACACCTTTTGCTTCCAGCTCTTGTGCAGTCTTCGCATTCATAATCTCTGTTTCGGTCGCAATTCTCAGCGCTAATGCTTCCATTGAGACTTCAAGGATTCTCTTGTGAGCATCAGGCATTTCGTCCCAAACCTTTTTGTTGCAAGCCAGGTGATCGGCAGGCATGGAATGGAAACCAGGGTAGTTAGTGTGCTCAGCAATGTCGTATAAACCAAGACCAACATTAGTGCTGACGTTTGCCGCGTCTGCACCGTCAATCAGGCCAGTTTCAAGAGCGGTAAAAATCTCATTGAAGTCCATTACGATCGGTGATGCGCCGAGGTTTGCGAACACTAGAGTTGCAAGCCCTGGAGGTGAACGAAATTTCCAGTCTTTGAAATCAGCTACGTTTCGGATTGGTTTAGTAGAAGAAAGGGATTCTGGTCCTGGTACCCACCAGCCAACGAATTGCATGTCGTAACTGTTGTACAGCTCATTAACCGCATCGCGGCCGCCGTTGTGGAGCAACCAACCCATCATTTGGTATGGGTTCGAATAGCCACCCATCAAATCACCAGTAAACTGGAATGCTTTGTCTTTACCAACCTGGTAAGAACCACCCGTCATGTCGCAGTCGAGAATACCGTTTACAGCAGCATCAAAAGTTTCAACCGACTTCACTACAGAAGATGCGTAGAACATTTCAAGCGATATTTCTCCGCCCGACATGGCCTGGACGTCTTCAGCCCACTTGGCGGCAGCTTTGCCGTTGTGGGTTTCTGGTGAAAAGTGCGTTTGAATACGCAGTTTTGTTTCCGCCATTGCCGTAGCACTTGACATCGCTATAGCGATGGCAGCGGCTATAGATAATCTTTTCATCACGCTTGTATATCCTCCAAAAGATAATAATTGTCTAGACGGGTCTGCAAGGTCGACCCAGCCGTCACACCCTATCAATCACACAATATTGTTGCAACAGAAAATACCGCCTGTTGACAATGGCGATGAAGAGATCATACCATCATACCACTTGCTAAATTGATTGGATAGAGTCAAGTATTGCTCAAAATTAGCACAACAAATCAAATTATTTAAACGCAAAGGAGAGACTGTGACTCAATTAGCACTGTTCGGAGCTGGTGGCAAAATGGGCTATCGACTGTCAGTTAATTTGAAAAACACTGACTATGTCGTCAAGCATGTTGAAGTGAGTGAAACAGGCCGCAATCGATTAAAAAATGAACTTGGTATTGAGTGTTGTTCAAGCGACATTGCATTGGATGGTGCGGATGCTGTCATATTAGCGGTACCTGATACCGTTATCGGAAAATTAGCTAACGCCATTGTGCCGCAGTTACAACCCGGAACCATGGTTATCACGCTCGACCCTGCCGCAGCCTTTGCCGGGCACTTACCAGAAAATGAGGATGTTGTTTATTTCGTTACACACCCGTGCCATCCGGATATTTTCAACAAGGAAACGTCGTTAGAAGCTAAGCGCGATTTTTTTGGTGGATCGCTCGCCACGCAACATATCGTCAGTGCATTAATGCAAGGTTCTGAAGAACATTTCAGTATCGGAGAAAATATTGCCAAAACGATCTACGCCCCAGTTGATCGTTCGCACCGCGTTACCGTCGAGCAAATGGCCATACTCGAACCTGGACTTTCCGAAACCGTCTGTGCATCACTGCTCACCGTTATGCGCGAAGCAATGGATGAAGTGGTGCGCCGTGGGGTCGACAAACAAGTGGCTCGCGACTTCCTTCTTGGCCATATGAACATCCTCGGTGCTGTCATCTTTGACGAAATTGACGGGCAGTTTTCTGATGCCTGTAATAAAGCGATTGTTAATGGTAAGCCAAAGATATTCAAAGATGATTGGATACGAGTATTCGAGCCCGATGAGATTGCCGAGAGCATTCGAAGAATCACTTGATTTTTAATCTTAAAGTTAAAGAACCAGCCACAAAAGCAAATTTAATTTACTGCCCGTGATTAACTTAAGCCCCGAAAAACCTATCGTAAGGCAAAAACTCGGAGACCAGGTATTCGAAAAAATCCGTCAACAAATTGAGAGCGGTGAGCTAAAACCGGGCGACGACTTGCAGCCAGAACGCGAACTGATGAAACAATATGGTGTTGGTCGGCCTGCTGTACGCGAAGCGCTACAATTGCTGCACTCCAAAGGCTTAATCATTGTTTCTCATGGAGAGAGAAGTAAGGTTGCCAAACTCAAAGCAAGCGATGCATTTCGACAAATAGACGATGTCGCCAAGCTACTGCTAGCACAGGAACCATCGAGCCTGGCAAACCTGAAACAGTTTCGACGCCTGTTTGAAATTGGCTTTGTAGAACTCGCCGCAGAAAATTGCCAGGCTGCTGATGTGTATGCGCTGAACGCCATTGTTGACAAACAACAAGAAAATCTCGGTAGCGCCGAGGCGTTTATTCGCAGTGACATCGAATTTCATGCTCGTATTGCAGAAATTTCCGGCAATGAGCTGTTTAAAGCAGTATCCGAATCAGTGCTGTCCTGGATATTCGAACACCATTCATCCTTGTTGCATTGGTCGGGCAAAGAAGAAACCACATTAAGAGAACACAAAAAAATCATTGCATCTCTTGCCAAGAACGACAAGCAGGGAGCGGTGAAAATAATGACAGCACACCTTGATCGATCAGAGCCATTACTAAAATCCTGACTGTTCATGTGTTTAACCTTGATCAAGTAATGACATGAACGCACAACCCGCCCTCCCCGACGACATCATTCTTACCTGGTACGGCGATGATTTCACCGGAGCCGCAGCGGTTATGGAAGTGCTCACCTTTGCCGGAGTGCCGGCTATGCTTTTCTTTGACGTACCAAGCAAAGATCAGCTGGCACTGTTCCCACATGTTCGAGCAATCGGTGTTGCATCTACAGCGCGAACACAGTCACCTGAATGGATGGATGAGCACCTTCCTTCTGTGTTTTCTGCCTTGGCCAATTTAAGCGACGGACTGGTGCACTACAAGGTGTGTACAACACTCGACTCTTCACCGACTGTGGGTTCGATCGGTAGAGCCATTGAAATTGGCGCAAGAACGCTAAACTGTGATTGTGTACCTGTACTTATCGCTGCTCCACAAATGCGGCGGTTTCAATTTTTTGGTCATCTATTCGCCAGCGTAGGTGACGACGTTTATCGCCTGGACCGACACCCCGTTATGAGTCGCCACCCGGTAACACCTATATCTGAATCGGACGTAGCGCAACATATTCAGAAACAAACCTCGCTTGCAACCATGCACTGTATCAATGTGGAAGCGATGGCAAACCCCGACCTGACACTTGCCTCTGTTCGCGGCAATGCTACAGATAAGTTGCTTGGACTTACTATTGATTCAACCGATGCAAGAACTGAAACAACGGCAGGTGCATTGCTTTGGAATGCCCGAGATGTATCTCGGTTTGTTGTTGGATCGCAAGGCATTGAATATGCGCTGGTTAGGCATTGGCAAAATAAGGGGATGTTAAATCCTGCACCGCCGGTTAAGGGTATCGGTGCACATGATCATATTGCTGTTGTTTCGGGCTCAGTCTCACCAGTCACGCAAGAGCAAATTCTGTGGTCTCGTGCAAACGGATTTGCTTGTATTAAATTCGACGCACTGGCAGCTTTAGGAGACGCAAAAACGCTGGCTGCGGAATTGGAGCGAGTAGTTGCAACAGCTGTAGATAAATTTAACGCGGGTCAGAGCCCGTTGATTTACACAGCGCTTGGTCCGGATGATCCGGTAATTGCTGCGGTTAATAAACACATTAGCGCCGCAAAACGAGACTCGCAGAAAATCAATCGTACTCTGGGTGAGTCGCTGGGCCAAGTGTTATACGGCATCATCAATCGCACAGGCATTAGCCGCGCGGTTATCTCCGGTGGCGACACGTCTGGTTACGCAACTCAACAGCTGGGCATATTTGCACTTTCCGCGTTGACTCCAACTATTCCGGGCGCCGCTATATTCAAAGCACATGCCAACGGCGATATGGATTGTTTGGAATTGGCACTTAAGGGTGGTCAGATGGGCAGTCCGGATTACTTTGGTTGGGTCAGAGACGGTGGCGGTGAACGCGCAACCTGAACCGATATAACCAACATAAGCACACCAACATTGAGAAGCCAACACTTCCACCGCCACCAGAACTCGCTGTGTCTGCTGTTATAGCCACACCATTCTGTGATTCCAACGAGTCGGTTCCTGACTCGGTTTGAGGTTCACCCGCATTAGTACTTAAGGAAGCATTTGCACCTAAAGCAATGCATTCGCCGTTAGCGCCCGGCTGTGACTCACATGCTTGAAACGCGGTGCTGCGTGCTGTGCCAGGTCCGGTTGGGAACCGATTCAGGAAATTTCCGTCAGCATCAAATTTAATCACTTCATTAAGGTACGACACCACGACAAAACTGCCTTCATCATCGAACGCAATACCCTGCGGCACCACAGGCCGTCCATCATCGATATCTGCGGGCAATAAAGACGTTAACAAATTCCCAACTTGATCAAATTCATAAATACCATTGTCACCTCCACCCGAGGTGACCCACACAGAATCGTCCAGTCCACTTTGCAACGCATTGGTGTCGCGTGCTATGGCCATCAGGCTGGAGATACCCGTTGTTGTAAAATCAAATTGAAACTGATTGCTGGTATCAAAACTCGACACAGCACCAGCACCATCACCTTGCGTTCCACCAAGACGATTGGCTACCAGCAAGGTGCCGTCGTCTAAAAATGCAGAACAATTAGGGTCGACTAATGCTGTGCCGGTAAAACGCTCAACCAATTGCTCTGATTCGTCAAACACCATAATCTCGTTGCCATTCGAGTTGCTGATATAAACCTGATAACCAGACATATTGGCAATAGACTCCGATGTAAACGAAAACGTTACCCCGACCGGTTCATTAAAATCCGGGTGTTCCAATTTACGTAAAAACCGATGCGTGTGGTCGAAAATGAAAATGGCATTGCCAAACTCACTGGCTATCCAAATTTCGCCGTTGAACGGATTAAAAGCAATACCGCGAGGACCATCCAACCCATCTGCAGAGAAACGTTCAACCGGTGTACCATCGGGTGAAAACACGGCGATTTCGTTGGCCGTCCACATGGATACATAAAGGTTGCCAGTATTCTGAAAAGGCAGCAGTGCCATTGCTGCATTGGGCACTGCCCAGCATACAATAATGACCTTTACCAGTAGAAAGGCTTTGAATAAATTCAGTTTTGGTCGGTTCAGTTTGTTCATGGCTGTATTCAATATTTTCAGTAATGGCCTAAACCGGGAAAGCCAACTCCGGTTTATAGTGCTCAAAGCTATCCAGAGTTTGTGCATTCGCCTGTTCCTGCCACGGTGTACCGGGTAAAATTGCTGACACACAGTGATATTTTTCACGATAGGCTCTGGTAGCTTCGTTGTCTTCAATAACAATCGATACCATGCCCGCAACCACGCCTGCTTGTTGCTCTACCAGTTGAATAGCGCCATGCATGGAACCACCTGTTTCAACCCATTGATCAACCAATAAAACCCGCGTATTTGGCGCAAAGGCCGGTTTGCGTATTTCCATATCTTGTGTTCGACCAGAATAGTTAGTGTATGACGCGCTGTCGGTTTCAACACATAATTTTCCTGCCTTACGAATGGGTAAAAAACCTTTGCCAATTCGAGTGGCGATCGCTGAGCCCAAAACAAAACCCATTGCATCAAGACCTGCAACCACATCAACCTTGTTGGGGTCGAGCTCCTCACACAAATCATCCAGCAGATCATGAAACGCTGCGCCATTGATATAAATGGATGTCGGGTCCAGCCAGGCGAATTTTTCGCCTTTGGTATTGGGTGCCATTAGAGCGAAATACCATCGATCATCCCTTGGGCCCTTATCTCTACTCATGGTTTAGCTCCTGGTTCATTAGCGATTCCTAATTGGTTTGCTTACCGGCTAACTCAATCAACTGTGCCAGTCGAATTGGGTCTATGTTATAGAAATCGTCTTTTATGTTGATCCCGGTTGCGACCAATACACAATCTACATAGGGGACATAACTAGACACATTTTCCGGTGTAATGCCAGAAGCAAGAGCAAGCGGTGTGTCGCCGCAGGCGGTGCGAAAGGTTTGCATTTTTTGCAAGTCTGCACTATGCCCGGTTGCAATGCCAGATGTCGTAACAACGTCCATAAAATTGCACGCCAATGAAGCGCTTTTGTCAAAGTCTGCTGCGGCAACTTCTCGCTGTTTTTTAAAAGCAGTGCCGCCAAAATACAACCCGCTCCAGCCACACTCAGCTTTGATCGCGGTAATTTCTTCAGCTTCGAGCTGCTCACTGGCGTTCCGTTGCTCATCAATACGCGCATCATCTGCCCAATACCCGTCAACTTTAACGCCCTGCCCCTCAAGTTCAGCGAGAATCGGGAATGCAATTTTTCCCGTTTTTGCGAGAAAATTGACACCTATCCAGTAGTCCGGAAATAGAGGTCTTACATGGCGAATTATGGGCAGAAATTGCTCATAAGGAAAATCATGATTAATCAGAAAAACGCCCGGACACCCGGCCTCAACAGCAAGCCTGATATTGGCCTCAGCTTGTTCATTGTCTTGCACATGAATAACCGGCAACACCACTATTCCCGATGCACCAAACTGAGTCTTTAGTTGTTCTCGATTCATCAATCCATCCTCACAGCTATTTGTCTGGCCTGTCAAGACCAATCTTTGGTATCAGCTGGTGCTCGCAAAGGCTTGCACCCTCGTACTGCGCACAAATATGGCAGGAAAACAGTTGATCGCAAAAATTCGTTGTGATCGCAGTCTAAGGTATGATTTACTGCACAAAGTCGGATTTTTGATTTGGGCTGTGCGCATCGCGGTGCCCAGATTTTCCATGGATTCAGAATAGTTGAGGATTAGCAAGTGAGCGATAAAAAAAGCAGTGTCTTAACACCCACCCGTCGAGAATTTATTAAGTACTCTGGCATGGCGGCAATAACAGCGCCGTATATCAGCCGTGCCTGGGCTCAAACCACCGAGATCAATATGTTGGCGTGGTACGGACACGGTGAGCCCGACATGGTGGCTGAGTTTGAGGCTGCCAACAATGTGAAATTTAAACCGAAATACTACGCGGGTGGCGACAACATGCTAGCGCTGATCGCCCAGTCTCCTCCGGGGACCTATGATTTAATTTTATCGGATGCCGAATTTGTTCAACAGCTTAATGCAGCAGGCTATATAGAAGAGATGAACGC
>CALIMV010000472.1 GCA_938045275.1 uncultured Granulosicoccaceae bacterium
GGCGGTGTTATTTGTGAAACTTTTACTAGTTCACCCTGAAAGTAGCCTACGCTCGGTACTACAACCTGATCGCCGGCCGCCAGGGGAGTGTCCTTGGTAAGGTGACCGTCAAACATGCCGCGTAAATCGACAATTTCTACATTTCCGTTACGAATCAGCTGAACATTTTTTAAATCAGCGTCTGGTCTGATACCACCTGCCGAATATAAAGCGGCGGTTAGAAATCTGTCCTTTGCGAAATCTCCAGATAAATGATTGTGTTGCAAAGTACGGTCCTCGGCTTTTTGTCTATTAACCGTGACTCTGCCGGGGTTAAATGTTGCACCGGAGACTAGCACATCAACGGGTGCCCATTCTTGCACGTTGATACTGATTCGAAGCATATGTGGATTGAATATCTTTGCATCGATCAGCCGATCGTGCAGTAGTTGTTCCAACTTGCGCGTGGTTAAACCTTGCGCTTGTACAAAACCGATATAGGGAAATTCGAGCTGTCCGTTCAGCCCTACTTCATAGACACCACTTATCTCATCTCCTTCAGGAACCAATACGCGAAGTCGATCTCCTGCAGACAGTGGTGGGCGAATTTCATATACGGGTTGAGTTGATCTATCTATGCGCGTTTTAAGTTGAATGATGGAATCTCTGTTCTGCGCTACTAAATCTGGACCAAATTTTGTGTGACACAGCGTATCTATTGCCGATGCTCTTTTGTGCTCTCGTACTCCGTCATCCTTGCTTTGTACAACTATTGCTCTAATACTTACACGTCGATTAGGTGTCAATTGTTCTGGGCTATCACCGTCATTTAGTAAACGATGTTCGCCAGTTGCTAATTTACGCATATTGGTCTTTGGAAAAACAGCAAGAAGCCGTTTCTCAACTTCCCGAGCTCGTCTTTCGGAAAGCGCATCGTTGTAAGCCACCGAAGCTCGCTTGTCGGTGTGTCCCTCGACCGCTATGTGTAGAACCTCGGGGTATCTGGACAATCTTTTGGTGACTTGAGCCAAAAGACTTACCCCGTCATCTGTCAGATCGCTGGAATCGGTTGGAAACAATCCGGCTGTTTCCACGTATATCGTGTCGATTGGGTAGCGTGGAATATCAAATTTGTGCCGAAGTGTGGGTAATGCATCATTAAGCGTATCGCGCGTAATTTGGCTACAGCTGCCCGTCAGGTTATCGGAAGCCCAGCGATAAGCATGGCTGATTAGTGTTACATCAGCTTCCTTCTCGGGAGCATAGAACGCGCGATTCTCGTTTTGAAAGTGCCTCCCATCAATGTCGTAGACATCCATTGCCCGACAACCCATGAGAGCAATGGATACCAGAGCAAGAATAGAGGCGGTAAACCGTGACGGCAACCGGTTCATTGATACGTACCCGTGTTATCAACCTGATTGCTGTTTGAGTGCTGCAAACAGGCTACTTTGATCTTCGTATATATCGATGATTTCGTTTACTCGAGTGAGTTCAAGTAGTGCCATGACTCGGGGATTCACGTTCACTAATACCAGGTCGCCTCCTGCAGAACGCGTCAATTTGAGTGTATTAATGAGTACAGATAACCCACTGGAATCGACAAAATCCAGATCTGCCATATCAATAGATATGTTCCTTCCGCCGTTTTCCATTATGCGGTTAAGTTCGTCGGAAACCTTGCCTGCATCTGCTGCACTTAAGCGACCGTGAAATCCAACGATGTCAATTCCTTGCTCGATTTCGTGACTCAGTGTGATCATTCAATCTTACCCTGGTTTCGACCACATCAAAAGAGTGTGGTGTGGTTAATATTCTGGTAAAGCACAGGCTCAATTCAAACTACTAAGAATTGGTAAGTGCGTAACACTTTAGCGACTGGTGGTAGTTCACACTTAAGCTCCGATTGATGTATTCAATATCGACTAACATGCTTTTTGTGAACTGGTCGTAAAAAATTTTCCGTTGATCTAATTGTGAACTGGAGATATAAACTCTATCGACGCTACGGCCGCTAGCAAGCTATCTGGGAGGAATTGCGTATTCATTCTGCCCGGAGCTGCTTGTGCCTGGATTGCACCTGTTTCGACCCGTAAGTGGGTTATTGAGAAATTGCCTGATTCTGACAATGGCAACTGCGGGAAATAGTCCCATTTTCTTTATTGATGGTGCATTTTAAGGTGAATAAAAATAGACAATGAATAGCAGCAGCCCATCACTGATCTCAACAGCGACCTGGATAGGAAGCTCGCAAATAGTTATGCGACTGGCTCGCATATTATCGACCATTGTTGTTGCCAGAGCTATTGCGCCAGAATATCTTGGGGTAGCGGCTATTGCTTTGGCTGTAAACGAAATTGCGCATGTATTTGTGCGGAATGCAACTAACGCTAAAATTATTCAAGCGGAACAAAGCGAATTAGCTGCTTTGAGCGATACAGCCTATGCCGTTAACTGGGCCTTTGGAATACTCATTTTTATATTCCAATGTTTGGTAGGTTATTGCCTCTCCTACGTGTACAACGATAATTCAATTTTCCTGCTTGTATCAGTTTTAGGTCTAAGTTATTTGCTCCTGCCTGTTGCCCAGGTTCATTGTGCTTTAAATTTACGAAAAGAACGGATTGGGCTTATTGCGAAAACTGAAATCCAGCAAACAGTGCTGGATGCTGCCTTGACCGTGGGTATGGTATTTACAGGATTTGGACTGTGGGCATTGATTTTACCTAAGCTACTTGTGGTGCCAGTGTGGATTAGAGCGCACCGGAAAGCCAGTGAGTGGGTTGCACCAAAAAAATTATCGTTTAATCAGTTTTCTGAACACTTAAGATTTAATAGCGGTGTGCTTGGTGTAGAACTGCTAGGTGTTGTGCGCCACAACATTGACTACATACTGGTTGGGTATTTTCTTGGAATGGAGGCACTGGGTGTTTACTATTTTGCGTTTAACGCAGGGCTTGGTTTAACCCGTGGTTTCATCATTTCATTCAACAACGCATTTTATCCTTACCTGTGTTCCGTAAGGCAGCAAGCCAGTGAAATAGAAAAACGGTTCAGTCGTGGATTGGGATACATGCTGCTGGTTATTGTTCCATTGTTAGTTCTGCAAGCTGGTGTAGCGGAATACTATGTGCCAATTTTATTCGGTGAACAATGGCAAGAGCACAATGCGAGCCAACTGGTAGCACTGATTTGCCTTGGAGGGGTTCCTCTGTTGGTGATTGAAGCTGGTTCAAAATATATTCGTGCGTTAGGCAACCCCACTGCCGATCTAAAATGGCACGTTGTTTACAGTCTGTTATTTAGCGTGGCAATAGTTGTCGGAGTTCAATGGGGCTTGATTGGTGTCGTGTTAGCGGGCTTGGTGGTGCAATTCATTGGGGCGCCAATGCACTATCAATTTATTGTCAGAACGCAGGAAAACAAAATCGAAATGGACGCTACAACTGAAATTAGAGGGTTTGCATCATGAACAAAGTGAGTGTGATCATGCCAGTATATGGCGTTGAGGATTATGTTGAAACGGCAGTTCAGTCAGTTTTAGCCCAAACTTTCACAGACTTTGAGTTTTTGATTATTGATGACTGCTCCCCGGACCGCAGTATAGAGCTGTGCCGTAAATTTGAAGATTCGAGAATTCGAATTATTCAGCACAATGAAAACAGAGGGTTAGCCGGTGCACGTAATACTGGCATTCGCTTAGCTACAGGAGACTATTTGGCGTTTCTGGATTCTGATGATGCCTGGACACCAGAAAAACTGAAAATGCATGTAGCGCATCTTGATGCTAACGAAGATATTGGTATCAGTTTCTCGCGGTCAGCTTTTATTGATGAGAATGGTGAGCAACTGGCCACCAGACAAATGCCACGTCTGGACCATGCACCACCAGACCATTTATTGTGTAGAAATCCAATTGGTAATGGGTCGGCACCAGTGGTGCGCAAAGTGGTTTTCGATGACATTAAATTTGATGCAGACAATGGGCATAGCGATACGGATTGTTACTTTGACGAATCGCTTCGTCAATCCGAAGATATCGAGTGCTGGATACGTATACGCCTGAAAACCAATTGGAAAATTGAAGGGTTGTCAGAGGCGCTGACTTTATACCGTCTCAACGCAGGTGGGTTGTCTGCAAATATACCCAAGCAACTGGGTACTTGGGAGCGAGTTATTGAAAAAACCAGTGAGTATGCTCCAGATCTGATAAAGAAGCACGGCAAGCGAGCCCGAGCCTACCAACTGCGTTACCTTGCACGTCAAGCTATTCGATTGTCCGATGGGCGTATGGCTGTGAAGATGTTTCATCAGGCAATGGCGTGCGACCCTGGCATTATTCTAAAAGAACCGACAAGAACGATAATAACCGGTATAGCTGCCTATTTGCAAAGGTTGCTACCGAAAAACAGCTTCGAAAAATTGATGCCTGCGGCCATCGCTGTTAATGGCTTTGCGCAGCGTATTCGAATATTTATATCCGAAAAACTTCGTGCAAAACGTTCGCGTCAGACCAGTGAAAATCGGGCCGGAGCGTAAAATTGAATAGTACAACGAAAAACCAAATTGATACTGCGGCAAGCCAAGCATCACAGATTGATAAAAAGCTGGTGTTTCTGGTTGGACCTCCTCGCAGTGGAACAACCTGGTTGCAGGGAC
>CALIMV010000473.1 GCA_938045275.1 uncultured Granulosicoccaceae bacterium
CGTGTCGATGTCCCACAGTTATTATTCTTCCAGCTCTGTAAAAGGTGTTGACGCTGACCAATCAAAAGGAGTCAAAGTAAAGCCTGCCTCCTTGGTACTAATCGCCGGATAGTCTTCGGCGCTTGGTAAGAATTGTTTGGCAAGACTAAACCAAACAGTGACATCCTCGCCCAACAGCGATTCGCCGTTGATAAAGTCATCTAAACTGTTGCCACAACCTGCATTAGTTAACTCATTAAAAGATGCCAGCCGTTCACAAAGACGTTTTCGCGATACCGCTAAATCAAAGTTTGCCCAGCGCAAAGTACGGCTGGCAAAATCAAAACCCGAGCTTTGCGGGTCAAGATAATACCCAATACGTGTGGTGCCGCTCGACCCTGATGAAATGTCTGCATCTTTGATTAGCCAACCACGAAAACGCTGTCGATTTACTTTATGGAATGACTCAAGTTGTATCAAACTAATGTCTATTGAACGGCGTATGACATCGGTCTCGTGCGGCACGAATTCGACCTGTTCTACCAAGTCATTGTTTGGTGTATCAGCTATATTGAAATCCAGCCGCCATGTGTATAACAAACTCGCATTGGCTGCGAATGGCATAAGATTTTTTACCGGCGAGCCATACTGTTCCAGGTAGGTAAATCGGTCAAGCTCTCCTCCCAAACGAACCGTTGGAATAATTTGACCATCTTCGCTAAAACGCCACACTTGTTCAAAGCTCTGCGAACCGGCTATCGAAAAAGCGTATAGTGATAGCTCATGACGGCGTTTCGAAACACTTCTGCGCAAACTGGTTAAACTGTTCTTGTTTCGTAGCTTTACACAGATTCCGAATTCATTATCGTTAGCATGAATTTCCCCATCACTACAATTCACTGCGTTTGCTCGACGATGTCGCGATAAACCTAATCCATGTTCAGCCAACACGTGGGTTGCAGATTTATCTTCATCGTATTTCAACAGTATTTGCGCTAATGAAGCCGATTGCATTACTTTCCTGACAGGCTCCTGAGGGGCCCCATAGGCGATATTGCTTAGCGATAACCCAACCTGCGGGTCGATATGCCAGCACATTTGCCAACGTGCACCCGAATCAAATTGGTGCTCAAGCTTACTTGCCAGTACCGGTCTGCCCTGACCATCCAAGCCGCCTGCACACGAATGCGAAAATGCGACTGATGTGTATAGTGATGCTATTGTGATGAACAGCCCTCGAAAAAGCATCAACCCCCAAATTGAATTACTACAGATCATTGCACCCAATCAAGATTTACGTTGGCAGTTGATAAGTTTATAACCGGCTCAACAGAAAAGTTGTAGGCGCTTTTGGTAAACAGAGAAACCAGCGCACAGCGCGTCAGTTTGCATTGCTGCGAATATTGCGCATTCATCCCTGGATTCCAAATAGATACTTTCATGTCAAGCTGCTGAGGGCTTTCAAGTGGTTTGCCAATCTGTTTTTCGTACTCCAGTGCTAATTTCGCCATTAAAGCTGTGTTGTTCAATAAAATTTGCGTTGCAACGGCAACTTCGCGATCGTTAAGCGGTAAATGAATGTTGTCTATCGAGCTGGAATTAATGACTTTCTGATTTAGAACATCAACGAGCAGGACACTTGCACTGTTGGTAGCGTAGTCGAATACAAATACTTCAGCCAAACGTGGATCGTCAGCAGAACGGTTTTTCACTTCCTGTAGCTCAATCAACAGCACTTCCAAACCCAACGCTGAGGTAGAAGCCTTTACTTTGTTGGTTTGAAGCGATGGATTTAAACCTTGGGTAGTAAACTGCTGATTATAAAAATGATCAGCAGCGGCAACATTCAAGGCATGAATTTCCTTCTCGCTCAAACTGGCCTGCCAGGCTGCATGCGCGTCTCCGCAAGCCAACGGAAGTAAGCCCAGCAATAGAAAAAATAAGATTCTATTACCGAATAAGGTACCTGGAATCATCAAACTTACTTCTCTGGCCCAAAACGTAAAAAAGCAGCACTTCGTTGTGCTGCTTTTAGAAGCAATGTTTTCGCCAGCAAGTTAGTACTGGCAAATTTATGTTAGCTCTATTTTCTTCGCTGCAAATTTAAAGCAGGCTCACAACCACTACGTAAGCATCACTTTTATCCAGATACTCTGGTAGGTCAGCCATATCTTGCTTGAAAACCAGCTGCAATGTTTCGCCAACCTGACGTCCTAGCAAAGACTTTGTCAAGTACTCCGGCACACCATTGGTCACGCCAGCACGAACGGTCAGTGGCTCATCCAGAGTATCGGTAGAATCAACCAATTCACCTGTCGCCCAACTGTACATGTTGTAGTTCAGCACAACCGGCTCACCAAACCCGATTGGGTCACCCGCACCTTCACTCAAGGTACGACGCGCAGAAAACTCAGGTGCTGGGCCAATCGGTTTTTCAACGCCTGCTCTCTGTTCGATATTGGCTACAGTAGGGAATGTAAAGTCATTGGAGATAATCGTGCCATTGGGTCCGGCGCTTGAATCACCACTTGAACCACCACAGGCACTCATTAACAGAGTGGCAGACAGTGCAATACCGGTTACTACATAATGATTTTTGAATTTCATATCTAAGCCTTAGGAATAGTTTGAAAAGTCGGACGAACCCAAAGGGTCCGTCCCTTCTTATTTGCTGACAGTCTCTACTTGACCAATGCGGCCATCGGAGCATGCGGTAACCAGACATCTTCCATCAGAATACTTTTCCCATTTGTCTTGGTAGCACGAGCCATGAACTTATAATGATTTAGTGCAAGGCCGATGATTTGATGATCTTCCAGGCTGGACATCTCACCTTCTTCCACCATGGTATTGCTATTCAGATCTGTCCAGATCGCCAAACCGTCCAACTCAGCGTTGGTCAGCTCACCATCCTGATTAGCATCGAGCGTGGTCAATTCGTCATATCCATCAGAATACCGACCAGGAACATTGCCAAACAAGTGTCGACCATCTATCTGACCTTTCGCATCATTGGTAACCAATATTCCGGCTGATGGTGCAAACCACTGGCTTAATTCTTCTTTGATACCGTCATTGTTCAGATCAACAGCAAAGCTGCCATGAACTCGTTGAATTCGCCCTTTGTTATTAAGGTCGAGTGCTATCGGCGACACAAGGGTACGATCGCACTCAGTAAGAGCTGATTCCAAACCGTTTTCGACTGCCGAGACATAGTAAACGGATACCTGGTAGAAACCATAGTTAGTACCGTTCCATTCCATTTCCCAGGATCCAATATACGGTTGTCGCCATTGGCTGGTGTTTTCACCAATATAAACTCTGTGCGTATAGTCAGTGGAGCTAACCGTGGCCATCAATTTTTTGTGTCGGTCGTACATATTGTATTCAGCGCTAAAACCATCCCGCGACACATTGAACACATCAACACCGCCGTTACTTGAATTTCCTCCCGTTTCAATTCGGCAAACAGGCGCATCCGGTGCATTTGGCGGAATGACTACAGGTACTTCTTCCAATACGACAATAACGTTAGCCGTGTCGTAGGAACCACAAACACCACGCACGCCGTACTCCAATGAGTAAGTTCCGGCAGCGGTAGTGCTGTTGACCTGGAATGTTTGAGATTGTTGGTCGAAAGCGACGTTACCGGGAATATTGTGACCCAGCAGGTTCACTTCATACACACCATCGCATGCCTCATCGTTGTCGAGAACAGCGATACTAAAGTCTGTACCCACTTCCTGTGATATTTCATCATCATTGGCAACCGTTGGCTCAAGCGCGACTGGCAATTTGATAAATCCGCCATTAACGTGCTGAATTGAACAGGCAGTATCGACCGGCGAGTTGTCTGCTGAGAGAATAAAGTTAGGGGTTCTACCAGTGGACGCGATGTAGCTTTTACCTGCTTCTGCGCTGTTTGCCTTTACCGTGGGCTCATGACCATCAGGTGTAATGAATCGAATTGCGTATTCACCTTGTGTAAGATCGCTGAACACATAGTTACCATGATCATTGGTTCTGAGCGTGTCTATCGTTCCTTTTCCTACTTCAATTAACCGGACCTTAACGTTCGGTAGAGTGGTGTCTGACCCATCGAACATACCGTTACTATTATCGTCCAACCAGGCTACGCCACATATTGCCAGATCAGCAGGAGGCTCGGGAGGTGGCACTGCAACAAACGCAGCGTCAGTGTCAGTGACATCGGCAACAAGTTCGGTTAAACAGATTTCCTGCGTAACACCGTTTGCTTCAGCATCATTATCAGCACCGGTTGCACCTAGTTCAACAGTGCTATCCGTGACACCAAATGAAACGGTGTAACAAGCATCTATATCCAGATTACCAAAGTAGTAGCTGCCGTTAGCGTCAGTTTCAGTTTGCTCAAGCACGTTCCCATTGAAATTAATCGAAACAGGAGTACCTGTGATAATACTTTCAACGTTGTCGAATACAGAATCGCCGTTCTCATCAAACCAGGTAACTCCGCTTATGGAGCCTTTGGTTGGTTCGGGCATTGGCTGAGCATCAACTAGCACACAGTCCTGAAAACCAGAACCTTCCTCGCCGTAGATACCGATTGCCGCAGTCGCGGTGCCGGCTGGTGCCTGCAAGGTTGCCGAGTACACGCCAGAAACATGTTCGAGTATTTCGGTGACTTTGCTGGCAAGAGTATTGTCATCAGCATCGAGAAACGCTAGTGTAATGCTGGCTGCCTTCACAACTCTGATACCACATGTCATGCTGTAGGTAACACCGGGTTCTGCCGGAGTCGTGCGGTATGCACATCCACCTGCATCAAGATTGGCTACATCAACGGCAGCTGAATCGGTACCACACTCTTGCCACGGTGTCGTCAAATTGGAACTGGTTAGTAGGTCGTCGACTACAAGTGAAGCACCTGCGGTTGAACCCACCAAAAACGCCCCAAGCAGTGCGCTTTTAGCTGCATTAAAAGGTAATTTTCTTCTCATTAA
>CALIMV010000474.1 GCA_938045275.1 uncultured Granulosicoccaceae bacterium
GTGCTGTGCTTTGCGGCCTGCATCTGTTCAGACTCGCAAAACAGATTAAGTAGATCTACTTATATCAATCAAGCCTTGAGACATGCCAGTGATTGTTAACATTGCTGGTGTAGACAATTGTCTAGCACTATTTGTCAATTAAAAAAGTGTACACCAAGTCGATAACAGTGCGATTACAACCTGTTCAATTTGCTGTAATGTTAAACCGAAGGGGGGGTCCTATTGTAATCGCGTTGCCAAGTAAGCTGCTTATGAAGTAGTGGTCATTGTGGTTGACAGCGCCATCATGCTGAATTATCGTGCTTGATTGTTCCTAAGGTACTTGCCAGCAATACAATGAAGAGCCGAGTAAATCAGATTGGTTTTTTAGCAATCGCGACGATTCTGGCTGTATTGTCTGGCCAATCTCGCGCCAATAGTGTCCCTGTGTTAGATGTACAAAATCACGTCGTCAGTATTGGTAAAAAATTGAGTTTCGTGTTGGCCCCTACTGATAATGATGGAGCTATTCCGAACGTATTTGTTCGATCAGGGCCGGAAGGTGCGGTATTGTCCGATAATGGTGATGGTACGCGAACCTTTTCATGGCACGCGAATGAAACGGGTGAGTACACCGTCAATTTCATCGTGCAAGATGGCGCGAATGCCAATGTAGCCAGCCAATACGATTATAATATTGTGGTTGGATACGGAGCTGCGAACGCGGCAGTTCAGGCCATAGGCACCCGCGTTAATTCAACTGGCGGTACTTTAGCTGAACCAACAGTTTCTGCGGTTGTGGAACCAGCGGCCAGCGTTGTCGTGGAACCTGCCGTTAGAGTTGTCGAAGAACCTGCCACTGGTGCCATAATTGAACCGGTCATTGTAGCCGCTGCAAAACCGGAAGAAATTGTTACCACAGAATCTGCAGTATCTAACAATCCCGGTCCATCAACGCAATCCATTTTTTTAAACGGCGATGTGGGGGCGGTGAGCAAAATATTAACTGACCTGCCAGTATCAACATCACAAACCAACGTGCAACAATCATCTATCGATTCATCAGGTCGTTATTTATACACGGCTAACGTTGAACCCGGCCCAAATGGTGACGCAATAGGGGTCCCGTTAAGAACCGTACTGCGTCAAGGGTATCAGCGAAGTGATAACTCATGGGAATGGAAAAGTATCATTGTTGATGATCGAACAATGCACAATCGATGGCATACAGCGCCGTCGGTGGCTGTTGATAAAACGGGTGCCATTCACGTTGCCTACAATATGCATAATTTACCCTGGCAATACAAAAAGTCTGATCGAGCGCACGACATAACGTCAATGGCTTTCAAAGGTCAGCAAATAACCGATACTGAATTAAAGCTAGTCGAGGAAAAAAATCAAACGCGATTTCCGACGCTTGGGTCAGCGGCTATTCCAGGAAACCAGATTACCTATCCAGCTTTTTACAAAGATAAAAACGACGATTTGTACGTAACTTATCGATTTGCAGCTGCACCAAAGCGCAGTTTTTCTGAAAGAGCAATGAGTACTGGTATAGCGTTCTACGATTCAAACAGCCGTGTTTGGTCTTCGATAGGTGCAAAATATAATCATAGCGATGGTGATTTTGATTCTCATGCTGATGCTCCAGGTGCGGCTATTCCGTTTGCAGGAAAAAGAGGTTGGACCTCCTATTTACCAAAAGTTGTATTTAGCAAACAAAACAATATGATCGTTAGCATGTTTTGGCGAGATGGCGTAGCGGGCCGACAGGTAACAATGCCCTGCGTGGTACGAACTATCAGTCGCAATGATGTTGTCGACATGAAAGGTGGGTCAATGTCGCTGCCTATTCAACCTGAGCAGTGTGGCAATCTTGGTATTGCCGGCGACAAGGCCTTTTATTCCATTGGCTCGTTTGCAATTGATAGCGAAGATAATCCGTATTTATTGTTAAGTCCGACTGAAGGGTCTCGCTTTATCTCTCGCTATAGTGCGGCAGAACAACGCTGGATTGAAGAAGAAGCACCTGAAGGTGCAACCGAAATATTCTTCGACAAAGACAACAACATGTATGCGATTGCGTCAGGAATTAAAATTTTTAAACGCACCAACGTTAATGCTGAATGGCAAAAGATATACTCGGAAGGCTCAACGAGAAACTGTTATCCCAAAGTAAAAATGGACGCATCGGGCAAGAATGCATTTATTCATACCCAAAGTTGTGACGAAAAACATATAACAATCTATGGACTACGGCTGCAGTAATTATTACTGTTATTGAAGAGCGAAGGCGCATACTCAGTGTTCGCGTACCTTTTTTTAAGCTCGCTCGCATACCCTTAATGCTACTAGTATCTCGTTTGCAGAGTTGTCAAAATGCCTTTTCTGAAATTCATTTCCATATTGTCCATGGAGTAGTGCTTCGCACTGTCAAGACACGCTTTGCGCATGGCCAGTGCTGCCTCGGAAGATTGTAAGTAGCTCTCCACTGTATCTGCATAAGCCTGAGCTGATGCACCAGCATTTTCGATAAGACCGTTGACACTGTCTTCCAGGTAGGCAATTTCAGGGCTGTGGTCTCCAGCGCTTGATGTGATAATCGGACATTGAAAGAAAAATGAATCCATTATTACAAGTCCAACCAAACCAGGCATCAGTATGCCCACAGAGCTTGCTAGTAGCTCGTTTCGTTCTTCACCGTACAGTGAGCCGTGATCAACAATCCAGTCGTTATTAGCCGCGTCGGCGGTAATTAGGTGTCGTAGTGGGCCATCGCCGACGCAATGTAGTTCAAACGCCGGGTGGCGCTGTTTGATCAGTTTTGCAGACGCCAACAAAACATCAATTCGCTTATCTTGATACATACCGCCAATATAGATGAAACGTTCAGGGACTTTTTTAGACTCTAGAGATTCAAGCTTTATGGGGCTTGCCAATGTGTTGTTTACTACGCTAATGATATCGTCGCTGACGTCTTGATCCAACAAACTCTGTCGAGAGACTTCGGTGTAAGCAAACCAGCGATCGACTTTTCTTAACATCAATTTTTTTACCCAGCGCGAAACAAATAATTCTACTTTTGGCTGGAAACACTTACCGTGACCGAAGTAAGCCATTTTGCAACCACCGAACTGCCGTTTAGCAAAAATCACGTAGTTGTCCAGCAACTTGGCAGCATGTTCAACGATGACTAAATCGCCTTTTTTTATGTGTTTGCTGGCACCCTGCCAATACAGATAGCGGCCCAAAACTGAAAAAATGCGGCTGTTGACTTTTAATCCCCACGACGGCTCCATGGTTTTGACCTTCGAGCCCTCATACGCATCTGGTGGCCCATACAGAAGCACGAACTCCACGTTTTTTTTGGCCAGATTATCCCGCAGTTGCTCAAACATCGGTAAGCGGTAATGTGGAACGAATTTTTGCACGAAGACAACACGCATGAATAAGTCGCTTGCTGAGTTAGGAGAGGAATTTAGGCGTTTAGTGCAAGAATTATAACTTTTCTAGCGAGAGTTTTCTTATTGGGAATTGATTGCAAGTTCAGTAAAAATTGTAGGTGGTATGTGAATCTGTATTGTGTCGTGCTATTTCACTGGCTAGTTAGTATCCGTACCACCATTGTTTCATGCAAGCAGTGCAGTTTCGAGCGTTAATCGTAAAGCTGTTCAGCTGGTTTAAATAACTTGCCATAATTGGAGAAACTACGTTTCAGCCAGTCTCCTGCAGTGGGTTTTTTCAGAACCCATAACACGGCTGCAATGGGCAATGACGCTACACACATAAACACTGCTCGGACCAAAAACAAAGGTGTACTCTTAATTGCTCCTCTTGCCTGCATAATTCTACGATAGTTATTACCCTGTATTTTAAAGCGTTTTAACATGTACGCCGTTTGCGCCCGGTCGGCGGGAATATCCTCATAAACCAATGCGTCGGATGCCCAATGCATGGTGTGACCAGCATCGTACAGACGCAAGAAAAATTCGGTATCTGAGCCACCGGTTTGGCCAAATTTTCGATTAAATCTAAGCTCTTTGATAGGCCTGGTATCTATTAATACGTTTCCTGTACCGGTCATACTTATGGCGCCCTTATTCTGCCGGTTGCGAACATTGTGCAAGTCGGTGGTTTTAACCCACGCAGGACAATTATCTTCGAATACTGGTAGCACCGGCCCTGCTACGACCACCGAGCCACATTCAATATGCACCTTCATCATTTCGTTTAGCCAATTGTCAGACGGATATTCATCATCGTCAAGGAACGCAACCAGGTCGAACGCGGCGTTGTCCAGTACCACATTGCGACCAATGGCAATGTTGTTTTCCGGTGAATTGATGGTACGCACGGCGCCCTTGAACGTAGGTAGGTTTTTTACCAGTGTGTCTTCAATTTGTGGCTTGGTGGCAGCCTCGCCATTGTTACAGATGAGCAGTTCGAGCTGGCCCGGATAAGCACTTAGTGCTGGGTCCAGGAACTGGAGTAATTTGACAAATGCTTCCTTGCGTCTTTCAAGTGTAATTACACCGACAGTTACCGCAGGAGAGTTGACATCGTATTGATCTGGCATGGCTTGAATTTAACCTGGCAGTTGGTTTTTCAGATGAAGTCGTTCAACCGGACGTGGTTGCGTAGTTTCTTTTCGCATGCATCAACATCACAATGAACAGTAATTCCCCCCCAATAAAAAACAGCAACGGGACGGTAACATTGTCAGTCAAAAAACCTACGGCAATCATACCAGTTAGTGAGAATAGGGCGACAATTGAGCTGCTGATCATTAAAAACTTAAACTTCATGTGCACAACGAAAAACTGTGAAAGCCAGAAGCGTTGTAATGTGACAAGCAGCGATACTACCCAGAACCCAAGAAACCATGAAATAGAGTTGTAGTCAGCGACAAGCGAATCCAATATTCCGCTAATGTGGCATATAGCAAGCACTAAAAAATACACGAGTGAGATGATGAGATTTACATTACTCAATTCTTGTAATCTTTTCGAAACCGCCGCATGTGTGCTTTTTTCAGCTAGTCGACGAAGCTGAGGTGTGCTGTTATTAACCAAACCTTGGTTAATAACAATCAAGGGCATAACCATGAGTCTTGCAAAACTAAAATAACCAACGATCAATGGGTTGGTTAATATAAGGAGTAGCGGTGTAACGCTTTGATTCTGTAACCAGGTAATACTCATTCCCACAAGACTAAAGCGTGCGTGTTGCCAGTAGCGGCTTAACTTGGCAAACGAAAAACTCCAACCTCGCCACCGGGCGCGCCGCAATAAATGTAAGCAGACATGATTGACTAATGTACCGCCAAGAAAACCTACGGCGAGCACGATGAAATATAAAAACACAGGCGGTGAAGGGTGATCAAAAAGCAGTAGAGATGTAAATCCAATCAAATGCAACCCAACCACGCTAGAAGTACATTGCAGTGAAAATAATTGCCGGTCAGTTACATACAGAAATTGTCGAAATAATTCGAATAATGCACTAAATACAATATACGCAGCCACGCTTGCCAACAGAAGAGGAGCGTGCAATATAGTGCTGAATTGATCTATAAGGAAACCGATACCGACACACGCTACCACCAACAGCCCTGCGAACAAAAGCTCCACACTTAGCGTGGCAAGTAACACCCCTTGCTGTGTGCCGGCTGATTTCGCTGATATTGCCAGCACCATCTGACGGTGCAAGACTGTTGTGAATACAGCTTTTGCGTAATTGGCAATTATCAGGACCACGCTGAAAACACCTAGCGCTTCCATACCTGACAATGCCACTACAACCAACGCTGCAATAAAACTCGGTGCGCTGATCAGTATCTGGTCGGCAACACTGGCTGAAGATCGTAAAAAACTTTGAGTTTTGAACTTATTCGGTAAAGGAGCCGCATTGACTATGCGATGAATTAAGGTCACGGTGTTGCGGTTGGTGGCTTAGATTTCTTAGAAGAGATTGCTTTGATTGCAACGATTGATGCAGCGAGTATGGCACCGAATAAAATTGCAGAAAAGTCGATTATTAGATCGGTTACACGTGTTGATCGATCTAATAGATATAATTGCAAGCCTTCAGTTGCGATGGCAAACAGAATCATTAAAGTAAATATTTCCCAAACCAGCAATTTGAGCGGATGACGATATAGGAGCAAGATTAAGGTGGATAGAAAAAAGAACACAAAGTGTCCGATTTTATACGCGTATCGCAAACCCGTGTCGTCGTCAGTCGGGCCTGTCAGATTTTGTATAGCCTGTAAAACGGGCTTTACTGCACCAGATCTGATGGTTTCGGGCATGAGTACACCAACAAAAGTGAGCAATATGACGGTGCCGATAACGGCGAACATCGTTTTTGACGCATGGGTGAACAGGTAGTACAGCGTTATCAGAAATATGATTGACCATGTCACAAAAATCGCTATTCGGGCATTACGGAACGCTGGTAGCTCTGTTACCAAAGAAGCAGATGCGTCGACCAATGCGAATTCAGCGTTGGATTGCTTGTTATAAAACACTAACGAAAAGCGCGTGATATTTTCGGTTAAGTTAATAACTCGGTTAATCTCATATTGGTCTGATAATCCGTCTAATCTGCCAATGAGTACATATTTCACCACTTTATCACTGTCATCTTGCAGCCTAATGGTTACAGCGCCACCACTGGCCGGATCTGAAGCCGGCTTTTTTGTTATCGTTTTGATAAGTGCCGTGACGTTTAATTTTTCTTCGATTCGGTTTTCGGAGGGTGCAAGTGCAAACGTGCGAACAGCGTAACTGGCTTTATCAACGTTACGATGAAGTTTAATGCCGTCTTGTTCGAATAGAATATTTTCCCAACCGCCTCGCCTAGACCACTGTGTCAGGTCGCCTGGAAATCCATTTTGAAAGGCCACTGGCCCAAGTTGTTTAAACTGCGTAATGTTGTGACTGGCGACCCAGGTTATGACAGTGGCCGCAAACAGGCCATAGAGGAATAGCCAGCGGCGTAGAGGTAAGCCAAAGTAGAGCTTTGAGGTAGGCGCATTCTGCACATTGCCATTAGCCGATACATGATTTGAGTAGCCTTTCCGTTCGTTTCCATACGGAGAGTTTCTATTCAAATCGATATTGGTTTTGTCGTTCAACTTGTTTGCCTTCGTCGGGTTAGGCATTATCGATGTTTGAACAAAGCGCTTCAAGTGAAATTGTGTGTAATTTTGCCGGTTAATGTGCGTAACACGGCATAGTTATGATTATATGTGTCGCCGAACAGTTTGCAGGTGCGTTAAACTAGTTCTCTGGTCGAGATCTCTGGTTTTTAGCAGAATTTGGCAGGTTAAATTTAAGTAATCCGTGAGTACTGAAGCTAAAAACGGTTCAAAAGGTCAGCGCTCTGGTAAATCCAGTTCTGAGCGACCGAGCCCTGGTGATTCTGGGACAGCTGACTGGCACTTGTCTGAAACCAGCGTAATGAGCAGGCACACCGCCGAAACAAGCTCAACTCGTATGTATTCGGGCAAAAAAAGCGAAGATCCTCTTGGGCTCTCAGATGAACCTGGCCAAACGCCCGGCAGTGCTGGTAAAGACAGTTTAACGAGTAGTCGTTCAGGCGAATCCGGTTCAAAAAGCGGCCGCTCAGTTGAGTCTGGCTCTACGAGTAAGCGATCCGGTGAGTCCGGTTCTTCTCGCAAGCGCACTGGTGAACCCGGCGCAACGGCCCGCCGCACTGAAAAAGCAAGTTCAACAAGTAGGCGCTCTGGTGAGTCCAGTTCGCCACGCAGGCGCCGCCGTAGTGAATCCAGTTCAAAACGCAGGCATTCTGGCGAATCCAGTTCAACCAGAAAACGCAGTAGTAAAGCCATTTCAACGAGCAGGCGGTCTAGTGAACAGGGCTCAACGCGTACGCAGCCTGTCGAACCCACCTCCAGTGGTACGCGAAGTGGTAAAGCTAGTTTAAGCAGTACGCAGCGTGGTGAATCCAGCTCTACTAGTAAGCGTAGTGGTTCGGCTAGCTCAACCACCAGGCAGCCTGTTGACACCAGCCCTACTAGCGATCGTAGCAGTAAAGCTAGTTCAACCACTGGGCAGCCTGTTGAGTCAAGCTCCACTGGTAAGCGTAGAAGTAAAGCGAGTTTATCCAGTAGCCACTCTGGCGAGTCTAGCTCAAAAAGCAAGCGTATCCGTAAATCCAGTTCATCGAGCAAGCGCGACGGCGAATCAAGTTCGACTAGCAAACGCACCGGTAAAGCCACATTAACGAAAAAGCGATCTGGCGATACCAGTCCGACTACCAAGCGCACTGACGAAACCAGTTCTTCCAGCAAGGATTCCGACAAAACCCGTTCAAAACGCAAGCGCCGGCGATCTCGCGAAGCCAATACTACCGGTGAACATCCCTTGGTAAGTGGGCTGGACGCCCTTGGGCTGCATAGCTTGGTCGTAGCTTATAAAATGGCGCAAACCGCTGTGCGCCTATTGGCAAATTCTCCGGTTGTGCTGACCATGCCACTGGTGCTTTTACTTGCCTCCACACTGACCGATTATCTTATTCTGTTGAATCCCAGTAACTCTTCTACTTTGGTTTTCTTCTCAGCCACGCCAGTGCCAGTTGAAGATATCAGGCGCGTGGATGCAGAAGCGATAAAGAAGAACTTTCAAGCGGTGCTGTATCTGATAACGCTTGCTTTGTGCGTTGTGCACTGGCGGGCAGTAAAATCCTACGCGCTAAAGTGGCCCCACCTGGGCGTATTGATTGCCGTTCTATTGTTTAGTACTACATACAGCGTAGAGCCAACTAAAGTCATTACCAACAGTATCCTGATTTTAGTGTCTATTTTGATGCCTTTGCTGTTTGTCATAGGTCAGAAAAACGGACAAGGATGGTTACAGAGTTGCTATTTACTGGTATTTTTTCCGTTATTTATATCGCATATGGCGAGCCTGTTGATGTTATTTACCTACGGCACGCATCCGTTTGAAATTATTTTTTCGACACGTCGTTATGGTGGATTTTCCGGTAACCCTAATTCTTTAGGTAACGCTGCGGCGCTTGGTTTGTGGGCTGCGTCTGCTCTAGTGCTCAGCTCTGGTGTTTCGCGATATTGGCGCCTTTTGGCAATGCTTGCGATACCCTTGTTTATGTTAAGTATTGCAATGTCTGGAAGTGGAACCGCCACTGTTGCTGGCGTCTTAATTATTGGATTAATGCTCTGGATGCGTATCCTGGCAAACTTTACGCCTACGGTTCGACTGGTATTTAATGTGTTAAGTGCCTTGGTATTTGTATTTTTAATTTTGTCAGTCTTGCTAATGGTCACGCCCGCTGAATTATTTGTGGTTTTCACCGGCAGCATAGGTAAGGATGCATCCATGACCGGGCGCACAGATCTTTGGGCAATAGCCAAAGATGCCATAGCCCAGCGCCCGTTGCTTGGCTGGTCGTTTGATTCTCATGCATCAGTCATGGCAGAGCGTGAGTATGAAGTTCGATATAACCATTATCACAACGGTTTTTTAGACACCATGATCGAAGGTGGAATGCTGCTAATGGTTGTGGTTTTGTACAACTTCGGCTGGTACATCGCACGCTTTTTACAGTTATTCAGACAGAACGAACACGTCTATCCACTTATCGTTCCAATCATATTGATTGTTGTTCTGAATATGAGCGAGTACTCATTGCTACGCCCATTGAGTGTGGTTTGGCAGCTTTACATTACCTGCTTTGTGATTTTATCGTACAAGTATATTAATAATCCTGTTCGCCGAAAGCCGACCACTAAAGATAATTCAAATAAAAAAAGAGGCAGGCGCAAACGCAAACGAATGGTTTTAAGTTGGGGATAAGGAAAGTTTGCTCATTGTGCCTCAAATTATTTGCCGGAATTATCTGTGCTGGTAATGGCTTCATTTGCCGTTTTACGTGCCTGTTCAGCGTATTCTATTGCTTCAAGCGGTGCGGTCAGCATAAGTTGTCTGGCCGCCAATAATTCACTGTTTGCTTGTTGTACAAAGTACTGAGCTGCTAAACAATTTATGCAGTCCGGGTTTGAGGACTTTGTGCGCGCCAAGTCAACCTGAGCTTTAGCCAAATCGATTGCAGCCTGCGCCAACTTCGAACTCGCTTGAGTTAATTGCGAATGCACAATGGTAGGCGCGTTTGGCGCGCTCGCACCAGCCAGTGAGTCACGAACCGCTTCATACAAATAAGTGATGGTTTGGGCCTGTTGGTTAGTTGAGTAGTTATCAACCCAATCGGGGCCGGCTAAGCTATCGTTCATTCGATCGAGCGCGTTGTAAATATGCCAGTCGATCAGGTTATCCCGGACCGGTAGCAAAAGCTCTACCTCAGCCAAGCTATTTATAATGGCGGCTCGCGGTGAATCTGCCAACGCGGCATAGTTTAAATTGGCATTATCATTCTGAGTAAAATCGCTGAAA
The DNA here is from genome assembly GCA_938045275.1 of uncultured Granulosicoccaceae bacterium. Classification (GTDB taxonomy): domain Bacteria; phylum Pseudomonadota; class Gammaproteobacteria; order Granulosicoccales; family Granulosicoccaceae; genus Granulosicoccus. The sequence goes on from CALIMV010000474.1 coordinate 10,413, forward strand.
ATAGTACCTTCAGCATCTTTTGTAGCCATAAATTGTGCAGCGTTTCGAGCACTTCCCAATGTTGGGTCGAGTGGCTCAAAATCGTCGAGTACCGGAGACCAACAAACATCCGCGAAGCGTATGTAAGTGGTTTTATCTGGTGACCAACTGGAATCGTTGCCGCCATAAAAGGTGGTGTACATCAATCGTTGAATTGCTGGTTTGTCTCCCGAAGCTTGCCATTGAATACCGTCCAATGCCAACAACTGTGATCCATTGGCCCAAGCCCTCAGGCTCCCGTCGCTTTTACTTGTAGAGGTATTGACAGTAACTTCCATCGCTAAGTCGAACCATTCACCGATAGGGACATTAAAACCCACGAGAGGGTGATCGTCCCCGTAAGGCAATCTCTGATTACGATCAGCTGCATACGAATAAATTGTCATATAGGCTGTTCCGTCATTGTTGCCTCGCCACATAAATCTGACGGTAAAGCCATCCGTTTGCAATTTTCCACCGGTTGGAGCTGAGCCACCACCGAATCCGAATCCGAGTTTCCCACCTTCATTCGTACCACCCCAATCAAACCCTGGCTCAAGATAGACTGACTGAGTGAGTCGGTATGTATCTGCTGAGCTCAAGTAAGCACCAGCTACTACGGTTTGACTGCCATTGTTGTTTGGAACCAGTTGTTGTCTCAATGTGTTCTTGCCATCGCTTGATCTGCCAATGGAAAGATATTCAGTGGCGCTGGAAAAGTGGTGTTTGGTGGGTGCTACCCAAGCGCGCCAGTCATCATTATCTACGTCGCTAAAACTAATTGCGTTATCCGGCAATTCGAGGCATTGGATGCTACTGGGCCGATCATTAAGAAAGCCTGATTGATTGATCTGTTGTGGCACTGCTTCAGGTTCTGGCTCCACTTCATTAGTTGCAGTGACAGGAATGATTGGTGGCTTTGGTGCTTCTAATACAGCAGTACTGACAGTTGTAGGAGTTGCTGAAGACTCTGAGTTCGTATCGAATCGCGGAGCTGTTGTCGCTGTAGGTATGCCGTCCACCAACGGGAGCGTAAAGCCGGAGTTAGTGCTGGAGAATTGCTGTTCAATAGCAGTCTCTGAACTTTGAAGGTCGACATTAGGCGAGCCAATAGCGGCAGCCAAATTCGGGTTTGGTTCAGTATCTGTTGCGCCGGAGCCACAGCCTTGGATAGCTGCCAGAAAAAGAGCCACGTGCCAGTAATGGCGACGGTTGATGTCATTCACAATATTGCCTCAAGATTTGTCAGACTAATTGCGAGCGTGATACAAAATGGACGATCGAATCGTTGCTGAATAAATTGCAATCAATGTATCGACAGGGTTCAAGGCTGTTGGAGGGAATCGGTAGGCAAATTGACTGGATAGTGTTGTCGTCACAAATTTGTCAC
>CALIMV010000475.1 GCA_938045275.1 uncultured Granulosicoccaceae bacterium
CCGCTTTATACTTCCTAAACTCCGACACTGATATCCGACTATTTAGGCATGGACACAACCAACACCCCAAATGCAGAACGTTAACGCATGACCACTGCATTCAACAAGCAATTTGTTGATGCCATAGTTATCGGCGGTGGCTTGATCGGTCTGAGCTCAGCCCTGGCACTTCGTCAGCGAGGCTTAAGCGTTACCGTACTGGAAGCGACCACCGTTGCACGTCATGCCTCTTCGGCCAGCGCGGGCGGTGTGCGCAGCTTGAATCGTCATCCTGCAGAAATTCCCCTGGCTCGCGCAGCGCTGCCACTATGGTCAACACTTAATAAAGAACTCGGGCATGATTGTGGTTTTACCGTATCTGGCCAGATAAGAGTGGCAGAAGATGCTGAAGCATTTAATGCACTCGAAGCCCGTGCCTCAATGACTCAGAGTCTTGGTTATACCCATGAGCAATTAATCAGCGCCAGCGAACTGCAAGCTCGAATACCTCTATTAACCCAACGTTGTCTCGGTGCGCTGCTTGTTAACGATGATGGTTTCGCCGACCCCCTGGCTACTGTTCACGCCTATAGACAAGCCTGCCTTGCAGCAGGTGTGTTATTTCAGGAGGGTGCACAGGTGCAGGCCATCGACAAAGACGTCAACGCTTTGCATATTCAATGTGACATTATCATAGACACTAATAAGAGTGACATGCGTACAGTCGAGTACGCTTGCCGTCATTGCATTAATGCAGCAGGTGCATGGGGCGGTGAGATTAGTGCCTCCGTTGGTGAGCCTGTACCGCTGCGACAGGCTGCGTTGCAAATGACCGTTACCGAACCAATACCAGACTTTGTCTCGGCGGTAATAGGCTGCCAAGGTCGTAAACTTTCCTTAAAGCAAACTGCAGCAGGTGCGGTAGTGATCGGCGGAGGCTTCGAAGGGCAAGTACAAAAAGACTCGCAGCATAGATTAAGTGGTACACCTATTCATTCACACTGCTCGGAAAATCTGGCTAACGCGGTGGCGATATTCCCGCACCTGCAACACGCACAAGTGGTACGCCAATGGACGGGTATCGAGGGCATGATTGCAGACACACTGCCCATTTTAGGGCATAGCAAGCACCTGCCAGGACTTATCCACGCATTTGGATTTTCAGGACACGGCTTTGCGCTTGTGCCACTGGTAGGCCCCTTGGTCGCCGACATCGCACAAGGGCGCAATATTAATTTGCCAATCGATGCATTTGCCGTCGATCGGTTCGAGCAACAAGGGAGCAGTCAAACCGCATGATAGATCCTCATAACAGGGTGGTATTGGTATCAGGTGCTAATCGAGGTATTGGCCGTGCAATTGCCATCTGCATGCATAACAAGGGCTACACTGTCAGCGCCGGTGCTCGAGATGTTGATGCGCTAACCGAATCTCTAGGCCACTTAGATAACGAGCGACTTTTGCTGGCCAGATACGATGCTTGCGATCGGCAGACGCAAAACAATTGGGTAAACAAAACGCAAGAGCGTTTCGGGCGCATCGATGCTTTAGTCAACAATGCAGGCACCGGCAATACCTTCAGGATAGATTCGGGTGATGAGTCTGAGTTGGATGCGCTTTGGGCGATTAATGTCAAAGGCCCCCTCTTTCTAACGCGTGCGTGCCTACCTCTGTTAAAAGACGCCGGACAAGGCCGCATTGTTAACATCGGTTCGCTCTCTGGCAAACGGGTGCGTAACGATAACGCTGCTTATAACTTATCCAAATTTGCAGTGATGGCATTAACGCATGGCACTCGTCGGCTCGGCTGGGAGCATGGTGTACGCGCTACTGTTCTTTGCCCAAGCTTTGTCGACACTGACTTAACTGCTAGTGTAACCAAGATCACACGTGAAGAGATGATTGACCCGAGTGATCTAGCCGAAATGGCAGCCATGGTAATTGCGCTACCTAATACTGCTGCGGTGGCTGAATTGCTGGTGAACTGCCGATTGGAAGACACTCTTTAAAAAGCAACTAGATTTAACAGCAACTGGATGGCAACTGATTCTTCCCTTAGCCGTGACGGTACGCGGCTGGTGTTCGGTGGTGACTAATTGTATTATCTAAAGCAGCTCTTGCTTAAGAGTGACTAAACAAAACAAGGAGAAAGTGTCATGAGGAACTCGATTCGCCCGTTGCTGGTATCAGCCTGCTTCATTGCAGCAACAACATCCAGCACAGGTTGGGCTGCACAGACAACCTTGAACATTGGCATGGCCAGCGCCGATGCCGGCAAGCTTGACCCACACATCGCCACCACGACTCCTGATAAAGGGCTATTACATTGGATGTTCAGTGGCCTTGTGCGTATTCAGCCCGGCAAGGCCAGCCCTGAATTCATTGAACCTGATATCGCCAGTAGCTGGACTTCATCTGATGATGGTCTGACCTGGGTTTTCTCGTTACGCGACGATGTTATGTGCCATGGAGACTATGGAAAGTTGGACGCCGAAGACGTGGTCTACTCTCTGAACCGATCAGCTAATACCGACACCTCAGGCTTTGCAGCTGATTATGCTGCCTTTGAGAACGTAGAAGCCACAGGCGAGTTTGAGGTGACGATTACTTTATCTCAAACAGTACCAAGCCTGCTTGGATCACTGGTACCGTATCACGGTGGCAACATTGTCTGCAAAGATGCGGTGGAGAAGCTTGGCGAAGACTACGCACGCACACCCATAGGCACTGGCCCCTTTGCGTTTGCCGAATACCAGCCTCAACAATATGTGAAGCTTGTCGCCAACGAAAATTACTACCGCGGTGCGCCAGCTATCAAGGAAATTTACTTTCGCTACATTCCGTCTGATGCAAGTCGTGATTTGGCTTTTGAAACCGGTGAGATCGATATGATCTATGGCCGCCAAGACCAAACCTGGATTGAGCGTATCTCTAAACTACCAGGCACCACTGTGGCAGTGATGCGGCCTGGCGAAATGTCGCAACTATCATTAAATACCTCTACGCCACCACTGGACAATATTCTGGTTCGTCAGGCATTTGCACATGCAATCGACCGCGACACGATGGTTGAGTTCAAAGGCCCCGACGTTACTCTGGCAGCTTTATCTGTGGT
>CALIMV010000476.1 GCA_938045275.1 uncultured Granulosicoccaceae bacterium
AACCTGGTATCTCTGTGTCCAGAAAATCTGCCAATTTAAAGCGATTTTTGCGAATCCCTGCACATTCAATTCACTACCAAAAATCAACAGAAAGTAATTAGCTGTTGCGCTATTCAGTTTGTCGTGTAACTCTTACCAAAACAGACGACTGTCATACTTGGCAACTTACTAAAACCGACCCCAAAAGATCAGGAAAATGACCGATAACGCAACTGCGACGAGGCTCAATCGGCCCTTGTCCAATACCAACATTGTTTCAGAATCCAAGCTGGTATCCCCGGCAGAGCTTATGAACCGCTATCCTCGCTCGGAGTCAGCTACGCAAACTATCGAAAATGGCCGTACGGAAATAGAAGCCATTCTTGATGGCAACGATTCTCGGCTGCTAGCCGTGGTTGGCCCCTGCTCCATTCACGACGTCAATGCAGCTAAAGACTACGCACAGCAACTGCTGGCACTACGCAATAAGGTAAGCAAACATATCAACCTGGTCATGCGTGTGTACTTTGAAAAACCCCGTACCACTGTGGGCTGGAAAGGTCTGATAAACGACCCTCACCTCAACGACACATTTGATATCGAAACCGGGCTCGGCATGGCAAGAGAGCTGCTCGTCTGGCTGGCTGAAATTGGCTTGCCAACGGGAACCGAAGCACTTGACCCGATCAGCCCGCAATACCTGTCGGATTTATTCACTTGGTCTGCTATTGGCGCCCGTACTACCGAGTCGCAGACACATCGCGAAATGTCCAGCGGCCTGTCAACGGCAGTTGGCTTTAAAAACGGTACCGACGGAAACTTATCCGTGGCTACTAACGCAATGAAATCAGCGTCTAAGCCTCACCGTTTTCTCGGCATTGACAGTCGCGGACACGCCACAGTTCTCAAAACCCGTGGCAATCAGTACGGGCATGTGATTCTACGCGGCGGTAAAACACCGAATTTTGATTCGGTCAATGTTGCATTGGCTGAGCAGGCGCTCGAAGATGCCGGTTTGGCAAAGCGTATTATGATTGATTGCTCCCACGCTAACGCTCACAAAGATCACACACGACAACCACTGGTTGCGCGCAACGTTCTCGATCAATTAGTCAGTGGAAATTCTTCTATTATCGGTATCATGCTTGAGTCCAATATAAACGCGGGCAACCAAAGCCTAAGTGATGCTTCAGATTTGAAATACGGAGTATCCATTACTGATGCGTGTATCGACTGGGAAACCACCGAAAACTTGCTGATGGAAATGAATGACGCTTTGGCACAACGGTAATTTGCTCAACCAATAAACTAAAGTATTTTTAAGTGCAACACCAGAAACAGCCCCATTCCTAGAACAATCGTCAACAACAAGTGTCGGCTAAGGGCAGCGATAATAATCGCTGCTATCCCTGCAATCAGGTGGCTATTATCAAAAGATAGAAGCCAACTGCCTTCAGGTTTAAACAATATTGGCGTGCACAGTGCCGTTAGCACAGCTACTGGAACATAACGCAAGGCCTGCTCCACCCGCTGTGACATGGTAATTCGCCCGCTCATTGCCAGCACCGAATACCGTACCCCAAATGTCACTGCCATCATTCCAACAATAAGCGTGACTTGTTCTAAAGTATTCAAGAGTCAACACTCCTACCAGCGAATAACTGTGCAGCCAATCCAGCAGCAATTCCGAACAATGATGCGACGATTAACCCCAACTGATGTGGCAATTCGTGAAGCAATAGCGCCGTCCCACCAGCGACCAATGCGCAAATCAACATCGGCCAACGAATGATCAACGGCACAACAATGCCAATGAATGTTACAACCATGGCAAATTCCAATCCAAGATCGCCAACACTTTGCAAGCGTTGTCCTGCCACAATGCCGGCAAAAGTCCAAAGTTGCCAGTTTATGTACATCAACAAAGCCCCACCCAGATAGAACCAGTGTTTGTTTGGCGAACCATCTGCCTGTTCAAATCGCGTTATAACCGCCGCATAGCTTTCATCGGTTAGCATAAACGCCATTGGCGCTAGCCATCGATGCGATAGATGGCGCAAATACGGCCCCAAGGAAATCGCATACAAAGCATGGCGCAAATTAACAACAAAGGTAGTCAGTACAATAATTCCCAGGCTCGCACCCTGCCCGACTAACCCAGCTGCAACAAATTGCGACGAACCTGCGAACACGATCAGGCTCAAACCCATTACCGCCCAAGGCGTCAGACCTACTGAAATTGCCAGTGCACCAAACAGCATACCGAATGGCGTCGCGCCAATTACCAGCGGTAAGATCGCTCTTGCACCAGCAAAAAACTCGCGCCAGCGACTGTGTGATGGACTGGACATATTGGGGGTACTGGGGGTATTGGACTTCACGTGAATCCATTGATGTTCATGGCAAGGCTAATTGTAACTTTATGCCTGACTATTCGGTAGTCACTCAGGCCAATCCAACTCACAGGCACGCCACAAATACCAACTGGCCACCGATCGATAAGGTGCCCATTTTTCGCCAGCTTCGACCAATTCTGCCGCTGATGGCAATGCCGGCGTTGCATAGGCAAAGTGATAGCCTTTGCGAACCCCGAGATCGTCAACGGGCAATATATCCGGCCTGCCTAATTTAAAAATCAACATCATTTGCACAGTCCAACGACCAACACCGCGCACCGAACTAAGGCGCTCAATAATGGCTTCATTAGACTCCTGGTGCAACACTGAGAGCTCTGGTACGGTACCATCTAGCCGGCGCGCTGCAAGGTCTTTTACAGCCAGAATTTTGGCCTTTGAGAGACCAGCTTCGCGCAGAGTGTCGACATTCATATCCAGTAGTGCACGCGGCTTGATCTGCGCGCCAAACAAGGCAGTAACACGGGCATGAATTGCAGCGGCAGCTTTGATAGATAATTGTTGGTGAACAATCGCACGCAACAGCGCCTCAAATGGGCTGAGTTCGAACTCGGTCTCCATTCTAAACGGCCCAACTCGTTTGATTACGTTTGCCATGACCGGGTCCGCATTTTTAATACGTCGACGCGCGGTTTCGGGCTTGTATTGTAACGACATCGATATACAGTTGCCAAAGCTTAGGGCATCCTAACGTTTTTTCAGCAGCTGCGCACAAAGGTAGAATGATCGAACCGGAATATCAGCGCTCGAGAACATTAACAGACATGGCGAACGGATTAACTTTGACTACACCAATCGATAAGGAGCGCGATTCTTTGTTCGCTCAACCGCTGGGCGATGTTGGCGAATTTCAGTTCGACCAAAGCGTTGCCAATGTATTTCCCGATATGTTGAAACGATCCATACCCGGGTACCAGGCAATCATATCGCAGTCGGGTTTGCTTGCATCGCGCTATGCCCAACCGAATACAAACCTATATGATCTTGGTTGCTCATTAGGAGCAACCAGTTTAGCCATGCATCACGCATTAAGCGATTCTCGGAACGATAAACCGATGAAATCAAGCGGTTGTATTATTCATGGCATAGATAATTCGCCAGCCATGATTAACAAAGCTACAAGTATCATTGCATCTCAGGTAGCACCATCTGATGAACTGCCCATTAAACTATATTGCGATGACATGCAAAACACTAAACTGCAAAACGCATCAGTTGTAGCAATGAATTTTACCCTGCAGTTTGTCGCACCAGCTGAGCGTGACGACATGATGTTATCAATCGCCAAAAGCCTAAAAACCGGCGGTGTTCTCATCTTGTCCGAGAAAGTGACGTTTGAAGACCCGGAACTTAGTAGCATGCACATCGACATGTACCACAATTTCAAACGCGCCAATGGTTACTCTGACCTTGAGATAAGCCAAAAAAGAAACGCTCTTGAAAACGTGCTTATACCCGATACCCTGGAAACACATTCAAAACGCCTAAAAGCCGCCGGATTCTCCAGCTCCAGCGTCTGGTTTCAGTGCTTTAATTTCGCATCAGTCATCGCCATAAAATAGTGAATACCAAAACCCTTTTCCATTGTGTGACAACACCATGAGCGACATCGCTCAAAACCAGCGTTTTATTTTCGACGAGACCGGTTTTCGTGCCGAGCTTACGGGAACAAAGCTTGACAACTGGACCGATGCTCTCATCAGTGCTGTGCGTGACCGCGGGTTACACCACGGAGATTTACCACGCTGGCAAGCGGCACTTGACTCCTTGCCAGAATTACCGATCACCAATATTGATCTCGATCATGAAACAGGTGTTGCGGCTTTAACCGATGCTGATGTTATTGCCCATCGGTCCAAATCCGCAACGTCCTGTACACCTGCAAACTATGCGATCAGTGACTTCGCAAAGATGCTTGAACCAGCTCTCAAAGGCTTAATGCCATGGCGCAAAGGCCCCTATCAAATTGCTCACGTTGTGATCGATACCGAATGGCGTTCCGACTGGAAGTGGAATCGTGTCAGTCCGCATATAGCCGATTTAACTGATCGAACGGTGCTCGATGTTGGTTGTGGCAATGGGTATCATATGTGGCGTATGCGCAGTGCAGGCGCGAAAACTGTGGTTGGCATCGACCCTGGCCTGTTGTTTTCAATGCAGTTTCGAGCGGTGCAACGCTATATAAATGACCGGCAAATTCACCTGCTTCCTTTAACCATGGAAACGTTACCTACAAACATGGGTTTGTTCGACACGGTATTTTCTATGGGCGTGTTGTATCATCGAAAAAATCCGCATGCCCATTTGAAAGAGCTGCTGCAAGCAATGCGACCAGGTGCTGAATTGGTATTGGAAACCTTGGTCACTTTGGGCGAGAACGAAACCATACTCGATCTGGATGGGCGTTATGCCCGAATGCGCAACATCTGGCAACTGCCTTCAGTCCCAATGCTCGCTCGCTGGCTCCAAGACAGTGGGTTCATTAACGTTCGATTCGTTTCAATAGATACCACATCGCGGCTCGAACAACGCACCACCGAATGGATGCCGTACGAATCACTGCTGGAATCTCTCGACCCAGATGAACTGTCACTCACTGTTGAAGGACTGCCACGACCCCGACGAGCTATCATGCTTGCTGACGCACCTTAATTCTGACTGTACGAACACTTTTATTTCCTGCCAACGGCATAACAGAGTTGGGTGCTAATAGTCACAACCAATAATCCCAACTTTGATTGTCCGCCCTATTTCGTCTTATTCTCCTCGTCATTGTGATCTGGAACTTTGAGCCGCCCGTACACATAGGCGAGGAGGTCTACTGTTGTTGATTCGTACCAGCTTGAAACGTATCAATAACAAGCAAAGTAACCACCCCACAATCTGGTTAACTCAGTTAAGCCTGGGGCATTTTTTGGTCGATGCTTGCTGAGAGTTAGTGTGAGTAAAAACTGCAATAGTTATTAAAGTTAACTATATATACAACTTTTTTTCGCGAATATGTCTCACGCCAGTAGTAACGAATTTACAAAAATGGTTTTTACAAAGCCAACTACATACATATTGGTTAGCGATAGCTATACAACAATGAACCCCGGTAGGATAAAGTACCGACTGCTAATTTTAGTAATGAAAAATCTTATGCCCATGAGCAAGATGGGTGGACAAAACTAGCCATCGTAATTTCATGTCAACTAACAATCAAGAAGGGCTCGAAGAGTTCAAACTGCATCAAAGCTTTGAATTCAAGATAAACAAGCTTGCTAGACTTATGCACGAACGGTTAGAGGCTGGTCTAGAAAAACACGGCATTACACGTGTTCAATTTATTGCGCTTACCGCAATTGAAATAGAAAAGAAAAGTTCACCGTCTGATTTAGCTGATCATATTGGCGTGAGTCGCCCAGCCATATCAAGAATGCTAAAACTGATGGAGTCTCTGGACCTTATCGAAAGGAGCCTGATCGGGGACGATGGCAGGACTCGCCAATTAAGCCTTACCGACAAAGGCCATTTATGCATGGGTTTATGCTGGCCGCATGCACGAGAAACCGAACAATACTTTCTTGACAAAGTCGGCCAATCTCAAAGAGAAGCTCTGTTTTTATTGCTGGAGGCTCTCATGCCGGGTGAGACCAAAGCATTGGACAAAATTTAGTCAAAATAGCGTTTTCCAGGCTTAGTACTCACAATATCTATCTTGACGTAACCAATTCGTGCAGCAAGAAGCATGACTTTCATGCGCATCTCGTTATAATTCGCCCATCGAAGCCGTATCTGAAATTGCATGGCCATAGCATCTGCGATATCGTCCAATAACCTGGAAACCGACGCTAGGCCCACTTACCAGTGCGCTGACTCGTCAACCAATACGGCGACCATTGAAAACGGCACCCGATCCGTTTTTAACGATCTAGAATACATTTTTTATCATGGTTGTTGGGTCCGCTATTACGAGCCGCTGACCGAGTCACTGGCCTCGAAGAAACTGCTCATAGATCATCTCACCCGCCGAACATTCCATCACACAGAACCAGGGATAAACACACCTGGCTATCGGCTTGACGCTGCTCGCAGCGCATATGATTCACAAACTAACCCGACAATGAAACGTGTCAATGCTGCGATGTTGGCTGGAGCATTATTCAATAGGGCCACGGATTTATTTACCAGCATTGTGGAATTGGAGGAAAAAGGCGTCAAAGTCAGTCGCGATAATGAGCTTATGCGCTCTTGCGGTCGCTGCTTTGAAGAGGCGCTCGAGCTTGGTCGAGATGTCAAACACCACAGTGGCGAGGAAGGCATTGATGAAGTTTGGGGAGAACCATTCCGAGCATTTACGACAACGATTGCAGACTACTATGAATCGCGCTTTATCAAGGTTGCTCAAACCATGAACAACATCGATTTGTTGGCCAAGACGATAAAAACGACATTTTGCGACCGATCAGAATTTGTCCAACTTGCCCCCCTTATCGATACCTACGCAAGTGCAGCGAAGCACGAGTGCGAAACGATGAAAAGTGACTCAACCATTTTCGATATTTGGCCACGGTTTGTTGCCACTGGCGAACAAGTGGCAAATTTTGAACCCGCGATTCAAGCCGGCCATTCACTCGAACACCAATACACTATCGAACACGCCAAGCAAACGTTAATCGCCGGCCGTAACCTGGTTAATTGGGTTGCCCGAGCCCGTGTACCTATGCCAAAGAGCACCGAACTCTATATCGAGAGATGCTCTACGCTAAGCGATAGATTGGCAGCGTGTTAACCAAAACCGACGACGACTCGAACACCCTCTTCTCTGATCGCTACCAACAAACCTACCATTCAACCTTCGGAGCGAGCACAGAATCTGCACACGTGTTTTTACACGGTTCAGGTACTCATGATCGCCTGCGCGATAAGAGACCAACCCGCATTTTGGAAATCGGATTTGGTCTAGGGTTGAATTGCCTGCTGTGTGCTGACAATGCAACGAACAATAAAACGTATTTGTCCTACACCGGCATAGAGCACTCGCCAATAAGCGCTGCCGCTCTAATCGAGTTAAACTATGGGCAATTGCTGGACTCACCCACATTGGCAAGTGACCTGGCTCAGATAATATTGGATTTGCCGCTGAAACCTGGGTCGACTAAGCGTGGTTTGCTGGGTACCTACTGTAATCTGACCTTACATACCGAGGATGCCACGTCTCCTGTACTATTGGAACGGTTGAAACACGGCTCAAGGTACGACGCCATTTTTCTCGATGCGTTCAGCCCCGATGTTAATCCGGAGTGCTGGACACTTGCGTTTTTGCTGCAAATTCAATCGCTTCTGGCACCAAATGGACGATTGGCTACCTATTGTGTAAAAGGCTCAGTACGAAGAAACTTGGTAAAAGCCGGTTTTATCGTCCACAAATACCCTGGACCAAAGGGTAAGCGAGAGGTGTTGTGGGCTAATCTGGCCTCAGCCAACAGACCCATTAGTAGGTCAGAATAGGACCGGATTAACTACCTTGCGTAACCAATCGTTACGTATTGAACAAATTGCGGGCTTTGACCGGTAACCAGGACCCTCGCAACCTATAATTTGCAGCGCGCAAGACATGTGACGCCTTAGCGATTAAATGCTGCAAATATGTGGTGGTGCTCACCTAACACTTGCGAAAATCTGCCGATAACGTTTGCACGGGTATATGTGTTATTTCGTACGGTTGAGTACCTAACTTTTATAAATAGCATACTAGTGGTTAAACACTGCTATATGACATTCGCGGGCTCACCCGCATAAACAGGACTTGAAATGAAAGTAACGATTTACGGATCAGGCTATGTTGGCTTGGTCACTGGTTCATTGCTCGCAGATGTAGGTAATGATGTACTGTGCGTGGACGTCGATGAAACAAAAGTAGCCAACCTGAAAAAAGGCGTCATCCCGATTTTTGAACCTGGCCTGGACAATGTCATTAAGCGCAACGTGGCAGCCGAGCGCCTGGACTTCACCACAGATATGGATCAGGCCGTAGCCCATAGCCAAGTGCAGTTTATTGCCGTCGGCACCCCGCCTGGGGAGGATGGTTCGGCCGATATGCAATACGTTGCAGCGGTTGCGAAAACAATTGCCGAGCGTATGACCGAAAAAAAGCTCATTGTGAACAAATCGACTGTACCGGTAGGGACCGGTGATATGGTTGAAGAAGTCGTCACCAAAGGGCAAAAAGAGCGTGGCGTGACAGTCCCATTCGCGGTCATTTCAAACCCGGAGTTCCTGAAAGAAGGTGCTGCGATTGAGGATTTCATGAAGCCTGATCGTATCGTGATCGGCACTGACGACGACGAAGCGAAAGAGGTCATGCGTGAGCTATACGCGCCATTTTGCCGTAACCACGACAAGTTGGTAATCATGAATCGACGTTCATCCGAACTCACCAAATACGCCGCGAACTCATTGCTTGCGACCAAAATCAGTTTCATGAACGAGCTTTCGAACATTGCTGACAAAGTGGGTGCAGATATCGAGGACGTGCGGCACGGCATTGGATCTGACCCACGCATTGGGTACCACTTTATTTACCCTGGCTGTGGCTACGGAGGGTCGTGTTTTCCTAAAGACGTTAAGGCGCTTGTGCAAACATCTAAGCAGGTTGGCTACAACGCCGAGCTACTCAGCGCCGTTGATGCAGTCAATGATCGTCAGAAGCACGTGCTTTTCGAAAAACTGATGCACCACTTTGACAACAACATTAAAGGCAGAAATTTTGCTGTCTGGGGCTTGTCGTTCAAACCCAATACCGACGATCTGCGCGAAGCACCTTCTCGCGTGCTAATTGAGTCGATACTTGAAGCAGGTGGTAAAGTTCGCGCCTATGACCCGGTAGCGATGGGTGAAATGCGTCATTTTTATCCGGAAGAAAAACGCATTGAGCTAGTTGGTACAGCGCAGGACACTGTAGATGGTGTTGACGCATTGCTCATTGCAACCGAGTGGAGTGAATTTCGAAGCCCAAACTGGGATGCGCTGAAGAAAGGTTTAAAACAACCGCTGATTATAGATGGTCGAAATCTGTACGACCCTGCTTTGATGCTTGAGCAAGGATTTACCTATGATTGTATCGGTCGACCTAATGGTGGAAAACATGTTGCGGCTGCAAAGGCTAGCTAACAAGTAGCACACAAAAATGATTTGAAGCAGACAGCTTTA
>CALIMV010000477.1 GCA_938045275.1 uncultured Granulosicoccaceae bacterium
GATGGTGCACAGCAGCGCTTGATTGATCTGCTGGGAGAGGCGCGCGCGACAGAATGGGCTACTGGTCATTACGCATTTATCAATGTATGGCGGCCAGTCGAGGCAGAGATCAGTTCTTCCCCACTGGGTTTTATTTTGCCCGGCAGTGTGGATGAGCAAGACTGGATACTGCTTGATCTTATCTATCCTGATCGACAGGGACAAATTTTAGGGCTGGCTGCCAACCCTGCGCATCAGTGGGTATACCAGTCGAGGATGACTCCGGACGAGGTCGCCTTTTTTAATATCTTTGATAACCGAGGTCTGCCATCCATCGCTCATAGTGCGCTGGATATGGTTGAGAACCCGGAAATACGCACCGTGCGCAAGAGTATCGAAAGTCGAACCTTGGTTCGATATCGCGATGCCAGTCGTCGCGCTGATGCGTGACCCTGCGCGGCACAGAATGCACTTTTGTTTTTACTCACTTAACCATTTATAAGAGACGAAAATGTCTAAAACGATTTTGATTACAGGTTCAACCGATGGCATCGGGCTTTTAACAGCCAAGACGCTGGCCTCAATGGGGCACAACGTTTTGCTGCATGGTCGAAGCGAGAAAAAACTCGACAAGGCTGCAAAGGAGGTTGGCGGCAACGCTGATATCTATGCCGCAGATTTGTCGCACATGAATCAGGTACACGCACTGGCCGCTGCCGTTCGTCAACAACACACTCACCTTGATGCCATCATCAACAACGCGGGCGTGTTAAAGGTCAGTCAAACTCAAACGCCTGATGGCTTCGATGTTCGGTTTATGGTGAATACGTTCGCACCGTACGTGCTAACGAGAGCCTTGCTGCCCATTCTTTCGCCGCAATCAAGGATTGTAAATCTGTCATCAGCCGCACAAGCGCCGGTTGATCTGGATGTATTACACGGGCGCAAGCAGGTAGACGAGATGACTGCCTATGCCCAAAGCAAACTGGCTATCACGATCTGGTCGCAAGCATTGGCGAAAGAGCTGGGCGATGGCCCTGTTGTTGTTGCGGTCAACCCCGGTTCTTTGCTGGCATCAAAAATGGTCAAAGAGGGGTTTGGCGTAGAGGGGAAGGATTTGCAGATTGGTGCGGATATTCTGTGTGACGCGGCGATTGGTGAAACCTTCGCGCATGCAACTGGTAAGTATTTTGATAATGATCGGGGCGCGTTTTCCCAACCCCATGCGGCTGCAATGGATGTCAATCACAGCACCGAAGTTATGCAGGCTATAGAAGCGGTCGTGGCCCAATTGGGCTGAGCCAGTCTGCCCGGCGAAATCAATAAGCACTTAATTCTACCTACTTAATTTCTACCAAGTTGGAATCAACATCATGACAGGCAATGCACTATCCACCGCACGCAGTATAGAGCGACCTACACGAGAGGCGATGCTTCAACGCGACCCTTCAGTACACCAGTTCTGGTCTCAGAATCGAGACTTATTTGAAAGTGCGTGGAAGCAATGGGAAGCGGATGAAAGCGATCTTATCGGCAAACTTGATAGCAGCTTATATGATACGAATTTACGAAATAGCGTTGAGCTTGCCTGGAAAGACCCGAGCAAAGAATCCGAAGTGAAAGCACTTTGGAAGGAAGTATTTCCGGGCGTATATGAAGCTCAGTTTTTCAACCCGGAGCGTCTTGCCATCTTGCGAGACTATCTGAATCGTGTTTCCAATGCTGAGATTCCGATGCGCCCACCTTATGGTATATCGCTCAATCGCGGCGGCGCCATGCTGGACAGACGGTCAGAAGGATATCTGGCAGCACCCGGTTTTCAGGCTTTCTATCAAGCTCTGATGGATAGCTATATGCGGCCTATAGCGCGAATGTTATTCCCTGATATAACAGGCTATGACACTCAAACCTTTGGTTTCTCAATCCAATGGCAACCCGATACTGATACATCGCTACGTGCACACACGGATGCGTCGTCGGTAACACTGAACGTCAATCTGAATCTTCCAGGAGAAGACTTTTCGGGCTCGGGTGTTCGCTTTTTCGACCGCGAAACCCAAGAAGTAAGCGAGCTGACGTTTGCACCGGGCACCGCGTTAATCCATCACGGTAGCGTACCGCACGAATCAATGCCGATCACCGAAGGCGAACGATCTAATTTGATTTTGTGGCTGTATGGCGAAGCCGGGCAGGTAGCAAGCCCAGGAATCGTGGACCAAAGTATCGATGCAAAACAACGCTGGACCGTGCCATCTGCTCAGGATGATGGATTTGCCCCGTTCTGATTTTGCTGCTCATTAGTTCAATCTTCAATCCACTGAAATTCAAACTTTGAAAGGAAGAGATTATGAAATACGAAGGCTTTACCACTTTTAGTACCAAGCAAAATGAAGGCATCTTGACGGTCACTTTCGATTTTGGCTCCGTGAACGTACAGGGCCAGGAAATGTTGGCCGACTTGAATAGCTTAGCCATGCGACTGGAACGGGACCGTGAAACCAAAGTCGTCATCTTTCAATCCTCGAACCCGGAAATCTGGGTTTGTCACTATGATACAGAGCTCCTGAAAGACATGTCTGACGAAGTCGTTTCACGCGAAGAAGCACAGCTTTTGGATCTGCAATCTGTTTGTGAGCGGATCAGTAAGGTACCCCAGGCCACCATTGCTAAATTAGAAGGTTTTGCCCGTGGCGGTGGTCATGAGCTGGCTTTGGCTCTGGACATGCGTTTTGCTGCCCGAGGCAAGTTTAAATTTATGCAGATGGAAGTAGGTATGGGCATCTTGCCGTGTGGAGGAGGTGCATCCCGCATGGCACGTCAAACCGGCCTCGGCCGTGCTTTGGAAATCATTCTTAGTGCACGCGATTTCGATGCAGATGAAGCGGAAGCGCTTGGTACGATCAACAAGGCATTGGACCCAGATGAAATTGGCGAATATGTAGACAACCTGGCGACGCGCATATCGAAGTTCCCCGCCGAATCTATCAACGCCTGTAAACAAATGGTTTATGAGTCGATCGATAAACCCATTGACGAAGCACTCAAAGCAGAAGCCTATTGGTTGTATCAAGCGACCAGCAAAACGCCTGCACTCAAACGTTTCACCGTTGCAGATGAACAAGGGCTTGAGCATGATATTGAGAACCAACGGAATTGGAATGATCTTGTAATGCAGGTGCAAGAAATCAATTAAACGTCACGGATTACGACAACAATACCGCCCGAGGTTATCTTGAGCGGTTATTCAATTTGGGAGATACCGATGCTGGGAGAAATTCACTGTTTGATTAATGACTTTCCAAACATGGAGGAGAGGATAATAAAATTGACAAAAACCGATCAGACGTTTGCACAACTGAATGATCGATACAATGCACTGGACGAAGAAATTAGACAACTAGAGCTAAAGGATGCGCCAATTTCGGACGTCTCGATGCATTCACTGAAACATGAGCGGGCAGAATTAAAAGACAAGTTGTACCAATCTCTTATATCCGTAAAGGGCTAAATTGGACGACAATATTCACGCAGTTATCAATCCAGCGTTTATTAATCTCGCGGTTCCAGCCACCGAACCAGTCGCCGTGCAGCGAATACCCACGACCGTTGATGGTGGTTTTATCTGTCATGTTCACATCTGATGACAATATTAGGCGCGCAATTTTTATTGGGATTCGGAAACAGACTAACACTGTCGCTGTGTTCTATCGTGCGAATATAGTTCGGCACGTACTCGCTGGGTTGCAGGAAGCTACAACTGTTGTTGATAACAATGCCAGCATTATCCTGTGCTGCTGCCAGTGGGGAGGACAGCATGAGTGCAATGAAAATCATAGACACGAGTTTGCTGGTCATAGTTGGCTCCTTTTTGCGCTCGTCGATAGCTCCTCAATACCGTGATTAACGTTTTGTAGATCAATTAGTTTAGTTTAAGCTGATTTTTTATAAAAAAGCGTAGGGTATGGATGCCAACAGGTGCGTATAACCGAACATTTAGGTTTCAAGTTAATCCAACGTGCTACATTAATATCAACAAGAATTACAACCCGTCAGGTTAAACCCTATGACATTAGCTCAGCGTATTGCTGTCAAGATTCTGGAATCTATCGGAACGCATCTCTGGGGATTCAAACCCAACATGATGCGTCACTTTGTGTTGGAATACGGTGCTTTTAAATCGGTGGTGTGGTTTGTTAAACACATGCCCAAGTATGAAAAAATACTAAAAAAATGGGGGGCTGTTCGAACCCACTTTGTGTCAACCGTATTTTCAACTGTGCAGGGGTGCGCATACTGCACTTATGGGCATGCCTACGCAATGCAATTACACTATTTCAAGCAAACCGGTAAGCTTTTTCCTTTGGACGAATCTGAATTAATTGAACTGCATGGCTTACCTGAAGAGAATATTGTCAAGCGGCTCGGTACCGCGTTAACTGAGGCGGGTTTACCTGACGAAGTTGAGATATTGAATAAAATTTCTACTCTGCGCGAGCATTTACCAACGGGGCAGCTAAGTCAGGACGATGACTATTTACTGCATTTAAAGAGTATGTTCTCGGTACTGAATTCCTGCGGTATCAAGCGCCAGGTAGCCCCGGATGAGGCGCACGATCCTATAAACAGAGATGAGCAATTACGTGAACGCTATGCTGTGGCACGCAGTAATTAGCATAACTTCCTCGGTAATCAAGTTCACAGCTTACTGGCTATAGGCTCTAATTTCTGTGTGCGTATCTATTGGCAGAGTCTCCCTTTCGATCAAATTAACCGAGCAATGTACATTCTGAAACAAAGAATGAATCGGTATTGCGTACTATTTCTTTTGTGTGGCGAGGCTAGCATTATCGTTGTGGCGGGCAGTTCAGCCAAACACAGAATAAAGGAAATGGATCATGTCACTTTGTCGAACTAAACGAAAACACCGTTTGCTGGGCACAATCCTGATGTTAAGTTCATTGCTGAGCGGTTGTGCCTCTACCATGGAGCGAGCAATAGGTTCGGCATTTGAAACGGTAATAAAGACAACTGCGGATGCGGTGGTAGAAACAGTAGTAGAGGTGACAGTAGATGCCGTTGTGGATGCGACCGTAACTGCGGCATTTGCCTGCATTGACAATGATAAACCGGTGCTCAGTGGCGCCTTGCCAAACCCGGTTCTTAATCAGGAGTATAATGGCTTAGTGCATGTTGGCATTCGTAACGAGCCGTATGACGACTCATACGATTATACGTTTAACCTATACGGCGATTACCCACCGGGTATGAGAATTGAAAACAACGATCGACAAATTAGATTGATCGGCACTCCCACATTGCCTGGCGTATATAACTTTAATATTAAAGTGAGAGTAGAAGACGGGCCTTATGGCGCGAACCAAACCAAAGGACTCTGTCGCACCACTGATAAAGAAAGCTATCAATGGACAATACAGCAGGTATAAGCATTGGTAATTAGCATCGAATGCGAAAATTTTGTGTTTTTCAGTGGTACATTCATTAATTAAATTTCATCAGTCAAACTCACTTGTCTTAACCCAGTTTTTAAATATGCTGGCTATCCATCTGCTAATTACATCAGAATATAAAACGGTGTAGACCTGAGCTCGGGATGCAATCTGCTGCTGTTTAGCGACAAGCAATGTATTCTCAAGCGCTAAACTTAAGTAACCACATGGCTTTGTATC
>CALIMV010000478.1 GCA_938045275.1 uncultured Granulosicoccaceae bacterium
GGCGGCGCTCTTGCCTACGGCTCAGGCACGAAGCCAGAGATCGTTAACACAACGATTTACCATAACTCGGTCACTGATAGAGGTGCAGCCATACGAGTTAACAGCGGTAATATTTTTGTGCACAACGTCACCATTGCCGCCAATGAAGCCGATGGTCCATTTGCAGCGATAAGCGTCAAACCGTTTGCAGGCGCTACCGCAACCTTACGAAATACAATCGTAGCCAACAATATCTCTTATGCAGGCGCCTTTCCGGCAGCACAAATGTCCGCTGACGTGAACGCCGATGGCGGTAACGGTTTCAATGTTATTACAGATGGTCAGAACGAAGTTCTTTACAACGGCAGTCACACCGACATAAGTCGGGCAAATCTACCGGGCTACACCGTAAATCCTCATCTAGCTACCCAATTAACCTCATTTAATGGTAGTCACTCACAGCATCTGCAACTTTCCGCTCTAAGTGATGCAATAGACGCAGGTGGAAGCAATCCAATTGATGCAACAAACGACGGCTCGCGTACCGATGGTTATGGACTCACAAGTAACGAAATAGTGGATGCTGGCGCAGTTGAATTTCAAGCAAGCGGGCCGGTAAAAAAATTGTTCTGGATTGATAAGGAAACAGGGCAAAACGCAATATATCGGATGAACGAAAATGGTTCGGCACTACAGCAGATCGTTGCACCGGCAGTAGAGCCGTCCACTGGTTTTGAGCACGAATATCTGGACGTTGCCTTCGATTCGAAAACGCAGCAGCTTTTCTATATCGATCACTATGAATCAAGCACCACACCACCAGAGGGTGGTCCTGATATTGTCACCGACAATTACCATGTGATGTACGCCAGCGTGGACGGCGTGGTAGTTAGTGATACGCATCTTGCCACGGGCGGCGCAGCGAATGGTGGTACGCAATTAGCCGGACCAGAATACAAAACACTTTCACTTGCGGTAGAGGAAACGCTGGATGCAACACTGCCCAACAAACTCTATCTTGCTCAACATGCCCAGACTGACAATGCGTTTCGATTGGTTTCATTTGACATTGTCCCAGGCATTGATACCGCTACAGTACCTAACACACCTAACATCTGGTTACCGGCACTGATAAGCGGCGTCAATGATGTTACCCCGACACAAGGGCCCGTTGCACATACCTACGATCAAGTGACATCGCTGGATGTGGTTTCACATACCAATGCCGGTGGCACCATTGATCAATATATAAGCTGGGGTGATAAGGGTACCAATGCGACTCACCCCTACGTGATTGCGAAAAATGGTGCATTCGAATCGGTAATAATCTTGTACGAAACAGGCACAACCGACCCTATTCCGAACGAATGGGTAAGCAGCATTGCATACGACGCGAATGGCGACAGGCTAATCATGACGATGAATCAGCTGCGAGGGCACATTCCCGCTGTGGGAGCACCGATCATTACTAGCGAGTTGAATTCAGCAGTTGGTTCGGATGTGAATTCGGATATTGTGTACGTTCCCGAAAACGATGAATTCTGGTTAGTTGGTGATTTGTTTGGCGTGTTTCGTCTCGACACCGACCTCATAGCCACTGACAATCACCCAGTAACCCAGATGCCGTACAAACTGGCATTATCATCACTGTTACCTGTTAACACACCACCACGCCAAACTACACTGCCTGACGGGTCGCCAGCCACACCACAGGCAATGACAGTGTTGGAAAAGTCTACCTCTATTATAAACAACACACTACTTGCCTATGAAGACGATGGCATTGATGGCGAAACACCTGCGAACGAAATTTACTACACGATAGAGACCGACGGTCATCCAGAACATGGTGTGTTGATGAAAGATGGGCAACCCATAGATCTTTCAATCACCGACCCAGCCTTTGGTCATTTCACTCAAGCTGACATCAACACTGGCACACTCATCACTTACGTACACAATGGCGATGAACAGCCATTGGACACATTTACTTTTGTTGTGTCAGATAAACAAGGTGATACCAATTATGTCCAGAGTTCCTTCACTATCAATGTTACCGAGGTCAATGACCCTCCAGAGATAGTGCTAACCAATACCAATTTTACTATTCCGGAAAATACGCTCAATCCGGAAAACCTGTTACTCGGCACCGTACAGATAATTGATGCCGACGACATTAACCCTACTGTCACCATTTCAGCCAACCCGTATGTGGAACTCGTGGGGAATGAAATAAGACCGATTGCCGGCGTTTCGTTCGATCATGAGACTTTGAGTAGCTTTAATATAACGATCAATGCAACCGACGCACGAACCGCAAGCGATGCGTTAGTACAAACTATTAACATTTCCGATATTGATGAACCACCGATCATCGCCACTGAACCCTCAGTAGCCAATATTGCTGAAAACCAAACAGCAGTGATATTGGGCACCGATGGCTCGGCATTACCAGCGTTCACTATTACCGACCCGGAATACGACCCCGCCGATCCTACTACAGCGCCCACTGTTGCTGTGCTCAACGCAGATAGCAGCGCAACAACACTATTCGGACTTGACAGTAGCAACAACCTGGTATTAAACAGTCCACTGAATTTCGAGGGTCTCCAATCAACATACAATCTTATTATTCAAGCAGAGGATGGCACAAACATAACAACGCATCCATTCACAGTTAATGTTACTGACGTGAATGAAGCACCCGAGATTGCCGGCACCGGCAATGCCGAAATAAATGAAAACACTACAGCGGTGCTCACTGATTCGGATGCCGGTCTGGTGATGATGCCATTGATCGGC
>CALIMV010000479.1 GCA_938045275.1 uncultured Granulosicoccaceae bacterium
CACTGCAAAGAGTAGGGCCCAAGGTCCTGGCGGTCTGCGCCACTGTGAAATATGTAAGACGTGTCGCCCAAATTGCAGACTTGATCAAAACCACCTGCGTCACGTACGAAAAGCATGCTGCACATAAGCGGTACTCCCAGCATCTTGTGTCCGTCCCAACTTAGCGAGTCTGCATGTGTTGAGCCGCTTAGAAAGTGACGTTGAGATCCAGAAAAAGCAACAGCACCACCCCACGCTCCATCAACATGGACCCAGCATTTAAACGTTTCGGCGAGCGACGCGATTTGTTGGAAGTTGTCAAATGCACCGCGTACGGTAGTTCCTGCTGTGCCAATAATAGAAACAGGCACGCTACCGGCATCAGAGCTTTGCTGCAATAGCCGCTTAAGTTCCAGCATTTGCATACACCCGTTCTTGTCCACAGGTACTTTTACAAGAGCGTCTAATCCAAGCCCGGACATTACCATCGCCTTGTCCATGGAATAGTGAGCCTCTTCAGAAACAAATACTGATACTTTCGGCAATCCTTGCAGACCACTTTGTTTTAGTGTGGGGAACTTACGATTCAATGCCAGTAGTAGGGCAATATAATTACTGTTACTGCCCCCCGTGGTAACTTGAGCCTCGCCGTTGTCAAATCCGAACACAGATTTGAATTGATTCAAAACTTGTGTTTCTATAAGTGTTGCAACCGGCGCCACTTCATAGGTGTACATGGATGTGTTTGCTAAGGATTCAATGACACTGCCTATCAAAGCAGGTGTGGATTGCCCTGCCCACAATTGATTAAAGTATTGTGGATGTGCGGTTTTCACGCTGTAAGTCAGGTAGGTATCAACTAAAGACCAGAGTGTTTCCCACGATTGGGAACCCTCATTTAAATCGATAGCGTCGAGTTCGTCGCGTAAGGAGGCATAGTCAAGATATTCCACGACTTTGCCTTGTGCTCGGCTTTTACAATATTGCTCAATAACAGTAGCTAACCTGAAATAGGGAGAGGATTCAGTATTCATTTGGCCGTTCTATTTTATAAAGTAGCTCACGTTGATTGAAAATGTGACATATTCCAGTCGCGTGAGTTCAGTGCCGTTAGCTAACTTGTGAAACAGGTGAAAATACGCATAGCCAAATGTATTGTTGAGTAGTTGAAGTGCACATTACCGCTCAGTTTGTTTGGGTTAGTTAATTGTCGTTTGGGTTAGTTATGTGTTGTTTGGATTAGTTGTGTTTTGATTGGCATAATTATGTGCAATTGCCCAATGTGTCTATAGTACTCACACAAACCGGTAATATTCCCACAGCTCAACATTCATACAGTTTTCCTATATCCGGTTCACGGTTCTTGTGGCAACATTAAAAGTTGGAAGCAATGTCTGACTTATGGATCTGAATGCCTGTATGAAACTCTCTAATCAAGGTGTCTTCATTTTGCCGGCTGTCATCTCATGACTGGTTTTTGTCGAATCGGTTTTGGTGGCGGCTGTCATTGGTGTACAGAGGCGATTTTTATGACCCTGCATGGCGTAAGCAGTGTTAAACAGGGTTTTATAAAAGCGGAACACCCCAATGATACTTTTTCTGAAGCTGTTATCGTAAATTACGATACAGATCTTATTGGACTAACAGAATTAATAGAAGTTCATCTGCGTACTCACGCAAGCTCGTCACAACACGGAATGCGAGATAAATACCGCAGTGCGATTTACACCTTCGATGATGCTCAGTCTAATGAATGTGCACGAGAAATTGTACGTCAGGGCCAAGGTTCAGAACAGCCATTGGTTACGCAAATTTTGCGTCACGTGGATTTCAAAGTCTCAGGTAATAAATATTGGAACTATTACTACAAAGACAAAACACGGCCTTTCTGTCGTACCTATATTGAACCCAAAATCGAGTTACTTCGGCAGCATTTCTCGCAACTGGTTATTGAGCGATAGTCGGTTAATAATGAATTGCTGATGGGAAGTTATTCAAGCTGTTCGCCGAAAACTGGCTTCCTTGCGTTAGTATCGACCTCAACTTTTGCTGAACTTTCGGCAACACGCATCAAATAGTGTTTTTATTGCGTTGTTCCTGCCAAATACCTCTATAATTTGGTGACACATTGTGAGCCAGGTAAAGCATGAGCAACGACTTTCCGTCCCTGTTTGAACCTCTGGAATTGGGATTCACTACGTTACGTAACCGCATTCTGATGGGCTCAATGCACACGGGTCTTGAAGACAAGCGCAAAGACTACCCGAAACTGGCGGCCTATTTTGCCGAGCGAGCCGCAGGTGGCGCAGGATTAATGGTTACTGGTGGCATTTGTCCGAATATTCGAGGGTGGCTTGCACCATTTTCTGGCACACTCAATAGCGGTTGGCAGGTTGGACGGCATAAACTGATCACCAATGCAGTGCACGCTGAAGGTGGTAAGATCGCCATGCAAATATTGCATGCAGGTCGTTATGGGTATCATCCTCTGGTGGTGTCCTCCAGTGCTAAGCAATCCCCAATATCACCATTCAAACCAAAAGCGCTTTCATCTCGTGGTATTGAATCTCAAATAAAAGCGTTCTCTCGTTGCGCTGCACTTGCTCGTGATGCCGGTTATGATGGTGTTGAAGTCATGGGTTCCGAAGGGTATTTGATAAACCAGTTCCTATCTGCACGTGTTAACGATCGAAGTGACGAGTGGGGTGGCGATGCCGCCAGACGTTTACAATTGGCAGAGTCGATTGTTAGCCGTGTGCGTGAAGCTGTTGGTCCAGATTTTATCTTGTTGTATAGATTATCTATGCTAGAGCTGGTTGAACACGGGAGCAACTGGAATGAAATAGTTGCGCAAGCTAAAGCTGTGGAAGCTGCTGGTGCGACTATCATAACAACCGGTATCGGGTGGCATGAAGCGCGAATTCCAACTATCGCGGCAATGGTTCCACGCGGTGCATTCTCATCGGTAACTGGAAAATTGAAGTCAGAGGTGAGCGTGCCCTTGGTTGCAACCAATCGCATCAATACCGTTGGAGTTGCTGAGAAAATTATTGCCGATGGTGAAGCTGATATGGTGTCTATGGCAAGACCATTTCTGGCAGACCCGCACTTTCCAATTAAAGCCGAACAAGGACGTAGTGATGAAATAAATGTGTGTATAGCGTGCAATCAGGCTTGTCTCGACCATGTTTTTGACAAGAAAACCGCAAGCTGTCTGGTTAATCCTCGTGCATGCCATGAAACAGATCTGATCATAAAACCGACAAACACAACAAAATCGATATGTGTAATTGGTGCCGGCCCCGCAGGGCTAGCGGCAGCTACAACTGCTGCCCAGCGTGGATTCGATGTCACGTTGATAGATTCTGCTCATGAAATAGGCGGCCAATTCAATATGGCAAAGCAAGTGCCTGGTAAAGAAGAGTTTAATGAAACTTTGAGGTATTTTTCAAAACAGATAGAACTCACAGGTGTGAAGTTACAATTAAACAGGCGTATTAAAAACGCAGACGAGCTAAGTGGATTCGATGAAGTTATTCTTGCCACCGGTGTATCTCCGCGAACTCCACGTATTGAGGGCATCGAGCACGGTAAAGTTTTATCCTATGTCGATGTATTGCGTGGTAAAGCAAACGTTGGTGCACGCGTTGCAGTCATTGGTGCAGGTGGGATTGGTTTTGATATTGCCGAATTCTTGTCGCATGACGGCGGTGACGCCAGTGTAAATCCTGTCACTTTTATGAAGCAGTGGGGAATTGACAGCAGCTTTGAAAGCGCCGGAGGTGTCACGAATTTCAATCCGAAGCATACCTCTGCAAGAGAAATACACTTGCTGCAGAGAAAATCTTCCAAGGTAGGTAAAGACCTGGGTAAGTCCACTGGTTGGATTCATCGTCGTGAGCTTAATATGCGTGGTATCAATATGCTCAGCGGATGTGAGTACATTAAAATAGACGACGCAGGTTTACATCTGAAGGTAGAAGGCGAACCTCAAGTGCTTGATGTTGATCATGTCGTTATTTGTGCAGGACAAGAGCCACTACGAGAATTGCAAGAACCTCTTTTGGCGCAAGGTAGCTCGGTTCATTTAATCGGTGGTGCCGATGTTGCGGCTGAATTGGATGCAAAGCGTGCAATAGATCAGGGTACGCGGTTGGCTGCTGGTCTTTAGTTTCGGCAAAGTATCTTGGTTCTATTGCCTATGGCGACAAGTTTGCACATTACTCAATTACCTAACTCCACTCAATCACCTAACTCCCGAGCCATCGATAATAGTCTGGATTAGCAATAATCATTGAAATTAGTGCGATTTTTGCATAGTACGAACCCTGGACCATGAATGTATTGGAGCAAAGTCATGGTCAACGAGTCAATTCACATAAGGTCTGGTTATTGGGAGAGGGTTTAAAGTGAGTAAGCAGCACGGCGCTATGACAACGGCGATAGTATTGGATGATGATGCTGATACGCGTTTCGCAATAAAACGTATTTTAGGTAAATGTGGGTGTAATGCATATGAGGCTGAATCTGTCGAAGAGACAGTGGCCCTGATTGAAACACAAGCTGTAGACGTTGTCTTTAGTGATATGCGCCTACCAGGGGCTTTAGGGGGCGAAGAGTTGCTTGATATTATTGTAGAGCGAAAACTAGACGTGCACGTTATAATCATGTCCTGCGCGATGGATCCAGCCCAGCGTTCCCAATTATTAATCAAGGGCGCAGCAGAGTGTGTTCAAAAACCGTTCTTTAAAAATACTTGCGAACAGTTGCTGGCTAATATCAGTGAACCGTTAAAAAAATCAGCCTAGGTTGTGTATTTGCCATAGGCTCATTGATCACTGGCTAGCGGTATTGACTTGCATGGTTTAATTTCTATTGCGAATACACTTCCCGAACCAGGGCTGCTTTCAGCAGAAAGTTTCCAGTCGTGTTTTTCACAAACTGTTGCGCAAATTGACAGTCCAATGCCGTTGCCTTTGTATTTTTTATCAGTGTGGAGCCGGTTAAATGGTTCAAAAGCGCGGGTCACAAGTTTCTGATCAAAGCCTATTCCGTTGTCAGTAACGGTAATTTTCAGTGTGTTACCGTCGCACTGTGATGCAATATTAATTTCGGGGTCGCGATTGTCTTCTCGGTATTTGATGCTATTACTGATAAGGTTTGCAAACAGTTGTCGAACCAGGCTGGAATCTCCTTGAATTGTGGGTAGTTCATCAATGTCGATGCGCGCGTTGGATTCTGCGATGCTGAGCTCCAGTTCGGAGCAAATGTCGCTAACCAGGTCATTGAGGTTAATGTCGCGAAGCACAAGCTGACCTTTTGCCGCACTGGAGAAAGCCAGCACATCCTGAATTAGTGTTGTCATTCGGTTCGCTGAACTAACAATCACATCCATATGATTTCGCACGTCATCATTAACAGTTTCATTAAGGTCTTCCTGTAGAAACACACAAAATTGATGTATTTTTCTAAGCGGTTCTTGTAAGTCGTGAGAGGCGATGAACGCAAATTGATTCAAACTACGGTTTACGAGTGCCAGTTGCTTGTTTTGTTCTTCAACCTCTTTGATAGCCTGATTTCGTTCTGTAACATCAGCCAGAACGATCATACGTACACCCTGCATGGAGCCAATGTGCTTGATTCTGCTGTTGAGTTCTATATCTAGTGTGTCACCATTCTCAATACACAAGGTTAACGGCAGTTGATTTACATCGCCTTCATTTAATGCTTTATCAATTTCGGGTTTGTCGCTCTGCAGGAAAAAATGGTGGCAGTTTTTGCCAGGAATACGCAAGGGATCAATACCTAACCTGTCAGACAAAAGATCACTGGTTGATAAAATAAGTCCGTCGCTGTTACATAGCATCATCATTGCAGGTACGGTTCGAAATAATGACTGATAGTAATCGTGTTGCTGTGAAACAAACTCAAGCTGCTCTTCATTGCCGATTATTGTGCCTACCAAGTTTGCAATAAGATTAATAAGTCTTACGTCTTGACTCGTAAACGGTTGTGTACGGACTTCGTTTGAGAAAAAGCAAATAATACCTAATGGGCCGTTATCGGTAACAACTTGCGTTCCTATAACGGAGTGCAATTCAGCGTATATGCCACAGCAAACACCAGAAAAATCGCTTTGCTGAACGTCATTTATCGCAATGGCTTTGTCCGATTTCAATATATGTGAACAAATGCTGCCATCAATTGGAATTTTATCCCCAGGTTGTTTGGTTAGTTCCAGCGCGCCACATACGCGGATTAATTCAATAGAATGACCCATTGTCGACCCAACAATACCGTTATGCATTGAAAAATTATCGAGGCCAATATCCAGCAAGCGCTGCAACTTGTCTTTTATGATTGAGTTATTGTCCGCAACCACTTCGAGTAAAGCATCCAGAGCAATTCTGTAACTATGCTCCTGCTCCTCTTCCAGTCCATTTATCTGAATTTCGGTTATAGTCTGACCATCCTCGCTGAGCGCTTGCACGGTTGCGAGCTCTGTGTGTTCAGACCCATCTTCACTAGTCCATAACATTGAGTTTGTTTGTGGCTTACCAGGAATCAGCTTCAGCTCGTTCAGGTGCTGGATTTTTATGCCGTTGTCTATGTTGAGCTGGTCGATATGTTTACCGATAATTTCATTGGGAGTAGCGTCACATTTTTTTGAGAAACTACCATTGCAGTATCTGATTATGCCGTCAGTTGCACTCCATCGTAAAACTGAATTTCCGGTTTTGGACATTTTCAGTTCCCTGTGAGAGGTTTGATATTATAGAGTTCGTTGGAGAGGCGATTTTGTTGCTCTTCGTGCATTAGCTTTGCACTACGGGTTTTATCTATGAATAGTACCCAAGCGCCAGCATTGTCGTGGAATAGGTGAATATCGAAATAGTAGTCTTGATCAACATGCACAAGTTTGATCACGGTTGGCGCGGTGCAGCTACCAGGTAACAAACCTTCGAGTACCGGAATCGATTGAGCAGGTGACTTGGTACGATCAATACTGGCTAGATTTCTTATACCAACCCATCCATCACCTGCTAATATTTCCTGCCTTTCGTTTAAGTACAAATACCCGTCGGCGTGATGATCTCCATTCAGGTTTTGTAGGTAGCGCTTAATGGATACCGGAATGTCTTTCATAATAACGCTTGCGCGAAGTCTTCTGCAATCGTTTGATATATTTCATCAACGCCCGTATTATTCTTCGCACTGGTTTCGATCGTTTTTATTGCGATACTACTGAGCTCATCGTAAATTGCATTGTTTATTTTCCATTCGGGTTTGATATCTGATTTATTCAGCACCAACACAAATGGTTTTTGTCCTAGCGTCTCTAAAACTAATGAGTGAAGATTTTTGGCACTCTCGAAGGTGGCCGGGCGAGTAGGGTCGATTACCAGAACGTATGCAGCCATACCTCGAAGGTAGGATGGCAAGACCGACTGATGATTATCTTCGCCATATACATCCCATAGTATTAACGCAAGATCGGTGTCGTTCACAGTGACAACTTTCTTGTCAATTTTCACACCAATGGTGGTTATATAGTTCTCTGAGAATATACTATCGACGTAGCGACGCACTAGGCTGGTTTTACCAACAGCGAACGAGCCTAGCATACATATTTTCTTTTGAAGCATTTTGAAGCCTACTGATTAATCGGACCAAAAGTCACATGTGAAACTTCTGGAAACTGACGTGAAAGTCTTTTGACATCGTTTATCCAGCTTGGCGATTTAGCACCGGCAATGCGCAATACGCTACCATCGAGAGTCAGTTTTACGTCGTCTGGTGGAACCAACACTGATCGTATTCGTTTAATACTAAATTCGGGAATCATAGCGTTATACGGTTCGAATTGAAAAACAACACGGTCACTGTTTAGCCCGGAGCCGGTTAGCAACGTTGCGACATTTATGGCTAAAGGGTCTTTAAGTCCGCGCACTATGTAATTTTTACGATTACGCTCTGAATTTGTGACTACGATGCCTGCTTGTGAATCGACTTGCGTAACGAATCGATTCCATTTGTATTTGTCGTATTGATTAAGGGTTTGCCAAACTAAAACACACGCAAACGCAATGCCAGAGCAAATCAGCCGATTACGTAATTTCTTAGGAATATTTTTAACCCGATTGCGTAATCGGCTGTCGTGGTTGTCCATAAAAAGTGCGAATTCAGCTTTTAACGGTTTAAACGCGCTTGCATCACCCTCGTAAGCCTCTATTTCATGTGCATAGTCTCTATGGATTTCTTCCAATAAAAGCTGCAACGCAGTACGACAACGCTCTGGTGCAACACCACGTATAACAGCCGCGATGACGGCTTCTGGACCCCACTCAATCCATACTGACAGTTCACCAAGTTGAAGGGTATTCAGCCCATCAAATTCTTGTGTAGAAAACGCATCTTGTACGAACGATTGAATTGCGCTTAACATGCCACTGACCATGTCAGCATCCTGAGTTTCGGCTGTTCCGGATTTGGCGTGGCAGATAGGTAACCCTGATTCTTTTTCGATCAGAAACAACTGTTCGAATTTGTAAGCACGTTTGATTTTGTTCTTGTCCGGTGAAATCATGTTGGCTATCATCTTTCGAATGGCTGGTCCCAATATGGGAAACAACGCATCAGCCATGATTTCCGGGTTTTCTCTCGATGAATTTTGGAATTGCTCTACAACAATTGGTTTTAGAATAGCGCTGTAGTCATCGTTTCGTTTGTGGGTTAGTCTAGTTGCTTCATTCAAAATCTCACTGGTATCAGCCGCTCTGTATTTACTGTCGGTGAGTCTAAACTGTAAAGCGTTGAGTTGTTCCTGGAGTTGTATAATTTCCTCGCGTTCCGGCTGTACCAGGATTGAACGTAATTTTTCAATATCTGCATTTCCAGCGTCATCTATCGTTGCTTGTTCAGAAATGCTATTGCTCATTACGTTGAACTTTCCTATAGTCTACTTGCGTAGATGGTTATCCTTCGATGCTTACTCTTGGGTTATTGTAGTTTCGCTTTTTAGATTCTTGGATAAATTGCTTAGCATTTGGGCAAGTTCATCTTTGTCTAGTTTTGTACTTTGCAGTGTATTTGCAGATTGTTTTAAGCTGGTCCGTAAATCGTTTTTCGTAGTGTTTATTTCATTGAGTAATTTAGATTCATGCTGTTCAAGCTGTGCGTGAAGATGTTCGACACTTTCGCTAGTCGATCTTGACAGTGTGATCAGGCTTTTATCCAAATCAGACTTATTCTCATTAATGTTCTGTTTTATTCTCTCGAATGAAGATTCATTATTTATTTTTAACTCGTTGAGTCGATCGTCGAAACTAGATTGATAGTTTTCTACTGTTTCGGATAACCTATTTAAACGACTGTTGAGCATATTGCTCAATGAGTTTAAATTTTCATTTAACTGATTTTGCAGCGCGATTATTTGCTCATTTGTACAGCGTTGCTGCTGCCCAAATAAAATTTCTTGTAGTTGGCCCAGTTCGCCGCTCGAGAAAGTTGGTTCCGCTGGCTCAGGCGCTACCACAGATGTGATTGATGTTTGCACTGTGCCGATACTTGCTTTGCTCTGTGACGCTTTGCCCATGATGTATACCCTAAAAAGAACTTACTGTTATATCTATCAGCAACGACCATGTCTACGATTGTCGCAATTTTATAAGCACGCTATTTTCGTGCCGGGACGGCGTGTATCTGATACAAATTGAGTTGACAGCTGCTTGGATTATGGAGGAAAGTCAGTTATTTCGTTATTGAATATACAGTGCAAAATAATGCAGCATTGTTCAGGTTGTGGTATGAAAAAGCTGCGGCTAGTCGTTGAATTACACAGCAAGTGAATCGGTAAAACCAATTCCAACGTACGCTGAAAAGCGAAAAAGTTGAATAATATTATTCTGTGCAAAACTCTGTTATGACGTCCATATTCACTGATATTCCCAAACCTGGGCTATCTGGAATATCAACAAAGCCATCGTTAATTGCCCACGCAGAATCAATTAATTGCTGGCGAAACGGATGAAAAGATTGGTCGTATTCAAGGATAGGTTGAGTCGGAAATAACGAGTGATGGGTAACAGGTAGCGCTGCGATAACTTGTAAAGAGGCGGCTTGTGCAATTGCCGCACCCCATACGTGTGGGTTGACCTGAACCCCATTTGCGTGCGCCATTGCTGTAATATACTGCATGGCAGTGATACCACCACAAGAACCAACATCCGGCTGTGCAATATCGAGTGCTTGTAGCTGGAATAGCTGGTTGAATCCATAGTGTGTGTGCTCATTTTCACCTCCTGCTATAGGTATGTTCAATTGAGCACGAAGCGCCTGGTAACTGGCGATATCTTCTGGTACCACGGGTTCTTCATACCAGCGTATGTTGTAGGCCTCCAGTGCTCTACCAAGGGTGAGGGCCTCACTGCGTCCGTAAGCGTGATTGGTATCTACCATCAATTCAATGCTTGGATCATCGAGTGCTGAATTAATCGCGCTCATTACTTCCATATCATCGTCGATGCCAAATCCTAATTTGACTTTCATGGCGCAGAATCCTGCTTTGCGATGATCCAGTGCTTCTTTAGCTAAGCGAGATGCTTCGTGTTTTCCTTTGACTCGATAGAAACCGGTGGCATAGGGTTTAATACGAGTGCGTTGCGCGCCTCCAAGAAGTTGATAAATAGGTTGTGAATAGAACTGTCCAGCTATATCCCACAGTGCGATATCTATGGCGCTAATGGCTGAAACTATAGTGCCTTTTCGCCCGAAGTCTCTGGAGTGTGCATACATCTTGTGCCACAAAACGCCCGTATCTAATGGATTACAACCCATCACCAAGGGCTTAAACGCATGTTCAATTGCCGCTGCCGCAATTTCTGGTGGCTCAAGTCCTTGGGCAAAAGCTTCTCCCCAGCCAACAAGCCCGTTATCGGTGCTTATTCGTACAAGTGTTGCACTGCGCTGATGAACCCAGCCCTGCGAGAAAGCGAATGGATGATCCAACGATGTTTTGAGTACGAAAATATCAACATTGGCAATTTTCATTTTTTATTGTGATTCAGTTTGAACGCAAATTGGCATATCTTACAAGTGTAGCTGTTATTGTTTAGACAGCTTTACTGTGTTTGACTTATAAAATTGTGGAATAACGGGCAATAATTCTGCGTTAATGAATTGTATTGATTTGGTCTACTTTGTTAGCAGCCTGCAATTTTATTGGCTGTCATCATTCACCTAACTTTAATACTGGTTTTTTTGCCCGTTAACATCTGTGGGGAAAAGAGTGCTTAGCATTGCGTTGAACTACGAACACCTGTTTATTGTGTTGTAAAGCAATTCTTTGTGGTTACGGTCAGTTTTATTGCGCATAAACAGATTTGTGTGAGTAATACTGGACGTGCTAATTTTGTCAGGTGAATTGAAGGCTTATGCCTATACCAAAGTTATAACTAAAAGGGGAATGTGTAAGTGGTATCTGAAACGCTGAATGTCTCAGCTCTTAATGGATATTTGCAACAACACGTTGAAGGGTTTAAACACCTGCAACGTTGCGAAAAATTTCCTGATGGTCAATCTAATCCGACATATCACTTATTCGCTGCCAGCGGAAACTATGTCATCCGAATGCAGCCAGAAGGCGAACTGTTGAAATCGGCCCATGCAGTAGATCGTGAGTTTCGTGTAATGGCAGCGCTTGCAGAATCAGATGTGCCCGTACCTGAGGTGCTGCACCTATGCCTTGATCGCGAGGTTATTGGAAGGCTGTTTTACGTGATGCGCTTTTGTAAAGGCAGGGTGTTTTGGAACCCTCAACTACCTGCAGTTGATTCAACCATACGAACCGCCGTGTATGCCGAAATGAATCGCGTGTTAGCTGCTCTTCATAACATTGATATTGAGGGTGCTGGATTACAAGATTTTGGTAAACCGGGTAACTATTACCAACGCCAGTTAAATCGCTGGAGTCGGCAATATCGAGATACACAAACACAAACGATAAAAGCCATGGACGAGCTAATCGACTGGTTGCCAAACAATGTACCTGACGATGATGGCCAGACCAGCCTCATACATGGAGATTATAGAATTGACAACATCATGTTCTCACCAACAAAAGCTGAAGCTATCGCGGTGCTAGACTGGGAGTTATCGACTCTGGGTCACCCATTTGCCGACCTTGCTTATCAGTGTATGCAATGGCGTCTTGCAACCGACGCGGTAGTGCCAGGTTTGGCAGGAGTTGATCGATCGGCTCTGGGAATTCCAACTGAAGAGGTCTATGTACAACAGTACTGCGAGCATCGTGGCTTGAATGGCATAGAGAACTGGGAATTTTATCTGGCTTTCAGTTTTTTTCGATTTGCAGCAATTGTTCAGGGTGTGCGAAAACGTGCAATAGAGGGCAATGCGTCAAGTTCAAAAGCCATGGCTTATGGTGAGCTTGCACCAGTGCTTAGTGAATTAGGCGTACGTGTGTTGCAGCAGCACTGATGTTCATTTTTATGCAAGTTCGATGGTTATACTCATTAGTGCTTAGTGCACTGACCGTGAATTAAACGCTTAGCTCTCCAACGCCCCTAACGCCTGATTTGCCCGGTCGAACCACATGCGTGAAATCAGATTGTCTTTGGCCAACTGTACGCCCAGAACATCCACGCCTGTGTGTCTGTATTTCAAGTCCTCGAAAATTTGACGGGCTATTTGGCGATTTCCCATTTCCTGATGGGCTAAGCCTTCCGCATAGAGAGCTGTGTCGTAGTAGTTAGAATCTGGATAGTCCGAGCGAAGTTTCTTCATGCTGTTTTCTGCCGCGCGATAGTCCTTTTTGTCCATCAGGTTTATATAAGCTCTTAAATAGGCGGCATCATCGGCAAGATAGCTGTTGCTATGTAAAATTTCTATCGTATCGAGGTTGGCAAACGCGCTATCAAAATCACCCGTCTCTCGAGCATTCATCGCTTCAAGGTATAAGTCAAAATCATCCCCTTCGCCGTATAACGAGGCTTCTTTTAGAAGCGGGGTTTTTATGGCGGCTTGTACCTTGTTCTTGGTAACGGGTTTGCCTTCTATGTAGTTACTGTACGCAGTAAGCGATTGATCGTAATCACCAGCCTGTTCAAGTTCTTTTGCTTGATAGTACCGTTGCTCAAGGCGACTTTTGGCTTCTGATGCCATTACTATGGTTTCGAAATCTATGTCAAGCGCTGCGAATTTTCTTCCGTCAGTAACGGGCGCGAAATTGACGTTCAAATCTATGGCCTCAGCGGGATTTAAAACAATCTCGTTGTAAAAATCGGTAGTGAATTCGTCGGCGTTATCACCTGTAATCCGGACAGTTTTGATTGGGTAAATATCGGCACCACGATTGGCAATATTGATTTTCTGTGATGCCTGCGTACCCACTTCCCTGGTGCCGAAGTAGAAGTCAGGAACTGAAACGTGCAGATAACTTCCACCAACGCCAGGGGTTGGGGCCGCAGGTCCTGACTCACTGTTACAACCGAGCAGTACCCCGGCACTAACAAATCCCAGGGCGATTATCGTCTTATTATTGCTGGGCATAATACAGGCTCACGCAGCGTTGTTATGACTAAATTCGCCGCTCTCGACGCTGAAATAATCCAGAGCCATTTTGCAGTTGCGCACGGCCTGATCTACGTCGATTTCACTTACCTCATTGTTATCAGGTTGGCTGATCTGTTCGTCGGCTTGGTTGATTTCCTGTTTTGCCGCAGCTATCTGTTCTCGGATTGAACGCATTGCCGCGGTCAATTCGCCTGATATTTCGCCAAATTCCCGGTTGTCGGATGTACGAAGACGTACGTCTAGATTGCCATCACCTATTTCGCGCAGTGTTCGTTTTATGGCTAGCAGTGGTTGGCCGAGTTTTCGAGTAATGTATATACCCAGTGCCATGGTTACAAACAGGTTGATCAGCATCATACTGAGTATCCATTTGGCTAGTACAGCAGTAAGGCTTGGCACTGCCTCATTAACCAGTGCCATGTCTTCAGAGACGAAGAACAGTGGCGCAACCCCTTCCACCAGGTTGCTTAACATTTGGTGGTAAAACAAGCCCATCAGTACTGTGGTGATCACAAGGTATATTGTGGCGAGCAGCAACACTCGACGAATTTCGCCAGCTTGAAAGGTTTTGTCTCGCAGAATGGATAGCGGAAAACTGGAGTCGGACGAACGAGCCATGTTGGCACCTGTGATAGCGGTGTAGATACGTTAGAAATCGGCTTTGCTACGCAAAACTTGAACTTGATCGTGACAATAGATTGTGCGCATTCACATGGATAAGCGCTGTACAATTGCGGCCTGTGTCACAGTAATTGCCTGTTTTAATGAGCGCTGATTCAACGGTTGTCATGGATGCAAGCACTGCATTTTCCGTCGCTGGGCTGCTTTATCTGCTCAGCGCCAGTGCGGCTGCGGTGCATGTGCTGCTCAACAAACATAACGTCAGTGCTGCATTTAGCTGGATAGGTGTGATTATTCTATCGCCGTTTTTTGGGGTTGCGTTGTACTGGTTATTCGGGATTAATCGTATTCGGCGTCGCGCCCAAGCAGAAATGCGGGACAGGACCGATATTAACGAGCGAACGATGACTGCAAACATTGACGAACCAGCTGCCATCTTTGCCTATTTGGCCGAACCTCAAGAAAAATTGTTCCAAACAGGTTTGTCGATACATGACTCTCCGTATCTTGACGGCAATCAGATCGATGCTCTGATAAATGGCACTGAAGCATTTCCTGAAATGCTTGCGGCAATTGCTGGAGCAAGCAAAAGTATTGTGTTATCGAGCTACATTTTCGAATACGATGTCATCGGAAAACAATTTGTTTCAGCGCTGGGTGATGCACATAAACGCGGCGTATCCGTGTTTGTTTCCATCGATGGGCTCGGTGTTGGATATGGTTTAAGCTTTGCAAAAGCCGATCGAGTGCTGCGAAAACTTGGTGTACCAACTGCTCGATTTTTACCAACATTTTCAGCCGCTGGTACGCGATTTATTAATCTGCGTAATCACAGAAAAATTCTCAGCGTGGATGGTGAGCAGGCGTTTGTCGGAGGCATGAACATACGCGCCGGCAACTTACTCGATCAGAAGAGCCCGCATCAAACACAAGATGTTCATTTTAAAATACGCGGACCAGCAGTAGATCAAATCAATCAAGTGTTTGAGGATGACTGGCTATTCGCAACAGGTCAAAGTATCTCTCTTCCTACTTGGCAGGGCCCAAAGGAGCCTGGCGTGACTTGTCGTGTGCTGCTTGATGGGCCTGACGATAATTACCAAAAGCTCGAACTCACTATTATTGCGGCGATCAACTCTGCCAGACAGCGCATTAGCATTGCCACACCGTATTTTCTACCTGATGAGCCAGTCATCCATGCGTTGCATTTAGCTGTTTTGCGCGGAGTCGAAGTACGGGTATTGGTTCCACATAAAAATAATCTTGTATTTGTGGATTGGGCGATGAGCGCGAATGAGTCGACTATTTTGAAAGCCGGCATCAAGTTATATCGCAGTAGGCCGCCGTTTGATCATAGCAAGCTGTTTATAGTCGACAATTGCTGGAGTATGATTGGCTCGAGTAACTGGGACGCGAGGAGTCTTGAACTGAATTTTGAAATCAATGTCGAATGCTACAGCGAAACTTTCTCGCAAGAGCTAGAGAAAATATTGCAAAACAAATTTTCAAACGCTTTTTTGGTAGAAAGCGTTAATCGCCGTTTTTTTATAGGGCTTAGAAACAATTTTTTCAGGCTTTTTACGCCGTATTTGTAATAGATCTTGTAAAGTGGTTAGCAGAACGGAACATCATTAACAGGTTTCTCCAATAGCATTGAACAATCGACTCCTGCCAAAAAAGGTTGAACTCGCCGACTCTATTAAAATCCTCGGTTCTCCCAAACTCATTGAACTCGATTCAGAGATTCGTTGCCTTGTCTGGAATATCTACAAGGCGCGTCGAACCAACTGGCGTACCGATTTTAGTGAATTGTGCGCCGACAGGGATTTAGTGCTATTACAGGAGGCAGTGACCAACGCGCCAACGGACAACGTGTTTGATTTGTGCGAGCGTTATGAATGGGTGATGGCTGGTAGTCATCAACATCCTGTGAGCAGCGTTATAACGGGGGTTAAGACTGGCTGTACTGCCCGTGCAGAGCATCGTGAGGTGTACCGCTCTAATTTCTCTGAACCATTGGTAAAAACACAAAAACTATTGCTTGAAACACACTATGCGTTGGCGAACAGCAACAACACATTGATGGTTTTGAACATGCACGCCATCAATTTTGTTAGTGTGATGAAATACGTCGATCAGCTGGAGCAACTTAGTATTGCCATGGCAGCGCACAAGGGACCGGTAATCCTGGCTGGGGATTTCAATACCTGGAATCCCAGGCGTTTGGGGCATTTTAAACGTGTGGCTGACAGGGCAGGGCTAAGTGAGGCCAGTATGGCTCGGCGCAGCAAAATTCAACATCTGCACCAGCATCTTGATCATGTATTTTATCGGGGATTAAGCTTGCGTTCCGTAGAATCGTTACAACACATAACTTCGTCTGACCACGCGCCTATAACCGCAACTTTCTTTGTGGATTAAGTTTGTGGATTAAGTTTTTGGTTAAAGTGTGTGTGCATAAAGGCTGAGAAAGTTTAGTTGGGGCGGGTTATAAGGTTAAGAGCTGCGCACCAACATGATCAGCAACGCAACAAACAGCACCACGCCACCGAGAAGCATTGCCGAGGTCAACCATTCTTTGCTAGTCCCCTTTGGACCGTTTTTTAGCCAGTGACGAGCAACAGGGAACATTCTGATTATCATGAAGCCCATTACCACTGCGACGCTGATTTTCATCCACATTTCCATACCAATCTCCTTACGTGTAACCTAAAACTACGAATATCAAAAATTTGCATCTAAACGAAACCGGGCCGCATTGCAGCGGCCCGGTGTTCAAAAAAACTAACAAACTTACATAAAACTTAATTTTGTATAGCTTTAAGCTGAACCAAAGTTAGTCGTCCATGATACCTAGTATCATAAGCAGGCTAACGAAGATGTTATACAGATTCATGAACATTGAGACTGTTGCTCGAACGTAGTTTGTTTCACCACCGTTAATGATTCGGCTGGTATCAAACAAGATCAGGCCACTCATCACCAGAATGATACCTGCAGATACAGCAAGGCTGAGTGCCGGAATAGCCAGGAAAATATTAAGAATTGCAGCACCAAACACAACAATTAAGCCGGTAAACAAAAAACCGCCCATGTAGCTGAAGTCTTTCTTAGTGGTGAGCACGTAGCCGCTCAGTGCGAGAAATATTGCACCGGTGCCCCCGAGTGACGTGGCGACAAGTGTTGGCCCGTTAGACAATGCGAGATACGATTGCAGCATGGGTCCAAGACCAATGCCAAGCAGGCCGGTGAATCCGAAGACCACCCATATGCCCATTGACGAGTTTTCCACTTTTGGTAAAACAAACCAGACGAGCCCGATAGCCGCGAAGGTGCAAATCATAGCAGCGCCGCGAGGAATGTTGAGGTACATGGATGCAGCCGCCATGAGCGCACTGAAAAGTAGCGTCATGGAAAGCAACGAATAAGTGTTGCGCAATACCTTATTGGTCTCCAGTACGCTGGTGGTACTTTTAGGAAACGGCGTTGAGTTTGACATGTCTACTCCTGAGTGATGTCTGAGTTCTAAAGTTAAATCAGCGGGTATCTGACATTTTGCCAGAACCTGTCGTTTTCAAGCAGCAATTTTAACACCGCTAAGCTTCATCTGAAGTTAGGGTGCCTTAACCATAAAATCAAGTGCCAAATTGTTCATTTTTCAGCCAACTTAGCGGCATAAATTGTAGATTGATCAGTAATTTATACCATTTATACGGTGTTGGACAGTAAAACAGATCTATTGAGCCTAATTTGATGTGATCTACCCATCAAAGTTCGCTCATTGGCGCAAAATTTGGTTACAATAGGCGGCTTCGGAGAGTTGGCAGAGTGGTCGAATGCGGCAGTCTTGAAAACTGTTGACGGGTTAAACCGTCCGGGGGTTCGAATCCCTCACTCTCCGCCATTGATACTCTCAAATCGCATTTCCGTCTGATCGCACCTTTCACGGACAATCTGCAGCTCTATCCAATTAGCGGGGTTC
>CALIMV010000480.1 GCA_938045275.1 uncultured Granulosicoccaceae bacterium
GCCTGCATTGGACTGAGCATGTTCTGGTTATTGATGCTACTCATTGGCTGAATCTCAAAGGGTTTACGAGGATGCTGAAACCAAGGCTAGAGGTACGGACCGGAGCGGTAAATAGGTGATTTCCCTATATAAGGCAGTAAATGATGATTTAAATTCCAGCATAAATTGTCAATAAGCATAGTTAAATCAATAAGATAGATAACTTTTTGTATTTTTCGCATGCCGCAAACTTATCGCGATTTGTCTCGTTATAACCAGTAATGAAGGGAGAAACAGATGCGAAATGTTCTAATCGGTTTAATGTTGAGTACAAATTTACTTGCTGGTTGTGCTCAGATGGCTGTACTGGAGGCTACAGACCAGGGTAGGGCACCGGAGTTGGTCATCGCCAGTGATTTGGTTAACGCGCTTATGCAGGTCGATGGCTATCACCCAACGACGACTCGATTGCAAATTCAAAAATCCCCTAAACATAAATTTGGTCAAACACTGCATGCAGTGTTGGCCAATGTGGGATACGACATTGAGTATGTCAGTTCTCCGATGGGCGATCGTTTCGTTCAGTACACCTTGTCTGATCATAAAAACAGTGCCGGTTCCATTCCGAAAACGTATCACCTTAGTGTTGGTGAGGTTGAGTTCAAACGAGACTATGAAGTTATTGGTGGTCGTGTACAGCCTGCATCGAATTTATTGATGGCGGGTGTAGACCCAATGACTATCAAGTTGAATGACCAGATATTCGGACTGGAAGCAAGTGTTGAATCCGATGAACAACTGCCGCCACAGCAGCCAGGCCCTGAACAGGTCTCTGAACGAGTTAACGTGCAAACAGAGCCTGTGCCGGAAACACCTGCATCTGGCCTTCAGCAGGTAAGCAATGTACAGCCGGCTGGCCAACATCAGGGAATAGATCAATCTGAATCGGCAATCGACCTGTTGGTGAATGGCGAATCGTCACCGAGAGAATATAACGAAGGTGATAATCTGGTATTCACAGTCAGATCTCGATTCGATGTTCGTTTGTCCTGTTATTACCAGGACCCGGATGGCAGCGTTATTCGAATGTACCCCAACCGTTTTACTCAGCAGTCAAATATACGTGCGGGAGAGTTGGTGCATATTCCGGCTAATGATGAATGGGCGATACAAGCTACACGCTCTGGTGCTAACGATAAAGTCATGTGCTTGTCGGTAGACTCGGAACAAGAGGTCGCCATGTCAGGGTTTGAATCTGCTCCCGATTTAGAACCACTACCTGTGAACAACTTTGACGAGCTGCTCAATGAACTGAAGCTTCAAACGGGCATTATGCCGCAGATAGAGCGATTGTCCATTCGCGTCAACTGATTTTGAATTCGTATACTAATTCAGGGAATTTTATACTGCCATGTTAAACATTCATTTAATAAAACTTGATCAATCGTCGATAGTGCGTGTTCTGTTGCTGCTAGCTGCGTTTCAAACAGGTACAACGTATGCGAACGAGCCAGCCAAAAGAGATACTGTTTTTTTTAATACGGTACCGACTGTTGAGCAACTTGAACGACAATTGTTTCCGAGTAAAACTCGTGGTTTGGTTTTTACGGCCAAATCAACAGATAAAACACCAGAGCCTGAAAGCTCACTTGCGACAAAACCGGTAGAGAATGCTGTAGGTTTACCGGTGTTGTTTCATTTTGGAAAAACCACTCTGGTTGAATCGTCCAAGCCTTTTCTTGATCAAATTGGCGAAGTGATGCAACGCAGTGCAGCGCAGCGGGAAACATTGATCATCGAAGGCCATACCGATGCGGTTGGTGGTGACCGGCACAACCATAAACTCTCGGAACTTCGCGCTTTGGCTGTAAAGGATTACCTGGTCACGAAATACAATATTGACCCAATAAGATTATTTCCAGAAGGTAAGGGTGAAAGCCAACTGTTTAATGCCGAAAACCCGCGTGCCGCAGAGAACAGGCGTGTGGAATTCTTGCGTTTCCAACGATAACAGGGGTGTCCTAACCCATTTTATTGTGGGTGTTCAGTCTGAGTAGAACAAACCTTGGCCTTTAGCATAAAGTCGGTAGTTGCTATGATAACCGATGGGTGCTGTTTTCATTTGGATAGGAGGCTCATGGTTGTGATGCGACTGATAAACACGATGAGAATTTATTGCAATCGATTGGTAGTCGTCATTTTATTTGTGGCAGCATTGCTTGCAGGCTGTTTGTCTGAGCAAGCTGCCGCGCCAGCATTATCCACCGGAAAGCCAGCGCTGTTGCGTTCCATTGATAACAGTGTGTTGTCAGTTGTTGTGCAAATTGAAGAGAGTGGACGCGAATTCATTGGTCAACAGCGTGAAGACGGAAGCTGGTATGTGCAAATGAACGTTGCTTCAGGTCAGGCGCATGCTTTTGTCGCAAGTTGGTATGCAAACTTGAAAGGCCAAAGGGTGCTTTTGGTGGAACAGCACGGAGAGTTTTTTGCAGGCCCCACCAGAGTTCAGTCCGACGCTAAAACGGTCGATGTTTCAGAAGGCAATGGCTTTGATTCTGATTGTGATGGCGCGTCGAATTTGGCTGAGCTGGAGGCCAATTCAGACCCGTTGTCCAGCCCGGGTTGCAGCAGCGACTCACAAACAAATAGCGCAGAGGCTTCAACAAACACTGGAGAAACCACTGATGCTAGCTCAACAGCGACGAATAACGCTGATGGTGCTGTAACCGCAGGCACCACAACTTCAACCGGGTCGGCAACTGGTAACGATGTCATTGACGAACCTTCCGATACTGGTAACGCCGATGAGGGTGGCACAACCGACACTGACGCTACCAATGGTTCTGGCGGCACCTCAAGTCCTGTGGTTTCGGCAACAATGCCCGAACTGGTACCCATTCCTGCAGGTTGCTTTACGATGGG
This sequence comes from uncultured Granulosicoccaceae bacterium, assembly GCA_938045275.1. Classification (GTDB taxonomy): domain Bacteria; phylum Pseudomonadota; class Gammaproteobacteria; order Granulosicoccales; family Granulosicoccaceae; genus Granulosicoccus. Next base: position 2,902 of record CALIMV010000480.1, read on the forward strand.
CAGTCCACTAACCGATCCTTTTCGACAGGATGATGAGCGCCAACACGAGGTGTGTGTCGAGGCGTTTGAAATTGGACGCCACGAGGTAACATTCGATCAGTACATTGAATTTGTTGGTCAGTTTGGCTCATTGCAATCAATACCGTTCGACAGCAACTGGGGTAAGGGCTCACGGCCTGTCATCAATGTTTCATGGAGAAGTGCTGTTGCGTTCACGCAATGGTTGTCTGAATCAACCGGCGACACCTACCGTCTACCCACCGAGGCAGAGTGGGAATACGCTGCACGCGGTGGTACCCAGACTCTTTTCTGGACAGGTGATACGCTGAGGGACGATCAGGAGAATTTTGATAGTACGAATCCTTGGGGCGGCGGCATCGCTACTGGCAAGCCCTACGAGAATAAAACCCTACCGGTGGGATCATTACAGCTCAATCCGTTCGGATTGTATGACATGCTCGGCAATGTTATCGAATTCACCTGCAGTCTTTATTCGGATAATTATGAAAACAATCTCGAGAATCAGTGCGACTACGATATGACCCAAGAGCATGTTGCGCGAGGCGGGGTTTATAACTACATAGCTTCCTGGTCACGCTCCTCCACACGTACAGGAAAGGTAACGGCCGATGAAATTAATGGTCATATCGGCTTTAGGGTTGTGCGCGAAAATCGCTAGGGAAAACCCTAGCTGGGGAATGTCCTAATTTTCAAACGAGCGGTTCCTTATTATTCTAGCAACACGTATGCACGATAAGAGTAAAAGAGTATGCCTCCAGTAGAAAGTTATCAGCGCATAGATATACCGAACACTGAAGAGTCAAATCGTCAGATCAATCAGAAGTCGATTGATCAAACGCGAACTGAAGCTCGTATCGAAAACGGTTCTGTTCGAGATATATTTGAAGACTCAAGTTTAGCGCCAAGCACTGTTGCTGTTAAAGGTGGTAGCGAAGAAGCTAAAGCCACTTTAGTAGGTGGCGAAATTGGCTCAATGAACAACGCGTTGAATGGCGAGCTGGCTCATCAGCCCCCAGCTGCAACCATGGATTCTGAGATAAGTGAAACTGCACTAATAGATCCACAGAGCAGGGAGCCTGATGACTTGAACGCTTCGGTCAATGTGCACGAAGGGAAAAAAATCGACCGTTGGCAAGCTGCTGAACAATTTATTGAGCTAGTCAGTGATTCTGAACTTTATTTTTCCAATGATGATAGCAATGGCCCACTGAGTGTTGATGGCTCAAAAGAGCGCAATAGGAATCATTCAGATGTAAGTGTATCAAGTACTGGCTCTGCTGCGAGTACGAGCAGTGTAAACAACAGCATGTTGGTGGATAACAATATCAACCTTGAAGATGGTTCAGATATTGATTCCGTTGACAATTTAACTGTAGAGCAGGCGTTTGAATTTTTAACCGAACAGACCGAAGATTTCTACATACAACCAAGGGCTTCTGTCCCGTAGTCAACTGGTTAGTGAGTAGAACGGCGATGTTTAACATAGCCTCAAAAAACGTAGTCGTTCAAGTTGCATTGAACGATTTAAGTAACCGCCCTAACTTATCGATCTCTTAGATAGATTAGTTCTAGATAGATTAGTTTTATATTGAATTGATACAAGTACATTGCACGGACACATGAAAATCGCAATGGATAGTAGCCATGATAGGCGTACAATTTCGACCTTATCGAGGAGCGCAATGAGCTTTCTTAATACACCACTGACGAGGCTAACCATAATGGCATTGGCATGCTTGCCACTTATGTGGCATTCGTCAGTAGCGCTATCGACCGTTGTGACCCTTAAACAGATTCAATGCACTTATAATCCAGCCTCTGGGCAACCGAATCCGTTTGGATCGCGAGCCTTTATCACAGTAACTCAAAGTGGTGCGGACACAACTTTTCGTTATGAAAGCTTTCCGAGCCTGGTGCAAATGCCAGACCAGCAAGAGGTGCATAAACCAAGAGCGGTCACGTTGGAAAACGCACGAACCATGATTTTCTACAACACACAAATTGAAGTTGCGCGAGAAATAATGAGAATTCGCGATGATTACTACTATGAACTTATAGGGTTCAAAGACGACATCGGATTTTCTGCCTATGACGAAGCAATGAGCTGTGAGTAAGCTCGTGATACATCGCAGCGTATTGTTATTGGTCAGTATGGCAATGATAAATGGGTGCACCATTAATCACTATCACGGTACCGCCTACAAGCCGAGCATGGTAGACGACTCACTGTTGGTTATACCTGAACCCACTGCTAAACAGAGTGGTGCTCTATCAGCGCTGTCGAAGTCGCCTTCTGGAAAATCACAGACACTCGCTACCGGTCTGAAAAGTCCAGGAACCGTGTCTCCAGACGAAGTATTGAGTATGGTTGCAACAGGTTCAGGTGATGATGGTAGCGTTCAATATATGGACTCTGTTGGCCTGCAAGTGCAATCTCATGTGGATGCCTATTTAAATTGCTACCACGAGCAAGCTGACGGGGCAATCATTAAAGTGTTTCCCAACCGGTATGCCAGGCGTTACTGGGTTTACGCAAGCCAGCAACTGACCTTTCCAAACGAGAAGTTTTTCAAATTTCTGGCCGACACCGCCGGCTCTTCTGAGGGGTTTATTTGTCTTATAAGTCAGGAGGACATATTGAGTAAGTTGCCTAAAGTGTATCAAGCGCCAATTTTCCAGAAATTGCCCGTTAACAGTTTTGACTCTGTTTATGCCCTCTATGATGAGGCTACAGAGGAAAATTTGGCGGCGCGTGTCGTTTCCTATACTATCGGACAGTGACCATTTAATTAGCTTCTCTGTTCAAAACGCCATGTTGGCGCCCGTACCCTTGCTTGCATTGGCTGAGTCTAGGGCGGATAATTAGAACAATAGGCGCGGGTGGTTGCGTGCGAAAACTGGTTCAGGAAGAAAAATGCGGCAAATCATTTTAATATGTTTTCTCAGCTTTTTTTGCTCAACGTTTGTGTTTGCAACCGAGCGGCACGCACTGGTCATTGGCAACAGCAACTACGCTGAAGGCGCCCTGGACAATCCCATTAACGATGCCACTGATATGGCAGCCCAACTTCAGTCAATGGGGTACAAGATTCATGGCGGAGCTGCTGCGTTTGACCTCGATCGGCTAGGCATCGAACGCGCACTGGATGCCTTTGCACGACAGCTGCCTGAAGGTGCAACTGCGTTGTTCTACTATGCGGGGCATGGTATGGGTTTTGAGCGTGCTAACTATCTAATCCCTGTAAAACACAATATAGAAACCGAAGACGACCTCCCCGATCGGGCCGTCAGTCTGCGTCGAATAACATCTGTGCTGGAAAATGCAAACCCTAATGGGGTTAACATTGCATTGCTCGATGCGTGCCGAGACAATCCGCTAAAACGTGGCTACCGCACCACACGCAACGGACTAACAAAAGAGGAAATTCCTTTCGGTGTTTTTGTTGGTTATGCCGCAGGTTATGGGCAAGTGGCAGAAGATGGTAATGGCCGCAATGGCACCTACACCGCAGAATTACTTAACGTATTACGTGAACAGCCCGGTGACATCATCGAAGTTGCTCATAAGACCGTGGCTAATCGGGTAATCGAGAAAAGTAACGGTAAGCAAAAACCGGCTTTCGAAGGTAATGTCTACGGAAATTGGTGTTTCGGTGAGTGTACAGACGCGCCAAGAGAAATTTCTGACGGTACCCCGCCACCTGACGGCACCCCACCACCTAAAGACTCACCCGATTACACCCCACCTGAACCTCAGCGTTTTAACAAATGGCTAATTGCAGGCGGTGTGGTTGCCGCGGCGGTTATATACGGGCTGTCCAATAGCGGTGACTCGGACGACCCACCAGCTCAAGGCACCACCTTTACTCTGAATCTGACTCCCCCTTAGTTTGCCCCCCCTAGTCGCCCCAATTAGTCGCCCCTTGGAGTCACGCGGCATTACGTCGATTTTGCTTTTTTCTGTAGCACCAGCTCTTGATGCTGCAAAATAGTATTATTTCACCCTGATTCAGGCGGTTGTGCGCGCTTGTTCGTTCAAATAGACGTAAAAAACCTGAATTTCAGGTATTTTTTTAGCGTCCGCAAACTTTTCTAAATTGATAACGTTATCTCCAATGACTAAAAAAGATCTGAAAGAGTGTAGTGATAGCGAGCTGATTCAGCTCTATGTACAGCATCGCAGCGAAAGTGACGCCGCTTTGCGTGCATTGATTGAACGCCATAATCAGCAAATGTTCGATCGTTATCTGGCGAAGGTGCACGATAAAACTGTCGCGTCTGATTTGGTACAGGAGCTTTGGACAAAAGTTGCAGCCAGCCTGCCTCGCTACAGAGACGAAGGAAAATTTGAGCACTACTTATCGAAGCTTCACAGCAATGTGCGTATCGATTTTTACAGGAAAAGCGGTAGAGACAAAGATATTTTTGTAGACAACCAGGCCACCCGAACCACGAGTGATTTTGCTGAAAGTGACAATGACTACTACACCGACAATCATGAAGATCCGGGGCAGAACGCCGAAGAGCAGGTCAGTAATGATGCAATGGCTGAGTACTTATCAACCGTGCTAATTCCTGCACTACCGATCGAGCAAAGAGCTGCGTGGCTGTTGCGACATGAATCTGAATATTGGGAGCCAACGCGACGTCTTGAGTGGCGTCATTTGGCGGAACTGAACAATTTAACTGAACAACAGACAGCGGAAATTTTTGAATCCGCAAGGCATAAACTGATGAAAACTGGAACCAACAGTGCATTAGAGGAGATAGAGCTTCTTGTGTTTCTTGTCTGGACACAAGCTCAACGTCTGGAAAAGTCGCAGAAGTTTACCTGGGACTACTTCGCTGAACTATTAGGGCAGCCAGTCAACACCATGAAGACACGCTATCGAACTGCACAAAAATCGTTGCAGAAAAGCCTCTCTGAATACATGCAGAGTTAACGTCATGGTCAATCATTCAGATAATAGTGATAAAAAATCTACTTCCGCCGAAGCATTGTATGCGCACTACCAGCGCAACAGACAAGTCGACACGCAAACGCACAAATCAAAGGCTGGTTTGAACTTGTCTGAAAATGCATTACTAGAAAACGATAATGAGCTTGCGGAAAATTTGTACAAACATTATCAGGCTACCAGAACAACCAATGCGCAAGCCTCCGTCGATGCGATCATGCGTAAAATTGGCGAGCAATCTTTAGAGCAAGTGATATCGCAAGAAGAGCAACCTTTGCTATCACAAGATACTCCACAGATTCACACCATCAATGCACAGCCTGTTCAAGTGGATAAACAATCGCAGATTGACGTACCGGCTGCAAACAGTTCAAGCGTTTTCAAGCGCTGGATGCTACCGGGCGTAGCAGCGGCCATATTAGGCATTGCGTTAATTCCGATGTTATTAAACAACAGTGCGCCAAACCCTGAGCCGTTGCAGGTAACCTTGCCTACAGAGCTAAGCGATAGTGCGACGCAAACAGTTGCATACATTGACGTGCCGGAGAGCACTGCGTTTGGCTTTGCCAATACCACGAACGCTGCGCAGTTTGCTTTTAATAATGGGGTTATCACAACCGACTTGGCATTGCTTGTAGAAGCTGAACAAACCGTGAAAACACAGCAGTTTTTGCGCGCACTGGTTGCCACTCAGAATTCGGCGCAGCAGCAAGGAGCAATGTCAGATAGCGTAAAAGAGCTTTCCGGTCAGCTACTGTCAAGTGCCGTGAGTATGAGCGATGCCATTGGTGCCGGTGAGAGCAAAGCGGTATTGCAAGAACACTTGACTACTATCTATACAGCGCTGGAAAAGATGGCTGCTGAAACCGAACAAAAAGATTGGTTTGTAGCTGGACAGACCGTTGAGTCCATAAGGGTGGCGGCTGAGCTCGCTTTAGAGCATTCAGATACTAAACCGCTTGCACAAGCGCTCAACATGGCTAACAAAATGACGCACCCAACCAGTGAGGCTCCTGCTAGCGAACTTTTGCCTCAGCTACTGCAAGCAGATCTGAGTGGTCCGGAAGAATTTGAAAAAGCCAGTGAACTTCTGACCGTGGCAAACGACATAAAACTGCTAATGCAGTAGGTGTAAACAAAGCATGCGCTACCACCCACATCATTTCATAATTGCAGCAGCCTTGGCCTTTTTAATGACTACAAGTTCAAGCCTGGTTTTAGCGGAATCCGGTTCAAATGCAAACGCTTGGTTGAAAAACTACAAACAAGCCCCTGCAGACGCACGTATGGTCAGTCGGGTACAGGCCATATTTGAGGATGTAAAAAGGGCCAACGATTCAGTGGTTCATCCCTCAAAGCTTTACATAATTGAAAGTAATTCCACACCTTGGGCCATCGCGCTGAAAGACAGGAACGTCATTCTGACTACAGGTGCAATAGACATTATTTACAATAGCGACGGCAGTTTGTATGAACAAGATGCACGAATGGCGTTTGTGCTCGGTCACGAACTAAAACATGTTATTGAGAATGATTTTTTACATCACAAAGCGTTCCTGGCTTTGACTGAATCTGCCGATAGTGACGTGTTCTCAATGGACACAGGCGAAACGGCGGAACGCAAAACAATGGAACTCCGGGCTGATGAAGAGGGATTAATCCATGCATCACTGGCCGGTTACGATATGTCTGCGATATTTTCAGAGGTAGGCGGTGCTAATAATTTTCTCGAACACTGGGCTGTACAGACTAACACCGTCAGCGGCAGTCGGTATGCGTCTCCGCAGGAGCGAATCGATTACTTGTGGGAGCTCTATGAAAGTACTGAAAGCAAAGTCGAGTTTTTTCGGTACGGTGTTCGGCTTGCACATTTTGGTGACTACGAAAACGCGCTGGTGTTACTCGAAGATTTCTATAAGTACTATGACTCTGACCGAGTATTGACTAATCGCGGGTATGTGCATCTGCAATTGGCACGAGCCGCCATGGATGAAGCTGTTGCGTATCGGTATTGGTTCCCTGATTTACTAGATCTGGATTCCGGGTTTCCGGTTAGCGTATCCAGAAGCATAGCGACTCAGATACCCGAGAATGCTCGCAGGCATCTGCAAACTGCTGTCAAGCTGCTTACCGAAGGATTGAGTTACTCGCAGAACGATTTGTTTACTCGCATGAATCTCATTACTGCGCATTTGTTTTTAAAAGAGTATTCAGCGGCGCGTGCTGTGATTGAGAAAATAGACAATTGGGAGGCACAACCGCGGTTTTTGGCGCTTGATGCCATTATTACCATGCAGGATAAACGCATAAAGAATCCATGGGAATCCTATTCGTTGGAGCTTGTGGAGCAATTGGCCAAAGAACCCGATGCACCACACAATTTAATATACAACTATGCAAGGTTGCTACAGGAGAATGGTCGCTCTAATGAGGCAGCACAATATTGGTCAAGGCTTATGGCTCGTTTATCGGCGTTACCGAAAAACTACCAGGTGATGGTATGCAGACAACTTGATAACAAAGAACAATGCGCGAAGCAAATTCAGTCGTTTTCGGTTCAACACCGCCCACTAAAATTGGCGTTAAACCCCGGCGAAAATGTCAATAGCAAAAAAGCCCGTAAATTGATCAAGGCATGGAACATCAAGCCAATCGAAACCTTTAGCGGGATAGATGCAAAAATATATCCTGATAACAACAACAGGTCCAGATTGGTGGTTGATGACAAAGTAAAACTGGTAACTGTTGGTAATCTTGATAGTGATGTAAACCAATTGGTCGATAAATACGGGCAGCCAGAACAAATCATAAACACCGGGCTAGAGCAAATCTGGTCTTACGGTCCGCATTGGTCCGCATTGGTTGTTAATAACAAAGTTCGCGAACTGTGGGTGGCGCAGTAAACCTGAAACGCGTACAAGCCATTGCCTGAAAATATAAAATAGGTACTTACCCTAGCTAGTGCAATTCCCAATAGTTTGAGTTATAGAAAACTGCTGTAATCAACTCGACGTAACGATAAACGAAATTTCTTAACACTTAACACAATTCGGAGAATTAAGATGATTGATTCAAGCGCGGCAAATGCAGTAGCAAGCGGAATACAAAACGCACTAGCTGAAATTTCAGCTGGTGGAAAAGATCAGTTTGCAGACTTTGTTGAACAGTTTGGTCGTAATGAAGTAAACGGCGCTATTAACAACATACTTGGCACCACCTTCGGTGATCTTATTAAGCAAGTCATCAACGATTCGCCATTGCCGGATTTTGTAAAGGATGCGGCAAGCGACGCGATCGATGGTGCAGTTGCAGACGAGCGATCGGTAAGCACACCAGAAGCTGAGCAAGCAACCCAGGAAGAGGTGGGTGGTGCTATTGAAAGTGATATGGGTGATGCAGTCATGGATATGCTTGAAGCAATGACCAGAGCTGCAGACGAGATGATGAACGAGGAAGCAGCAGGTGGCACCGAAGGTGGAGTCAAGGGCAAGGGTAAAGGTCAGGCCGGAGGTGCTAGTAACTGGCTGGAGGCGTTAGCCAAAGCAATGGGTGATGTGGCCGGTCAGCATCTTGGTAAATCAGTCGGCCTGGCCAATGAAATTTCTGCACTTGCAGCTGAATCTGGTGAAGAAACAAATCAGGCTCAGGCGCAGGAAATGACAGCGTTGCAAGCACAGATGCAAGCCGAAACACAAATGTTCAAGCTTGCCCAGGAAGCGGTAACCACCATTATCAAAAGTGTTGGTGAAGCGTTAACAGCTACAGCACGTAAGCAGTAATTGGCATAATGCTCACACCCGCGCAATAGCGGTACTACCATCACAACAACTGTGATCGGCATAGTAAGAGAAAGGCGGCTCCTTGGGGTCGCCTTTTTTATGCGTGTTGATTGCTAGCTTGATACATGTTGTTATTGCTTGTGGTGTCAGTTACGTGCATGTGGACTACAACCAGGTTCTAAACTGAACATACGCTGTCTTGACAATGCTGATGTGTACGAGTAAAAACAAAGCAGTTATAAAGTAACAAACAGGCGCAATACTTGTGATAGTTAAAACTTTAGATGACATTAAGTCTGGTGGCGGGTATCAGGAGAAACCCGGTGTATGGTCAAGTGCTCGCTATTTGTTACGAGATGACGGTGTCGGTTTTACACTCACCCAAACCACTTGTGCTGCAGGACAAAGCATTGAAATGCAATACAAGAACCATATTGAAGCCAATCTTGTCATTGAAGGTCTGGCAGACGTTACCGATCTGGATTCCGGGCAAGTGTTTCGTTTAACACCCGGTAGCATGTACACTCTAGACAAACATGATCGCCATCGCATAGATGTGATTACTGATTTGCGCCTTGTCTGCGTTTTTACTCCGGCATTAACAGGCAAGGAGACACACGATGAAGACGGCTCTTATCCGGTTTTATAATGACTTGTGGTGCTCTGCATGCAAAGATCTATCGTAAACGATAAATACCGCCGTTTGCAGAATCGGTAAGCAGGTAGATAAAACCATCTGGCCCCTGGCGGATATCGCGGATTCTGCCAAGCTCTCCTTGTAGCAATCGCTCTTCGTGCACAAGCGTATTATCGTTAAGTTCAAGGCGTGCAACAAGTTGAAACTTTAGCGCGCCGACCAATAAATTGCCTTGCCATTCAGGGTAGCGAGGGCTGTCGACAATGGCTAAACCTGAGGGTGCAATAGATGGATCCCAGAAGGTTACCGGTTGCACCATTCCCTGTTTTTTGGTGCCTTCTCCAATTTTAGTACCCGTACCGTAGTTGGCACCGTACGTGATTATTGGCCAACCATAGTTTTGTCCCGCAAGTACACGGTTTAACTCATCACCACCTTGTGGTCCGTGCTCGTGTGCCCACAATGTTTTTGTTTGCTTGTCGAATACCATGCCCTGTACATTTCTGTGTCCGTAGCTATATATCTCGGGAAGTACATTGGCAACATTGATAAATGGGTTGTCTTCTGGAATGCGTCCGTCGTCGTGCAATCTGATAATAGCGCCAAGGTGTTTGTCTTGTTGTTGCGCCGTTTTTTTAGAACCTCGATCTCCCAGTGAAATATACAGGAATCCTTTATCATCAAACGCCATGCGGGATCCAAAGTGGCGTCCACCCATAACTTTGGGTGAGGCTTTGAAAATGACTTCCATGTTCTGCAGTTGATTCTCTACCAGTTTTCCTCGAGCCACTTCAGTGCCGTAGCGCAAGCTTTTTTTTGCAGAGTAAGACAAGTAGACCCATTGGTTATTGTCGAAATCTGGGTGAAGCACAACATCCAATAGCCCGCCTTGACCTTTTGCATGAATGTCTGGCAATCCGGTAATAGGTTGTTCCTGCAATCGGGAGTCGATGACTCGACGCAAGGTACCGTCACGCTCGGTTACCAGCCAGTCTGTATCGGATAGAAATGCGATTGACCAGGGGTGATTCAGCCCTGTTGCTAATTCCTCGACCAGAACAACTCTCTTTTCACTGGTGCGTTCAACAATGGTATTTGGGGAGTTTGCTCCAGCGATTGTGCTGAATAGCGCAATAGTCGCAATAGTGACGTACAGAAACAGGCTCAGTAAGCTGCCAAAGTTGAATTTAAGTGCTGTGCTTGACTTAAGTCTGGAGGATTTGCTCATCGAATTGCAGCCATAAAGGTATTGGTATCCGACAGATTAGCAAAGATTTTCGCCACAATCGACGCGGTGCTGGCAAAATGCAGCTGTGTAATAATCGGGTAATCAAATTCAGGGCAATTCGATGCAGGACTATCAGCGAGAGTACATACAGTTTTCGATCGATGCCAACGTGTTGCGCTTTGGGGAGTTCACCTTGAAGTCGGGTCGAATCAGCCCGTATTTTTTTAATGCCGGTTTGTTTAATAGTGGAATGCGGCTAGCCGCGCTGGGTCGATTTTACGCGGACGCCATTGTTAGCTCTGGTGTGCAATTCGATACGTTATTTGGCCCCGCCTATAAGGGCATACCACTGGTAAGCGCAGTAGCTATTGCGTTATATGAGAAGCATGGCATTGATAAACCATGGGTATTTAATCGCAAAGAAGCAAAGGCACACGGCGAAGGTGGCTCTTTGGTTGGTGCCGAATTGACGGGCCGTGTATTAATCATCGATGATGTAATAACTGCTGGCACTGCTATTCGAGAAAGTATCGAAATCATTAACACATCGTCCGCGTCGCTGGCTGCGGTTTGCGTGAGCATAGACAGACAAGAAAAAGGTCTGGGTGAAAGGTCGGCTATTCAAGAGATAGAACAAGATAATGGTGTTACCGTTATTACCATTGCAAGTTTGAGCACCATAGTAGAATTTTTATCAGAACAATCAGACTATTCCGATACAGTTGCAACGCTGGAACAGTATCGAACACAATACGGCACTGGCTAAACAAACCTGGCTAAATCTTATGAGCTTGAATCAACCACTTGGCGGTAATGAAATGCCGCGTTTCTCAGGCCCGAGCACCATGATGCGTCTGCCTGCACAAGGCGATGCCAAAGGGCTGGATGCCTGCTTCGTTGGAATAGGTTTGGATATTGGTACGTCTCATCGTGCCGGCACACGTTTTGGACCGCGGCAGATTCGACAGGAATCAGCAATGATTCGCCCATACAACATGAAGATGCAGCTGTCACCGTTTGATTATCTGCAAGTGGCAGACATTGGCGATGTGCCAATCAATACATTCAATCTTGAAAAAAGCGTGCAGATAATAGAGCAGTTTTATGACGGCATTCTTCAGCACAATGCTGTGCCGTTCACGTTAGGTGGCGATCACACACTGGTGCTGCCTATCATTCGATCAATGGCTAAGAAACATGGCCCGGTTGGCATAGTTCATATCGATGCCCACGCTGATATAAACGAGCACATGTTTGGAGAAAAAATAGCGCATGGCACACCGTTTCGACGTATGGTTGAAGAAGGCATTGTGAAACCTGAAAAAGTCATTCAAATTGGTTTGCGCGCCACCGGTTACGAAATTGATGACTTTGATTGGTCGCGTAAGCAAGGTTTTCGTGTGGTGCAGGCTGAAGATATCTGGTATCAATCTTTGGCACCGCTAATGGAAGAAGTTCGTGAGCAAATGCAGGATTATCCGGTATACATATCTTTCGATATCGATTCATTCGACCCAGCTTATGCGCCTGGCACAGGGACGGCGGAACCCGGTGGTTTAACGTCACACCAAGGGTTGGAAATTGTTCGGGGTGCACACGGATTGAATATCATTGGCGCCGATCTCGTTGAAGTGTCCCCACCGTACGACACTTCAGGAAATACGGCTATGCTTGGTGCCAATATTCTGTATGAAATGCTCTGCGCTCATGCGAGTCGATTCAAACCAGCCTGATTTAAACCACATGCCAGGCACAGACTCAATCAAAATCAAACCACCTGTGAATGAGTATTCGCAGTAACAAAACCGAGATTGCACATGGTTGCTGAAAACAATACTGCTAGTAACTTTGCTAAAGATATCTGGCAAAAAGATAACGATCACTTTACCCATCCCTGGCAGATGTTCGATACCTTCCCGCAGGAAGGGTCAATGATTATAGAGAAGGCTGAAGGGTGTTACCTGATCGATATTAAAGGTAATCGTTATCTCGATTCAGTGGGTGGTTTGTGGTGTACTAACATAGGTCAGGGCAGGGAGGAAATGGCAGATGCTATTGCTGAGCAAGTTCGAAAGCTTGCCTATGCAAGTCCGTTTGTTGATACAACCACAGTGCCCGCGGCTCAACTGGCATCAAAACTCGCTGATCTCGCACCGGGTAGCTTGAATCACGTAATGTACAGCTGTGGTGGTTCCACCGCTATAGACAGTGCGTATCGACTTATTCAGTACTACCAGAATTGTCGCGGACTGCGTAACAAGAAGCACATAATTGCTCGTGATGGTTCCTATCATGGTAGTACCTACGTCGCTATGTCTATTGGCGGAAAGAAAGCAGACCATCCGCCAGAGTTCGACTATAAACGTGACGATATACACCATATTTCCAATCCCAATTACTATCGTGCCAGTGGGTTTGAATCAGAAGCTGCGTTTCTTGAATTTCTAGTCGATGAATTCGAACAAAAAATACTCGATATTGGAGCAGATAAGGTTGCCGCCTTTTTTGCAGAACCCATTTTGGGTGCAGGCGGTGTTATCGTGCCGCCGAAAGGTTACCACCAACGTACTCATGCTGTGTGTAAGAAGCATGATGTGCTTTACGTGTCTGATGAAGTAGTCACCGCCTTTGGCCGGCTAGGGCACTGGTTTGCCTCTGAGGATGTATTTGGAATCACACCCGATATTATTACCTGCGCAAAAGGGCTTAGCTCAGGGTACCTTCCACTTGGTGCAACCATTTACTCAAATAAAATACATGATGTTATTAGTGCACAGGGTGAAGGTCGTTATTTTACCAATGGCTACACCTATTCCGGTCACCCTGTTTGCTGTGCAGCTGCGCTCAAGAATATTGAAATAATGGAGCGGGAGAATATTTTTGAAAACGCTCGCGTGGTCGGTGATTATTTTGGAGAACAGCTTAAATCACTTGTCGATTTACCCATTGTTGGAGAGGTGCGTGGGCATCGGTTAATGCAATGTGTAGAGTTTGTTGCAAATAAAGAGACCCGCGAAGATTTTCCAGAAACTAACGATATTGCCAAGGTTATTTCAGACATTGCCGATGTCAAAGGGTTAATGGTTCGACCAATTGGTAACTTAAACGTGATGTCGCCTCCGCTTATCATTACCAAAGAAGAGGTCGATTTTATCGTTACAACTCTTCGTGCCAGTATTATTGAGGCAATGGAATCACTCGGCCTTAACGAGTGAATGCTAAAAAACCCGGAGCGACTGACTACCTGTTATTAGGTGGTCTGGCACTGATATTTGGTTTCAGTTTTATCTTGACCAATGTTGCCGTGCAATCGGTGGCGCCCATTAGTGTAGCTACTTCTCGTCTTCTGCTAGCGAGTGTCGTTCTATTTCCGTTGATGCGTTTTTATGGCCAACATTTGCCTGGGCGTGGGCGGGTATGGTTTTTTATAGTCGCGGCAGCGATGTTTGGTTATGCAATACCGTTTGCGCTTATCTCCTGGGGACAAGTAAAAGTTGATGCAGGTCTTACGGCGATTTTGATGGCGGTAATGCCACTGATGACGGTATTGCTCGCTCATGTCACCACACGCGATGAAAAAATGAACCGCTACAAATTTATCGGTGTTCTGTGTGGATTACTCGGTGTGGTCGTGCTGATTGGGTGGGATGAATTGGGACAGCTAGGCGACAGTATGCTTCGACAATACGCGATTGCGCTGGCCGCGCTATGTTATGCCATTAACGCTAT
>CALIMV010000481.1 GCA_938045275.1 uncultured Granulosicoccaceae bacterium
AGTATCAACGTGCAAGAATGGGCACCCGTTGATGTGCTAGTCTCCGGTGCAACATTTAACCCCGGCAGAGTCACGGTTAATAGACAAAAAGCCGAGGATCGTACTTTGCAACACAATCATTTATCTGGAGATTTTGCAAAGGACAGATTTCTAACCGCCGCTTTATATTCGGCAGGTGGTATCAGACCAGACGCTGATTTGAAAAATGTTCAGCTGATTCGTAACGGAAATGTAGAAATTGTCGATTTACGTGGCATGTTTGACGGTCACCTTACCAAGGACACTCCCCTGGCGGCCGGCGATCAGGTTGTAGTACCGAGCGTAGGCTACTTTCAGGGTGAACTAGTAAAAGTTTCACAAATAACACCGCCCGGTATTAGAATTTTCATCTCAAATTTAACCATACCTGCGTCAAATAACTCTCTTTCTGCGGTTAACAGCAAGTCAACCAGTATGCCGTACGGTACGCGTTTTCTACAAGCGATGGTAACTGGGAACTGTGTTGGTGGTACGCAGTTAACTAATGCATCACGACGTGTCGTGCTGATAAGCAGGAATCCAATTACCGGGCGAACCGAGGTTGTCGAACGATCGGTACAACAACTGGTAAGTGACCCTGAGCGCGACGACGTAAACCCTTATCTAATGCCTAATGATGCTGTTGCTTGTTACGATTCGGGGGTTACAAATTTCAGGGATGTAACTCGAACACTGTCTGACTTCCTGTCACCAGTGCTCGATATAAAAAATCTGTACTAAACCTGTGGCGAACCCTGCTCACAAAGAACCGTATGATGATACGGATCCGGTTAGTCCTGACGAAATCGAACAGGCCGGCGGCACTAGCGAACTCAACGGACCCAATGGGCCTGACGGTGCAGGCGAACCCGACGGAGATGAGAATACTGAGAACGCGCTTGACGACCAGCCTGGTTCCCAGGAAAGCCTGGCTGCATCCAACATACTGGATTCATTGGAGAAAAAGACAAAGCCTAATTTCAGATTTGGGTTATCCAGACGCCTAATTTATTCTGTCTTCGCCTCGATTAATTTGATATTGGTTTGGGCTGGTGCGATTGCTTTTATCATGCTTACCCCAGATAAGTTTGTTAGTGAGTTTACGTTGCTTATTCCTGGTTCAGGAACGGGTTCGAGTTTAAATCTGGACAATTTGGGTCAAGCTTCCACGTCAGTAAATTCTGCTTATTCCAGTTCTAAAGTAGATCCAAAAACGAACTACAAAGCGATAGCCATGAGTCCTATAGTGCTTGATCGCGCAGCAGAAGCAATGGAAATAGACAGTGCGGATTTTGGCAACCCAAAAATCAAATTAATCGATCAAACAACCTTGCTGGAAATCTCTTTTACCTCGGATACTGCAAATTCGGCCTACGAAAAAGCACTTCAATATTACAGTGCTTTTGAAGACACACTGAACCAACTGCGAACTGAAGAATTAGATTCACGCAGAGCATCATTTGAATCTATTTTATTGGAATATAAGGAAAATGTGTATAAGGCCCAAGCTGAAGTGCTCGAATTTCAACAAAGAACGAAAATAGTTTCGTCCGATCAGTATAAAGACTTGCTGTCGAATGTAGAGTCAATTAAGAATCGCCGATTAGAATCAGTGGTTAAACTTAATTCAACCAATGTTCAGCTAACTCAGCTTGAACAAGTTCTTGAAGTCAACGCATACCTTGCAGCCCTCGCCTTAAAACTGCAAAACGATTCTGTTTTTGTTTCAATGGTAGCCAAAGCGGCAGAAGAAAATGTAGCTTGGGTCGAAAACCAGGCTGTTTGGGGAATAAACCACCCTAAGGTCAAACATGCCAGGGCTCGAGTGGATGCTGCCAGATCTTCACTATTGAACAGAGCAAAGGCTTTGACCGGCATAGATCAACATTCCATTCTGAACAGTCTTTATGTTCAAGGAGATACCAACCGAGCCAAACTTTTTGAACAGCTAATTTCGCTATCCGCAAACAAATTAGCTATTGAATCTGAAGTCGAGACTTACACTGAGCAATTAGACGACATCGATAAACGATTGCAAGATGAAATTAGCCTTGCTGCAGTTTTGGAAGACCTTGAACGCAACCACCAGGTGGCTACTGCCATCTATGTGTCAGCGGCAGCAAAGTCTGATCTTGGTAATTCAGATATCTACGCGTCTTACCCAATGACTCAAATGTTGATGCCGCCTACGCTCGATGACAGCCCTGACAAATTCACTAAACCCATTGCCATTGCAGGCGCGGCAATCGGTTCAATATTAATCTGCCTCGCTCTGTTGATCTCATGGAAACGCACCGAATTACTCCGGAAACTACAGAAGAGAAACTAATCTGGTACACAATGGTTGGAACCTACGGGTTCTACGCCATTGGTGCGTTGTACCTGGTCGTGCCTGTCATGGCCTGGATTTTATTCTTAAACGGTTTGTGGACATGGCTTCGACCATCCGATTCATCACGAGTACAAGTGGTACCGGTACTGCCCATCACTGTGATGATTTGGTTTATGGGCATGTCAACCATGCTATTGGCTCTTTGGATTGGTCACGCAAACCATAATTTAGGCGTGGGTGCTACGATTAAATCAACCATCGGATGGGCCAAAGGATGGGCCCTTCTTGCACTGTTTCCATTTATTGGTTGCTTGTCAATTCGACCAGAAATTATCTACAGGGCCGCATGCATCGTTTGTTTGCACACATTGTTGCTATTGCCAGTATTTGTAGGTGCGTATGTTTTAAGTCTTCCACAAAATATATGGGTTTCACCACTCCTGAAGCTTGGTGGACCAGGACCAGAATTCTTCTCTTTAAACTTGTACGAACTAGAACCCGGCACTGGCGCACCTCGATGGCGATTTTTCACACCCTGGGCACCTGCAGCCGGATTTGTCGCTAATCTCTACTTTATATTCGCGCTTCAGGAAAAAGACATTAAGTGGAAAGCAATTGGCATGATAGCGAGCATCTTAATTGTGTTGATGTCAAAATCTCGATTAGGACTAATCAGTCTGGCAAGTGTCTGGGCAGTTACCTGGTTTCTTTCAAATGCCACTCGCCCAATCGTTGTTTATGCAATGGGTGTCGGTACATTTCTGTTTAGCTTGATCGTCGTTCCGTTAATGGCATTCGTAGAGCAAATGGTAGATGCGTTTACGCAGGCACGTGTCGACTCCTCCAGGGTTCGCGCAGCACTGGCGCGTATCGCAGTTGATCGCTGGGCCAGAGAAGCACCCATCTGGGGACATGGGGTTGTAGAGCGAGGCCCACATATGGTCGAGTATATGCCAATAGGATCTCACCACTCCTGGTACGGCTTGTTATTTGTTAAGGGCGCTGTTGGCTTTATATCACTTGCCATACCGATGCT
>CALIMV010000482.1 GCA_938045275.1 uncultured Granulosicoccaceae bacterium
CTCATGGGCCATTGTTCCAATCTCTCGGTCGGCTTCACTGACCAATTCCTCCATTAGCGTATCGATATCGTTAACCTTCTGCTGATCAATTGAAAGCTCCATTATCCAGTGTACCGGTCTCATAACCAGTCTCCCACAGACTCTTACTAATCTATAGGCAATCGTGAGGCCAATTTATTCGAAGCAGTCGGTACGCCTAACAGGCCTTAATTTAAAGCCTTTTCCCTGGCGAGCAGCCAAAACAATCTCCAAGTATTCAGGAAAACCGTATCAATTCATGAACCAGCTGTGAAACTTTGCTACACCTGTATCACTTCTCCATAGGGGCAAATTCAGAACAAACCGGACAAACTCTTAATTGAGAAGCTTTGAAATACCAGACACAAATTGGTTCTCCTGTTTACATCAGCCCTTATTCTGACGTTGAATACGCGCGGTTTCACAGGCGTTAGCCGAGCTATGGTGACGCAACTCACACTCTTATAAAGAAATACATATTTGCGCCGATAAATAAACCGAAGCTCTTGATCGATACCCATTTTGAGTGCAGAGCCGAAAATGCTTGTTTTATCAATGCAAACCGGAACGAAAGATGATTGCTCGATTTCCGAAAAAGATAACATTGCTTGCAGCCTTCATCACTGTGTCGACTATTGCTGTTGTTTTGCTGATGTTCTACAACTATTATCAGAATGCAATAGCAAACGAAGAGCGCAGTTCCGCTTTACAGGCATTGTCTGCTGAAATCACTCTCTATGATGAGCAGCGAACCTCGTCTGCTTTACTTGCGGCATACAGCGGCGACAGGCAATGGGTTAGACGTTACAACGCTGTTAAAGTCGATCTCACTCGCGCTTTTGACAACACATTAGCACTCTCATCTTCTAAAGCAGTTCATGATGCCGCAAAGTCGACCGAAGATGCTAATGCAATATTGGTTGAAATGGAGACCAAGGCAATCAATGCTATTGAAAGCGGAGATAATAAAACGGCAATAGCGGTGCTCAATGCCCACCAGTATGTTTTTCAAAAAAACCGCTACGGAAGTGGTATGGCGTCCATGCTGAAACTGATAACAAAACAACGTCAACAAGAATATGAAGCTATCCACAGCCGCTTTAGAAACCTTGTCTTGGGCGTGGTAGCTAGTCTTTGTTTGGGGGCGTTTCTTTGGTTGATAGTTTACCGAGTTATTGACATGTGGCGTTTGAGGCTGAATAGTGAAGTTCTCAAGCGTGAAAAAGCAGAAACTCGCATTCGCGAAATGAATGCTGAACTGGAATTGCGAGTCAAGGAAAGAACAGAAGAACTGCAGCAAACTCAGGACAAACTGACACACCAGGCAAATTATGACGAGCTAACTGGTTTACCGAACAGAAGATACATTCTCAATCACTTGAGTAAGGTCATTTCCGATGCAAGTGAAAAGCATCAGTTCTTTGTAATGCTGATTGATCTGGACTATTTTAAACAAGTCAATGATACCTTAGGACATGCTGCAGGAGACGAGCTCTTGCAGCAGGCCGCACAACGATTGAAGCAGGCTGTTGGCTCGGACAATATCGTTGCAAGGCTGGGCGGCGATGAGTTTCTCGCCGTCAGCGAGATTGCAGCTGAAGGATTTTGCGAACAGATAAAGACTAATATCGCCAACCAGATATTGCAACAATTCAAAACCCCATTCATTCTGGGTGGCCGCACGTACAACTTGCCTATCTCGCCCAGTATTGGCATTGCAGTCGTGCCCAACGATGGATCAAGTGTGGAACAAATAATGCAAAATGCTGACACTGCGATGTATGCAGCCAAAGATCACGGCCGCAATACCGCATGCTTCTACGTCCCCGAAATGAAAATGCAAAACAAAGATAACGCAATGCTGGAGTCAAAACTTCGTTCAGCAATATCGACCAAAGACCAGTTCCAGTTGTATTACCAGCCACAAATCGACCTTGCAAGCAATCAGGTTGTTGGGGTTGAGGCTCTACTACGCTGGATTCAACCAGAAGATGGTTTAATTCTGCCCGATCAATTCATTCCACTCGCCGAGGATACAGGGCTTATTCTCGAAATTGGTCACTGGGTGTTGTTTGAAGCTGCTCGTCAAACACGCGAATGGCAGGATAATCACAACTTCAACCTGAATGTATCAATTAATGTCGCTAGCCAACAGCTAACGCAAAAGAATTTTTTCAACACTGTCGAACAAGCATTCCAGGAACATGGAATCAGCTCGGACTGCATAGGCATAGAAATTACCGAAAGTTCTCTAATAGGCTGTGACAGTATCTCGAACCAGAATATCAGCTCCCTTAGCGAGTACGGCGTTAAGCTATCGCTGGATGATTTCGGCACCGGATACTCGGCACTCAGCTATCTCAAGCAGTATCCATTTGACTACCTGAAAATTGATCGCAGTTTTATCGCCACCATACTCGAAGGCAATAGCAATGCTGCGCTTGTTGAAGGCATCATCAATATGTCTCACAACATAAACCTCAAAGTGGTGGGCGAAGGTACTGAAACATTGCAACAGTGTGAATTACTTCGACAATTCGGATGCGATATTGCTCAGGGCTATTACTACAGCAACCCACTACCATCTCATGAGCTTGTGAAATTTATGCAGATATGGGAAAAACCTGAAGTACAGGATTTACTGCGCAAAGCGTCATGAGCTTCTAGCTCTTCGATACGCCGAGCGGCATCAGAGAACTATGAAGCCAGGCAGTTAGGATAATCTTGCCGTTGCTGTTATCAAAGCTTGCTGACTGCCCGATTTGAATGGCCGCTTCAATGGCCAAGTCAATGGCGTCTTGCAGACGAGCATAATGTTCCGGCCTGCATCTCGGCTTGTCACGATCAATAGTTACTCTGGAATCATTTTGAAATAAAACGTCGTAATCGCTGGCTTGACCCAAAGCCTCGTATTGTAATGGTGCCGGTTAAACGAAACAGCTTAGGCACACGCAGCCTGATCAAGAATGAGCTCACCGCGTTCGTTCAACGTCCCAACCATAGCTGCTTCACCATCAATACTGATTGCCACTTCGCTACCTGTGATTTCCGACCCACTGACGCGAATCATTCCCAGCTCGCTGTTTGTCGCCGTGTCATCAACATCAATGGTGAAGCTTGCGGTTTCACCAGGCTTCAAGCTACTGATTAGAACGGCTAAGGTACGGTCACCATCGACGACCTCATCGCTGGACGTTAATGCCACATCACCTGAACGAACTTCAAACGGTTGAAACACTTCCACTCCGGCACCGCTGGCCGTTGTGTCGAAAATCAATTTGCCAGCACTGTTAGACAAATCGATGCTCATCTGCACATTGTTGAATTCGCAATCGGTCATATTGGTCAAAGCAAACCAATCTTTCGGTGCGCTTTCAACAAATTTGATTCGCAGGTTTGCGTACGCACTGGTGCTGATGCAGACCAGGCTACAACCCAGAAGTACAGGCAAGAATCGACTTTTCATAGGGGAATGACCTTGTTAGTTTCAACTTATACGCAGCCACAGCCAAATTGGATATAAATTCCAGGTCCAGCCGGCAACAACAAGGGCATTTCGAAACTTCAGACCGCTAAACCTTCACATTTGGGCCACAAGGTGCGCGCCATACATATTCACCAGACTACCGTTGGCGCTATTGTTCGGTCTCAGTCTCGGCAAGCTGTGTATCTGCACCTATGTTGGCAAGAATGAGCGTTAGCGGCAAATCAATCTGATGCTTTGAAACAAATGAGCCACCCCACTGATTCCAACGGTTATTCGCCGCTTGAATATCACCACTCATAATGTCGCCTAGCAGCCCCATGGAGATTAAATAGTTTAACTTTTCAATGTTTTTGCTGTAATTACCTGATGCGAGTAGATCAGTACTTGATTCAGACATTTCGATATAGTTTCTTTGATTCGCGGCGTTGAACAATCTATGCCAACTGGCAATAGTTTCGTCTTGGTGAACACCTGTCACACACTCAGCGTTGGCAAAATAGTCCCATAAAGGCTGCTGTTCCTGTTGCGTAAGCAAAGCACTTATTCGCATGCCATATTTTACAAAATCATTGACCGCAAACAATGCCGAACGTTTATCACAGCTTGACATTGCATAGTCTAGTAAGTGTGCCGAGTTACTAGTAATGATCACACTGTGATCGCTGCCTGTATAGGATTCAGTGTTGCCTAAAATTTCATTAAGCATTATAAGCAATAAGTGCCGCTCAGCTGGAGAAGATATGTTTCTATTGTATGTGTATTGACTGGAGTTATACTCCTGCTTAGCATCAAGGAATTTTAATACTGGCGTCGACGAGTTAATAAGGTTTGTAATTTGTGCCGCTGAAGCACCTGTAAATCGGGCACGTGGCGCTCCGCTATCCAAAATGGGAAAATAATCTGAATTGATGCCATCACTTATATAGCCAAACATCGGCGCCATCAATGCTTTTGACGCGATTCTATTCCATGCAATATCAGGGATATTTTCAACCTCAATCCGTTTTAGTAGTGTCGTAAGCTCACTAAACTCCATTGCGCCCGTGGTAAGCGGTGGTACTGTTTTATCCGGACTGGCAATAACAACCAAGTTACCAGAGCCAGCGCGGTAGACCACATAGTCTGCAAACTCTTCGCCGAGCGCATTAAAAATAGTAGATACCAAATTGATGTCAATTTCGTAAAGCTGAATCCACTGTACGAATAATCCGTCAGCAGAAACATGCTTCTTGACTCGATTGTAAAACTCCTGCGAAAACAGCGTTGATACGCCACTAACCCAAGGATTAGGAGGCTCAGAGACAATAATGTCGTACACTTTATTGTGAGTCGAAAAGTAGGTTTTTGCATCTTCTATATGAAGCTGGCTTCTGGGGTCGTTGTAGGCTCGATCAACTAGCGGCAAAAAACTTCGACTGGCCTCAATAATCTTGGCTTCCATCTCTATCGTATCGACCGATTCGATATTAGGACTTGCTAAAATGGTATGGGTTGACATTCCAGACCCGAGCCCGATTATCGCCGCAGTTTTGGCCTCGGGCAAATGAAACAGGGGAATGGCGGACAGTAATACTTGAGTATCTTCGTCGCCACTGCGATCATGCTTTAAATTCATTGTCAGACTGGCGTCGGATTTACCATTGTTCTTTATAGTGCGCATGGATTCCGATTGTGTGACAGTGACTGAACTTGTTTTTCCATCTGCATGATAAATTATCTCAGAAGACAGTGATGCCACCCCAGCTTTATACACACCGGATGACATGCGGCGCACATCAAATTGAACATAAAAGAAAGACAACGCGAACAAGGCAATAGCTGATGTTACGACCATTTTTCCACGAGATGAAAATGTAAAATATTTAGCTGGCGTAAACCGGATTAAATACAGGCCAAGCGCTAAATCAATGGCAGCACCAATTCCAATGAGATTTTTCACGCCAATTACGGGCAAAATAACGTGGACTGATAAAAATATCCCTACAATTGCGCCTAGAGTATTTGCTGAGTACACGTATCCGATGCCTTTTTCACGCTTATTGGTTTTTATAATTAAGCGAGTAATGAGCGGCAAGGTCATACCAGCACAGAATGTAGTTGGCAGCATGATGACTACCGAGATTAATCCACTCAAAAATAGAAACGTCGGGTATGTATTGTCATTTTTTTGAATACTGTTCATGACGAAGCTCATGAAATCAAAGCTGTAGTGATACATCCATACTGACAACACTGCAGCCAATGCCATTGCAATTTGCACAAAGCCCAAGAACTCACGCGAGTTTTTGAACGTCTCAATGCGATTCCTAATCCAAAATCCACCCAAGGCCAAGCCTAAAATAAACGAAGCCAGCATAAGTTCAAATGAATGCGTTGAACCACCCAGCACCAATACCAGCATTCTGATCCAGCCGATTTCATACATAAATGAAGACAGACCGGTCAGCAAAGCTATAAGCAGTAAAACACTGGGAAGAACCGGCGCAGACTCTGCTGATGAATCGATTGATTCAGCGGGCTGCTTGACTGCCAGCAACGGGTCGGGATAATTTTTTGCCAAACCCCAGACAACCAGTGCCAGCAAAATATTCAACAAGCCAGCAGTAAGCATGGTGCCGGGTAATCCAAGCTTGGTGATTAATATAAAAGAACTGGTCAGAACACCAAATACAGCACCGAAGCTGTTTGTAAAATACAACATGGACAAGGTATAGCCAGGCTTGTCTGGAAAGTGTCTGAGTATTCCGCCAACCATCAGTGGAAACGTCATACCCAGTAATACCGATTGGGGGAATATCAGTAACGACGCGACACCCCATTTCAACAACACAACTTGTGTTGGATTGTCACCCATACCGCTAAGCAGACTAGTAAAAGTGTAATCGGTAACACCAATAAAAACGGTGTGAAATAAAACGGCCAAAAGTCCGATAATGGCCTCGACAACGGCGTAACCAATGAGCAGTCGTTTCCATCGTTGAGACAATGCGCCACTGGCAAAGCTGCCAACCGCCATGCCACCCATGAAAATGGCCAGCACCAGCGTCTGAGCGTAAGCCGCATGACCAAGGAAAAGTTTCAGATAGTGACTCCAGATTGACTGATAGATCAATCCAGAAAAACCGGAAAGGAAGAACAACAGAAAAAAAACGACTTTCCGAGACTGCAGCATAGCTTTGCCCAACACAACTTTTGATTGGACTGTCGTGCAGTTGCTGTGCCATGTTTTCTGGCTAGCCGTTAATTTGACGTCTGCTTTTGACGGGTGAGTACTGAATTTGACGCAAGCGCAGAAATCGCTGCGCTAAACCTAAACTACCATTCGATTTTTGACCAATCACCATTGACTTTGCGACTGGTGATAGTGCGGCTGACGTATTTCTCCGAAAGCGAACTTCGATCACCGTTCGGATGGACCAAAGAATCTATATTCAGCGTGCC
The DNA here is from genome assembly GCA_938045275.1 of uncultured Granulosicoccaceae bacterium. Classification (GTDB taxonomy): domain Bacteria; phylum Pseudomonadota; class Gammaproteobacteria; order Granulosicoccales; family Granulosicoccaceae; genus Granulosicoccus. The sequence continues at coordinate 6,947 of CALIMV010000482.1, forward strand.
CATTACAGTTTTATCTATATCGCGCAAACGAATGTCTCCGATAGAAACCTCTATTCGCTCATAATTATTATTAATCAGTCTTTTGAACAAATCACTCTGTTGAGATGAAGTTGCAAGGCGTTCCAGTGCGTCGACGTCCTTATTTTCAATTGCTTGTGATAGCGCACCAAACTTTCTCAGCGCCTTATCAAATTCAGCGTCACTGACTGGCTGTTCGCGCTCATCAATGCCGTCATCGAACGACAATGTCAGCTCTTTACCATCTAAGAAAGCGGTAGGGATGAATGTCGCACTGTCCACCGTGCCGCCAGGAAATTCGAATTTAACGCTCACTTCGACTTTCACCAAATCGTCGTCTGGGTCACTGGAGTCGAACGGATTGGTTGAGTTTGTTATCTCGGTTAAATTTGACTGGCCATCGGCGTCGGCATCGAATGACAGATTGTACTCATCGCTCGAAATTCCCAGATTAAACTGCTCGATATCGACCGGTATGGCTACAACCTTTGAGGCTTGCGCAACCGTCAGTGGCTGCTCACCTACTTTATCTGACAACGTGACAATAAACTCTGTCGACTCTCCTGGGTGTACATCAACATCGGCTATCCAGGTAGATGCCGCTTCGTCATATTGTGCAATAACCGATTGTGGTAGTTTCTCGCTACCAGTTTGTACCGACAGCGTAGGCGTTTTGGGTGCTATGGTTTGAGGCAGTGCTATCGAAAGCCGTATTGTTTCAGTTAATTCATTTTCAATCACGGCAGGTGTGGCGGCATGGTCGCCGCTTGAACCGCCGCCTAGCGGCAAATTACCGGTGCATGCTGAAGCCGAAAACAGCGCTGCTGAGAAAGTAAAAATGAAAGTTAAAGACCGAAAAAAAAATATCATTGTGTCAACAGACCTGTATATGCGTTGCTTATAGAGGTTTGGCAAACAGCTTAACTGCTCATATACAGTCTCGTCCCGGTAATATTACGCGTTTTAGGGCACCCCTTTGGGGCATTACAGCTTTACCTATACACAATCAATCGAACCAGTTGAATCCTGTAAAGATATAATCACAACGTGAATCCAGAACAAATCATTAGTACGCTCAAAATGCAGCCGCACCCTGAAGGTGGCTGGTATGCAGAAACATGGCGAGACGCTGCCCAACCCAGAGCCTGCGGCACTGCCATTTACTTTTTACTGGAAGCGCACCAACACAGTCACTGGCACCGGGTGGATTCGACGGAAATTTGGCACTGGTACGCGGGCGCTGCCATGCAGCTGCATCAGTACGATGGTGAAAAAAGCAACGTAGACATTCTAGGGCCAGATATCACTGCTTCACAGAGGCCGCAGCTGATAGTGCCTCAGAACAATTGGCAAAAATCGGTGCCGATCGAAGGCTGGGTGTTGGTGGGATGCACGGTTAGCCCTGGTTTTGAATTCAGTGGTTTTGAACTTGCCCCGGATGGCTGGCAACCCGGTCTGAAGTAACCGAAAGAAATAACCGTTTACGGAACTAACACAGCCTTCCTTACTCTAGCCATTAGTGTAAACACGCTATCGATGCGTGCGCATATCGACTGCGTCACAGTAATGCTGGAATCTGATATTCAGAAAAACTCTTGTGAATAAAAACGCTAGCCGGCAGCCGGCGTGGGGTTACCTGAACAGTATAAAATACGTTTACCAATCAGTTAAAAAATTTCATTCAGAATCGTAATTAACCTAGGTTTACGTTTCCTATCATAAGTAACTAATTAATCGTTTAAGCTATAAAACTCGAGCTTTCGTTAACAGCGGTCTTATCGACGCCAGGTTACTTGCCAATTTTATCGTTGGCAATTTACTCCCTTGTAAGTTCCCGGCCGTTGAAATACAGCGCAAAGCCTATAAGAATGCTGACCACATTTCCCTTTAAACAATAGAACGGCGGTTATTTACAGAACTCATGGACAGAGCTTGTTGGATAATTATTGCAATGGTCGGTGCCCTGCTTGTTTCATTGTGGGCGCTTCTAAATCGACCTGACAATTTACCAATCTGGCCTGAAACCATTCAAGGCGTATCATTTTCACCTTTTCGTGCCAATCAATCACCCGAGGCATCTCAGTACCCTGATGTCTCACAAATTCACGACGATTTAGCGCTCCTGTCCGGCAAGGTTCAGTCGGTTCGCACCTACTCTGTGGCCGACTCACTGGCACACGTGCCCGCTCTGGCAAGCTCGGTTGGCATCAATGCCACTATTGGCATCTGGTTATCCGACGACCTGGAACAAAATCGCCTTGAAATAGAGCGCTTCAAAGCGTTTTACAAGGCGTATGGGTCGAATGTCACAGGTATTGTTGTCGGCAACGAGGTATTGCTACGCCAAGAGCTAACCGTCGAAGAACTCCAAAACTACATGCGCGAAATCCGTGTGTTTGCCTGGCCGGTCCCGGTAACAACCGGTGAGACCTGGGATAACTGGCTCAAATACCCCGAACTCGCCAAAGTTGCAGATTACGTGGCTGCGCACATACTGCCTTACTGGGAAGGTATTCCAGTCGACAGCGCTCCGGAATACGTAATTAACCGATACAAACAACTCCAGGAAGAGTTCACCTATAAACGTATCGTTATCGGTGAGGTGGGCTGGCCAAGTGAAGGGCGGCAGCGTGGTGGTGCTGTGCCTTCTATGCAAAATCAAGCTAAATTCCTGCGTCATTTTCTGTACGAGGCAGAACTCAACGATGTGTCCTATTTTTTGCTTGAGGCTTTTGACCAGGTCTGGAAAACACAGGAAGGCACGGTGGGTCGGTATTGGGGCATTTACAATACAAAACGAGAAACTAAATTCCCATTCAATGCACCTGTTGCCCCTATTCCCGAATGGCCAGCTATAGCCGCATTTTCCCTGGCGTTCGCTATTTTTATCTTAGCGTTTGTTCTCAGAGACAGTCGCGGCCTGGTTCATAAGGGGCGCGGTTTTTTAGTGTTGGTCTCCTTTCTCATTTCAAGCCTGGTGGTTTGGCTAATACACGACTACTCCAGTAAGTATCTGACCGGTGAACAAATTGTGGTTGCAATAGGACTTATGATCGCGGCCAGCGGTGTTGCCATCGTGATCCTTGCAGAAGCGCACGAGTGGGCAGAGTCTCTTTGGGGGCGCGGGCGACAGTCCAGACCACTTAGGTTAGCTACACCAAACGCGGCTTCACCTCGGGTGTCTATCCATTTACCGATTTACAATGAACCCCCGGAAATGGTTATTGAGACGCTCACCGCATTACGACAACTGGACTACGACAATTTTGAAGTCATTGTTGTAGACAATAACACCCAGGCCTCCTCCGTGTGGCAGCCAGTGCAGCAGTGGTGTGAACAACATAAAGATACATTCAAATTTTTTCACGTTGACCCATTGCCAGGCTTTAAAGCGGGTGCGTTGAATTACGCAATTTCAAAAACGGATGACGCAGCGCAATTCATTGCTGTTATCGACAGCGACTACACAGTTCATCCGGATTGGTTAAAAGATTGCATGCCAGAATTCACCGATTCATCCGTGTCAATTGTTCAAGCCCCGCAAGACTATCGCGACGCTGATGAAAACGCCTTCAAAGCAATGATCTATTGCGAATACGCAGGTTTTTTCGGAATTGGCATGGTTAACCGCAATGTCCGCAATGCTATTATTCAACACGGCACAATGACAATTGTGCGCCGAGACACACTGCATAAAGTTGGTGACTGGTCAAACTGGTGCATTACTGAAGATGCAGAACTTGGTCTTCGTGTGCTTGCAGATGGTCACCGTGCAGTATATGTCGCAAAATCGTATGGCCGTGGGTTAATGCCAGATAACTTTATCGATTTCAAAAAACAACGCTTCAGATGGGCTTACGGCTCCGTATTAATCATGCGCCATCACCTCAGCTGTTTGCTTGGCCTGAATAAATCAAAGCTGGATTCGGCTCAACGGTATCATTTTGTGGCCGGTTGGTTACCTTGGATAGCCGATGGTTTTTGTTTGTTAATGAATTTAATTGCGCTTTCGTACGCCATCATGATGGCTTACATGCCTTACAAGTACTCACCGCCTGAGGTGATCTTAAGCGCTATTCCAATTGGCTTTTTTGTATTCAAGCTAATCAAAATGTTAATGCTGTATCGCGTAAGGTTAAATGCGAGCTTGCTACAAAGTATAGCGGCTGGTTTATCCGGTCTGGCTGTCTCACATACTATTTCCAGGGCAATGCTTGCTGGGCTCTACACAAAAGATATTGGTTTCTTTCGAACGCCCAAACGCGCAGAACAACATACCTTTACTAAAGCACTGGGTGATGCACGTGAAGAGCTATTACTGGCAATAGCACTCATATTAGCTGCAGTGTTTATGACAACGCGCTATGATTTCTACCTGCTCGACACACAATTATGGGTAACACTGCTGTTGGTTCAAAGCATCCCTTATTTGTCGGCCGTGGGCGTATCCCTCGTCAGTGCATACTCAAGCTTACCTGCACGGTTCATTCAGCCACATAGGGATGTCTCTCTGTTAGCCGCTGTTCAACCAATTGCAGCAACACCGTCAGTCACAAGTAAAATATCGCCCAATTGATGTCAGCTTCTTCTCTCAAGGCACTGCTGATTGTAGTGCTGTATACACTTGCACTAACGCTCGTTCTTCGTATGTCGCTGGATGCGACACTGGAACTAAAATTAATCGATAAATACTGGTTTCGCGATTACATCGGCAACCTGGTCGTCAGCTTAATTTGCCTGGGTCTGACTCAAAGTGCGCTCAGAGCCGTAATTCTAACTACTGTCATCGTTGTCTTGCTCCAGCTCAGTAACGCGTTAAAACTGGTTGTCCTCGGTACGCCTTTAAGCCCAGATGACTTTATCAACGTCAAGAACCTGTTCATACTTTGGGACGGGTATTTGTTTTGGGCTGTCGTCGCAGCGTCGATATTGCCGCTATTAATACTCATTGCATTAACAAGATGGCGGCGGCGGTTAACGTGGGCAACTTTTGCATTGCTGGCGTTTTGCATACCAGTAGGAGTACTTTACAGCGCTGAACTGAAAACCACGCTAGATAAAAAATTTGGTAACTCTGTCTGGAACCAACCAGAGAACTTTCGACGCAGAGGCTTGGGTTTACATATTGTTCAAGAGACTGCTCGCACCTTGTCCAAAGTTGGTAAAACTCCTTCGGCTACAGCCGTCAACAATGTCAGCATTGATACTACCTACGCCAAACCTGAAATTCCGGCAAACCAAATGCGCAACGTGCATATGGTTGTGCTCGAATCGTTTTTCGACCCTAACAGTCTCGGTAAGGAATGGGTGCCAGAGGATCCACTACCCGCTGACTTCACTGACCTATGGGATAGCACTAACAGAAGTACCATTATGGCGCCCGTGTTTGGTGGTTATACAGCGAACGCAGAATTTGAATCGCTGTGTGGATTTCCGGTTACAGAAAACGCCGTATTTTTTGAAGGCTGGTTGCGAAAAAGGGTACCGTGTCTTCCACAGGTGTTGAGCTCCTTAGGCTATGAAAGCATTGCCTCGCATCCTAATGTGGCAGGATTCTGGAACAGAACACTTGCATACAATCTGGTTGGATTTGACCAATACTGGAGTAAAGCAGAGTTTGACACCAGTGATGCTATGGGCAACTTTGTGCTGGACCATAGTTTTTACGACCAGGTATTTAACAAGATCGAAAAAGAAAAAAAGGCGCCCATTTTTAACTATATGCTGACTATTCATGGTCATCTACCCTACCCCGCTAACGACAATTATCCCAACAAAGTTAAATCGGGAAAAGAGTCCGCGCTTTTGAAAGGGTATCTTAATCACGTGTACTACAAATCACGCGACTTGATGGCCATGCTCAAAACACTGCGCAGCAACGATCCCGATGCGCTTATCGTTATATTTGGCGACCATTTGCCATATTTGGGCAAGAACTATGATGTGTATACCGACATAGGAAAAATGATGCCTGATCGAGACGACTTTACCGACGAAATGTTCAGGTATTTGTCAACTACACCCCTGATCATTATCGATGGAAAACGTGGCCCACTTCAAACAGGAAATTTACCACTTTATCGCCTGCCTTCACTTATTTTATCTCTGCTTGATGCTCCGTCACGCAGTATGTTTGACTGGACATCAAATCCAACCGACAAGCTCATTCGTCCTATATACGGAATGCACTTTTATGTGGAGAATGATGAGGCAGTTGCATGCCGACCCGACAATCTAGCCAAAGGTGCGTGCACCGAAACAAATAAATGGTTGGACGATATTAAAACATTGAGTGCAGATATTTTTACCGGCAAACAATTTAGCCTAAAAAAGTCATCCGCAGACGTCTTTGAATAATATCTCGGTGGCGTGTCTTGGCCAACGTTAATATTGTTGGAATAGATTATAAGTTGAATTAAGCTAAACCAGATTGTGTCAGTAACTCTCCCTCATCGGTTGGTCGCTGGTGAATATGATTTCCAGCTCACCTCAGACACTACTACCATGTTCTTTTTTACAGAAACGACTGGCAGTCATGTCAGTTCACAAAAATGGACAAATTACCGGGTTGTTAAAGACTCCAGAGTGAGAACAATCTAACGCCTTTAACAGGGTTACTTTACGCTTCAACACCGCTGAACACCGGACCAAACCGACTTACTCGTTACTGTTAACTACGACCAGCAAACAAAACCAGCTAACTATTCGAAAGTCTTTGACCACTGTAATTCCAGTTAAAACAGCCGCTATTACTTCGAAGCGCTGCTTTGTTTTTACCTATTCGGCCAATTTTGCCAACAGCCAAAAGCAAACTAATTCCTTGCTGCAACTATTACTAATCGGAATGTTTGAATGCCACTGTCTGTAACTTCAGTACGAAGATACTTTTTATTGATTAACGCAGTTCTTATTGCGCTACTACTGTGGATGACTACTAGTTTCTGGTACGACGCGTTTGTGCAAAAAAAAGATGCGGCTTTGATGCAAAGGAATGTTGAAGAAGCTGAGCTTTACCGAATAACTATTTCTGATTTGGCTAATGAAAGAAATTTATTCAATGCAGCTTTTAGTTATCCCGGAATAATTCGAGCCACTGAACAGGCGAAGATTAATTCCTCGCACAAATCCATTGATTCACAGCTCGATGCAATAACCGAGAAAGCAGTCCACAATCACACCAATGACGACCTTGTGGCTCGATACAATCACTCCTCATTTGTACTATCGGACTGGAAAAAATCATTAAATAAAAGCAGAAGCAGACTACAAGTCTACCGGCAATATTCAGCAGAACAAATTCTTTTACCGCTTGATCAGCGTGATACGGAAATTCGCACCATACTGTTCCAGGAATTTTCATTTTTGATCGGCACTATTGAGCAACTTAATAACAGCTCTAGCTTTATACCGCGCCATAACGAGATGATTACCATCGATTTACAGAATTTCTTTAACAATGTGATTCAGCTAAACGAATCCGCCAAAAAGGAAATTGCGCTGCTGTCAGAGGTGTCAACGAACGAAATTAGCAACAATGGCAGTCTTTTTAGTGATCGAAATTCTCTACATACTGAACTGAGCAGACTTCACCAAATTATTTATCAATATAATGCAAGGATAGATTTATCGAAAGATATTTCGAACAGCATAACTAGGGTACATACAAATTATACAACTCAGTACCTTCCAGTCAGAGCGAAACTGCTTTTCAACACAACCAATTCAGGCCAAAACCTGTCGGCAGAAACTACCTGGCCTAACGTTGTATCGAACTATTTAACCAGCCTTGATGAGTTAGCTATAGCCGCAAATCAGGAATTACACAGCATAGCCATTGAAGGACAGGTTAAAGGAGCAAATCGGCTAACGATAGACTCTGCAATACTGTTCGCCTGCCTGATAACGGCTCTCCTTTCACTTAAATTGACCCGAGCAATTCAACATATTGCGTATCATGACAGCCTTACAAACTTGGCAAATCGGCATCACTTTGAATCAGTTTTAAAGACAGCCGTCGACAACGCTCACCATACAAATGTACATTGCGCAGTACTATTAATTGACTTGGACCGTTTCAAATCGATTAACGATACTTATGGACACAGTATTGGCGATGAACTGCTGAAGAAAATATCCGACCGCATCAAAGCGCAATGTGAACCGCATGGTACGGCTGCCCGACTTGGCGGCGATGAATTTGCCGTGCTATTGAAACAGGTTGAATCCTATCAATCTACGATAGATTCGGCACGAGAGTTAACTAAATGTATAAAGGAAGAAGTTGAAATCAACGGAGTGAAACTTACCGTCGATTCAAGCATTGGCATCTCAGTATTTCCTGACAACGGTAAAAGTGCAAATGAACTTCTAAAAAGTGCAGATATCGCAATGTACAATGCAAAAACTGCTGGCAACGAGAACGTGTGTCAATACGATGAAAGTATGTTGTCTGATTATGATCAACGTGTCCAGACCGAATTAGACCTACAAGTTGCCATTCGCGAGCAACAATTTGAACTGAACTACCAACCACAAATTCGCCTGTCAAACGGTCACGTGTCTTGCGTTGAAGCACTCATCCGATGGAATCATCCGGGTCGAGGACTGGTTTCACCTGCTGAGTTTATTCCCATAGCTGAGGAAGCCGGCATGCTTGCGGAATTGGGCTCCTGGGTACTTGATGAGGCTTGCCGTCAACTGTCACAAATGCACGCGCAAGGTTTTTCAGACCTGAGAATGGCGGTCAATATTTCTCCGCAACAGTTTAACCAGATCAATTTTTACGAAGGGATAATTGACACACTAACCCGACATAACCTCAAACTCCACTTTCTGGAGCTCGAAGTAACAGAAAGTATTGTGATGAAAGACATCGACCGCGTAGTGAAAATTTTGCAAAAATTACGTGCGTCCAACATCAAGATCGCCGTCGATGACTTTGGCACCGGTTACTCATCACTGCAATATTTGCAAGATCTCCCGTTGGATATACTCAAAATCGATAAGGTGTTCATTGACACAATGAGTGAAACAGACCCAACCAAATCAGTTGCTAACTCTGTTGTACAGCTTGGTCGGGCATTTGATCTGGAAACCATAGCAGAAGGTGTTGAAACTGAAGAACAACTCACTGAACTGATTGGTCTTGGTGTGGAGTATATACAGGGATACTACTATTCCAAACCCGTTGCTGGCACCGAACTCCCTGAGATTATACGAGAAATCGAAAATAGAACTCAGTACGACAAAAAGGCTGCATAGCGGCTCAATACTCTCCATTATTAACATTTTGAGCCGCACTGGCCGAATTCTGAAACGGCAAAGCGTCGACTAAACATTCGAGCTTGCAAATGCCTTAAAATAAAAACACAAAATCAGGTAGCCTTCGGGTTGCATCCACGGCTGTACGTGGGAAATCAGACCCCATTGCGATTTATAGCTCGGTTTAATTTCCACGATATCTGCGAGCGCTGACTCAACCAAATCAGCAAACAGATCAATTTGTGAGCATAGTGACTAATTAGCGCGATCATGCGCGGAAAGCGGAAGAACGCATGAGTATCAAGTCAGAGTTTAATAAGAATTTCCTGAAATATTTCTCACCTGTCTATCGGCAATACCCGATGCACCTGCATGAAAGCGGTGATTACATATCGGATTCCATCCGAAAAAGAAAAACATTCTATGAATTACCTTTACTGCATTTTTTGCTCAAACAAACATCCTTTGACAGAGTCATAGATGTGGGCGCTAACATAGGGAATCACAGCCGTTTTTTCTCGCTCTTTGACGCAGAGGTATATTCGATAGAACCGATTAAGCGCAACTTTGCGCTACTGACTAAGAATGCGCCCCAAGCGAATAAATTTAATATCGGTGTTGGCAAGGAACCGGCTACCCTTGAGTTCGCAACCTTCCCGTCCAACTACGGTGGCTCCTATGCGTTGGATGCATTTGATGGTGTGCTAAAGGATAGAGGCCCGTCAATTTGCAAGGAGACTGTAGAAATTGTTACACTGGACAGTCTTGATATTCCATCGCCAACGCTTGTAAAAATGGATATTGAGGGCTCGGAATTGAATGCGCTATTAGGGGCGGAAAAAACACTGACCAATACGCGAAAAATACATTTATGCATCGAAATGTTTTCTGATGAGCTACTGGAATCCGAACAGTTTCCCTATTCAAGAGAAGATATCGAAAACGTGCTTAAAGACTACGGATTCAAATTTCAACACCAGATAAACAGTAGCAATATATTGTTCTATCGCGACTAGAACCCACCTCAAAATGGGGAGGGCGGCCGAGCCATTGTGCGTACAGGCAAGGCATGTGTTGGGCAAGCGGGTCTCGGAGCAGCCGGCTACGCGTCCCGTTTGGATCAACGTGCAAGATCGACATTAAGATGGCTTCTAGTAACTCGAGTAGTGCAATTTGATCACTAACGTTGACGACATAACGGCAACACCTGCCGATATCTCCGTGGTTATTCCAGCCTATAACGCACAGTCGCATTTGGGTTCAGCGGTGCAAAGTGTGCTTGACCAACAGCTATCTCCGTCTGAAGTTATTATCGTCAATGACGGCAGTGAAGACAACACTTCTGCTATTGCCCACAGTTTCGACCATCCTGCGGTGCGGGTTATTGACCAGTCAAATGCAGGGCCGGGTGCAGCCCGAAATGCAGGTATGCTTTCGTCAACTGCCCGCTGGATTGCTTTTCTGGACGCCGATGACCAATGGCAGCCTGATTTTCTTTCGCACGCCATAAGCAGTTTGCAGGCGTATCCGGATATACCTGTTTTTATTTGTAAGTCTCACAGAAGCGCTGACCCCTTGACGCCAAAACCTGCTTTACAAACTGCAGAACCAAAACTCACTGTGTTTCCTATTAACAAAGAGGCAACGGTAAAACAGATCAGGCGTAAAAGCGCTGCACAAATGGCCACTGTACTGGCAGAACGCGAGCTGGTTAAATCAATGGGTGGGTTTTACGAAAAAAATCACTGTACCTACGGCGAAGACGGCATATTGGGATTTCTACTCTGCTGGAACTACCCTGTGTTGCATTCTGACCGCAAGTGCCTTGTCTATCATATCCTTGACACCGGTTTAACCAGTGCACGTCAGGACAATCCTCAAATAATACCCTTCATTGATGACCCAGAGCACGTGTTGGAGCGAATACCAGATCAAGATTGGCCTATTGTCAGGCGCTATCTTAGGTATGTCGCGTCAAAAGAGATAAAACGTTTGGCAAAGCAAGGTCGTTCCGAACTGTCAAAAACCTTGTTTATCAAGCACCAGGTGTGGCGCAGTTTGCACAGGCCAGGCATTTTCTGGCGTTGTTTGTGTGTTGTACGGTACGCAATGGAACATGCTGTTAAATCACGTTTATCTCGTCAGTAAAAGTATTCTTACTGATAACATCGGCAAGAATGCGTTTATTCAATAAACCAAACAAAGATTGAACACCTCGGCCAGACCAACCCTCGTATAGCCTTTGCCACTGTTTTCCAATACTTTGGCCGGTCACATTTACGGAATTAACATTTGATTGCAGTCGTTAACATTAGCTTGCACTGTGGTTAATGAATCGTTGGTTTCAGGTGCTAGCATGCGCTTAAGCTAACGATTAGATAGCTGAAAGTGACTCGAGTTGCACATACGTCTTTGCTTAACTTTAATCGGTATTTTTCATACATTTCATGTTCAGCAATGCTGTGGCTTTTAACCATGTAAATCTGCATAGATAAAAAATTGTAGGTTTGCGCAGGTACCATTAAGAAGGAGACCCTAATGGGCAAACCAATACCAAACAAACAATTTGTCAGCGCTACGTTCGCAGGTGCTGCAATCAGCGTGGCTCTATTCGTGCCAACAACTGTAACTGCAAACGCCATAGCAGATGTATTGCCAGAAGCAGAAGCAGGCGAATGCTACGCCAAGGTTCTTGTACCTCCAAGCTACAAAACCGAATCAATCGAATCACCGGTCAGTGAAGCGTCCGAAAACATACTTGTTGTACCTGCAAAGTTTGCTGATGCGACCGAACGGGTAGTAACAAAAGAAGCATCAACCACCATCACCGCAATTGCTCCAGAATATGAAACTGCCGAAACATCTGTTGTGGTTATAGAGGGCAGTACAGACTGGGTTCGCGGTGGTATCGAAAGCAACATGTCTGCCAGTAAAGGCGATTTAACTGAGATCGAAAGTGCTGGCCATGACCTGAGTAAAGCCAAACCAGGAATGTGCTTCTATGAACATTATAAACCTGCGACTATTCAGAAAAATTTAGAGAAAATTCTGATCACAGAAGCGAGTGAGACGCTTCAAGTTGTGCCCGCGAGTTTTACTTCAAGTAAAAAGGAAATAGTGATCAAACCTAAATCCAATAAATACCTTACAAAACCTGTTACTTTTAAAACAGTTCAGGAAAAAGTACTGATTGAGCCGGCTAAATCAGTTTGGAAAAAAGGTGAGGGCCTCGTACAAAAGATAGACAACGTCACAGGTGAGATCATGTGCCGGGTTGAAATTCCTGCCGTCTATAAAGAATTTTCCAAACAGGTCGTGGAAAAAGCACCGGTCGCAACATTAATTCCTGTCGCTCAGGCAACCAAATCCTTTGATATTTCATTACTAGAGCAAGATGCCCAAGAGGTTCGGGAACCTGTGCCTGCGACCTTTGAAACTGTTGAGGTATTTAAAACACTTGGTGAGCCCACTTATAGCTGGGCCGCTGACGCGCCAGGTGATGATGCCCAAATGGGTGAGCACACAGGCAAGGTAGTTTGTTTGAAAGAAACACTGCCGGTAGTCAAAAAGTTTGAACAGACTCTGGTTAAAACACCCGGACGATTTGAAGCAAAAGAGGTAGAAGCGGTTTATGAAGATGTCACGGTCCAAAAGCTTGTTTCAGATGCAGTGATCACCAGAACCCCTATTCCGGCTAAAAGCCAGACTTTCACCAAAACAATCAAGACTGCTGATGCTCGTCTCGAATGGCGCCCAGTACTGTGTGAAACAAACGTGAGTACAGACGCTATTTCTTCAATTCAGAAAGCGTTGGGTGAAAGAGGCTATGAAATGGGTAAAACACCTGGTGTGATTGATCAAGACATGTTTAACGCACTTGAGCAATTTCAGAAAGATGAAAATCTTGCTCAAGGTGGTCTTACGCTTTCTACTATAAAAGCACTTGGCTTAGAATTATAGATTCAGATAAAACTGAAAGATGATTAAGGGACGGGCTCGTTATGGTCTGTCCCTCTTTCTCACTGCTGCTCAACCCCTCAACCAGGAACAAGCTCTCAGTAAATGGTCGTAAGCTATCAGAACCCCTGGTGGCCAGAACCGCAGCAAATTTGCCCTGACTCTCAGACACCCCGTTTTGCCAGGTTATGCTCAGGCAGAATGCTGACTCATTCGCCAATCGATTTACACTTTGAACTTACGACAAAATTCTTTAAAGAACGGTTCGAATCTGCGTTGCCCTTCAGCGGAACTCAATGGTGAACTGAACACCGATGGTGTGGTGAAAATTCGCAAATCAGAAAGCGAGTTACTGAACATCTTCAACCCGGCCTGACGCAGTTCGGTTTCGGTTTCCGCATTGCTTTTGCGCTGATTTCTTCGATTTATGAAGCCATAAGTGGAGAGTTCTTCTTCCATCTCGGCTTTGTAGTCTGCGCATTCTTCCAGAATTTCGAGAAATTCCCAGGTAGCCATGGCATCCACCTCAGACCCGATCACCGGCACCAAAATACCGTCACAGTTATAGAGCAACATCACTGTAGGGTTGTCTGCTTTTTTGTCGGTCATTCTCGGAATATCAATGAAGATGACATCATAATCTCCTCCAAAGCGCTTCAGGAATGTGGCGACTCTTCTTGGACTCAGGGCCTCAACTTCAATTAGCGGCGTGTCGTCCGGGTAGTATTCAACCTCCCGTTCGTACATCGCTAGCACGGTTGCTTGAGAGTCACAATCGATGATTAGCACCTTTTTGTTTTTCTGCTCTGCGATGGCAGTGGCGACCATCAGGGTAACGACTGATTTCCCTACTCCACCTTTGGAATTACAGATACTGATAATCTTTGGATCTTGTGACATTGGAATGAGCTTCTCAAGAGCGAGTGAACCGGTGCTAGGAGACCAGATTTTAGCCTTTTAATCAATAGAAATCAGCGTTTTTCGATGTATCGAAACCAAAGAAGTACACTATTTTCCTGGATCACTTGCTATGCGTATTTCTGCGGAGAATGGCCTGACTTGTTCGCCAGCAGGTTTGTCAGGCAACAATGAATACAGTCGTACATTGGTGTGTACCTCATGCCACCAATCTATTAATCAAGAATTGTTACCCGGCTTTTGCTAATCGCATCCAGGAACAGAAAACCACTAATTCGCCGCAGAAAAATTGACTATCACCAGCCACATTATTCTCGACATTGATGTGTGCGATTGACAGCCTTTAAGGCTATCACTCAAGGCTATTAATGATTCAGAATCTACGGGCGCCAGTAACCGATGCTAGAACCTTCCCGGGTAACGTGCTGCAGTCTGCTGGTATTCTCCGAAACGTTCGGATAGATCCGTAAATTGCGCGACTCCGCTGAGACGACATACCGCCGTTCACCTTTCATTAGCGCGATATTGCGACCATCGGGTGACCAAACAGGGTTTGATTCAAACCCGGTTGATGGGGCTGTAATCTGAAACGTGCCGGTGCCATCCATGTTGGAATGAAACACATGGCCCGACATAACGTACACCAACTTTTCCCCGCTCGGATGTACATTCAGATAACTAGCAGGGTTCAGTGTTGAAAACAGCAGCTGCGAGTTGGTGAATTCCTTGTTTACATAACCAATCCAGTAAACATTGTTATCCTGACTCGCTACTATTGACCCATCTGGCGCCCAGGCCACCGACTGGACATCACTTGTCTCTAATACCCTGTATTTGCCGGTTGTCCAGTCAAGAACCCCAAACCCGGCCTGATCAGTTTCTTCATCCACAAACCGGTACAGCAACAAGCTATCGTTCACCGGGGAAAATTGTGGTGCTGATAATAATCGCCTGCCCTTGGTTCCAGAGTTATAGTAAACCATCTCAAAAAACGTCAGTTCTGTGCCGGCACTGTCAAAAACGCGCAAATACATCTCGTCGTAAGACTGGCGGTCCCACATTGCGAAGTACTGGTTGCTGTTGGAAACGCCGAAATAGGAAGCATCATCGTAGTCTCTACCCGCCACCTGAAAAAGAACCCGCTCCTGTGCGGTTCTCGCATCAAATGCCATAACCGTAAAATTATTATCGAAAGCGTCTTCGTAGCTGTCTTTAAGATATAACAGAAAGCCCGTTTGCCCAGACGGCGTGATAATCGCCTCCGGCAAACGCTCTACTGCTTCAACTAAAACTGCGCCAGGTTCAATATGCAGCGCTGAAACCGGATAAGGAGCTGGCGCGCCACTATTGTTATACGCAACGGTTGGGCGGGCTTGGCCGTTCAAGAACACTACATCGGTAGCGTAGTTCGGCAACAGATACATAAAACCCTCGCTATTGGCAACGATGACATCGGTGATGAATAACGGCTCATAGTCGTCAGTAACAGAGCTGTAGCTCTGTTCCCAGAAAATGACTGCGGCCGAAGACACGCCGACCGACATCATTAAAAACTGCCCATCAAGAGACCACAAAGGATTATTCACGCGTGGTTCGTCTGTACTCAGTCCAGTTGAGTTAACCATTGTCCCCACCAATGTAAGCTCACTGCCGTCGGTCTTCGCCCTATAGACCGATGCATTCCTGTAATTGACGGCAGCAAGAAAAGGCGGCACCGCCGTCACCATTTCAAACACCATGTAATTACCATCGGGACTGACTTTGATATTGCGAGGCGTACCTGGAATGCGCTCCAACGATAAAAGCGGTTGAGTCAAAATACTGCCCTGACTCAATGTTGCCACGCGAAGCCAACCATCCCGATAGAAGATAAAGCGTCCATCAAGTAGCCACTCGTAAACCGAAACACTGTCGTCTGCAAATTCTGCTATCAACTCGCCAGTTCGACGATAAAACGCAAGCGTGTAATCGAAGGTGTCAAACTCATCTCTTCGAAGCCCAATAATCTGACCATCTGGCGAATAGCGAATGGAGCTGGCAAGCGTACTGACATTGCCGGGAACCTGAAATTCCTGCACAACCAGGCCTGTTCGCCAATCTTTAAGTGAGATTATGCCTGTACCAGCAGAGCCGAAAGAATCGACTTGGTAAAGCTCGAGATACTCCGTACCAAAAGGAGCCGGAACAATGACTTCCAAATTTGCGGGTTTATGGCCACTGGAATCATATAACGAGCCCGATTCACCGGTTTCAAGATTCAGCCATTCTCCTTCAGCCAGACTTGTCGAAGAAAAATACAATCCCCGAAGCGAGCCATTGACGTTTGACAACTGCACCGCATTTTCCTGGGTTGAAACGTTACCCTGGGAACCATTGGGAAAAACACTGTCGCCACCACCGCCACAAGAGGTGATCGCTAGCATCGTTATAGCCAAGACAAGAATTTTTCCGTTCACCGTTTTGATCTCCTTATTCCTGAACATTGGCCTTTAGTGATTACGCAAATTTTGACTGCTGTCTGTCGCTTTAGTTGATGCGAGTAGTACAAGAAGCGTCCGTAGTATCAGTACCGGTTGCGATCGCTCAACCTCATTTTAATATTGTCGCAACTCTTGAACTGGGTGTCACGCAGCGAGCCACTGTCTGTGACCTTATCGAGATTCAGCGTTCTTATTGCAGCAAAACGCACTAGTCAATTCGGCCGAAGCCACGCAAATCACGCGCCCCACCCTTAACAAGCGACAGTAGAAAAGGGACGCAGAATACAAATGCGAGTGTCGTATTCTCCGTCCCTTTTTTCTTAGAATGCGGCTAAAGGTGCGCCTGGCGAACCAGTGGCGCCTTTTGTCGGCATGGGTGAGTAGATATAAGCGAACTCTGAGACACCGGCTTCTACCAGTCTTTCGGTCGCGATGTTCTCATGGATAAATATTCCGCGCTTGGTTATTAGCTCCTGGTGTACCGGGAAAGCCAGAGAAGCGTTCGGGTTTGGTACCACCTCAACTGGCCATGTGTCAGCGCCAACGACAGCGACCCCTGCATCACCAAGATATGCGGCGGCGGAAAGACCAATGCCAGGACAACCGGAATTAAATTTTTCGTTATCTGTAATCCAGTGACTTCCCCAACCGGTGTGAAACATAACGACATCACCCTTGGCAGGCGCTGCAATACCTTGTTTCTCCAGAGCTGCCTCAATATCGTCAGCAGTGATTTCCTCACCCAACTCCATTGGTCTTCCACGCAAACCAACCATGTCAATGACAATGCCACGAGTGAAAAACGGCTTGACGTGCTCTATGCCAAGCTTTTTTACACCGTAAGAGCCAAATACTTCTGAAGCGGGCACGCCCCCGTAAAACATAGGTTTGTCTCCACCGATACCAATATGGGAGAGCCCGTCAAACTGGGTACCAACCTGGCCGATTTCTGTGGACAGATAGTCATCCATCCAGATGACTTTGTTGTCTGCCAATGGCCCACCAGCCAGACCACCAGTGCCTCTCAGAGCAAAAACACGTGCGCCGAAAAGTGGCATGTCAGACTCATAGGTTCGGCCAATAGAAATGACTTGACCGGTTTTTATCAAGCCCATTGCCTCTTTAACCTTGTCCGGGGTCATCAAATTGGATGCACCGGCCTGATCACCCTCTCCAAAAGGGGATTTGAGCGCGTCATCGGCTATTGCATTGTTGGCCATAGAGATTGTTATCGCCATTGTGGCTGCGGCCAGAGCCTGGCCGGTACAAACTAGCATTCGCATATTTTCTCCTCCACTGTATGATTGTTGGTGGCACTTGCTGTCCACAGTAAAAGAGTACGCGCGTCGATTAGCGTCGGCAAGAGAATATAGAATGGAAGCGATAAAAATAAAGCTCATCAACCAAGCATGCTTTGGGTGTAATAAATACCCGCTGCGCCGAAAAAACAGCACATCCAATAATAGGGTCTAATACGCCTTGAGATTGGTGGCTGTATGTCCACAGCTTTAATCGATAGTACAAATAAGATCTACAGCTAAACAAGAATAACTACTTGGAGATAAAACGTGAAAGTCAGTAACGGTAATCATCAAATCCATTTCGAGTGCAGTGGTAACGATAGCGGACCTGTGATTGCCATGGCGCATTCGCTCGGCTGCAATTTGCACATGTGGGACGCTCAAATGTCAGTTTTGGAGCCAAACTATAAAATTATCAGGCTTGATATGCGTGGTCATGGTCAAAGCGATACACCGCCTGGACCATACACGTTGGATGAACTCGCCGACGATGTCATCGCTGTTTTAGATAGTCAAAATGTGGATCGAGCACACTGGGTCGGGTTGTCGGTTGGTGGAATGATTGGTCAGAGTCTTTTACTACGCTATCCCAACCGATTTATTTCAGCAACATTAGCCGATACTGCAAGTTTTCAGCCACCTGCTGCCGGCCCTGTCTGGGATGCAAGGATCAAAGCAGTAGAAACTGACGGACTGGGTTCCATTGTGGATGCAACCATGGAACGCTGGTTTACACCAGCGGGATTAAAATCAGGCGGCCCAGGTGTCAATGCCGTTAAAGCACAGTTAGCATCCACTTCGGATGAAGGCTACGTTGCCTGCTGTCACGCGATTATGAAATTGAACTACATTGATCAACTATCAAAGATAACTGCACCTGTTTCATTAATAGTTGGAGCGGAGGACGTTGCTACGCCTGTTGCAGGCTCGGAAGCAATGCACTCACAACTACCCAATTCTGATCTGAATATTATCGACAGCGCTTCTCATATTTCCAATGTAGAACAGGCAGATGAGTTTAACAAGATACTATTGACGTTCTTGAAATCGGTAAGTTAGCGCGATAGTTTACTTCATTGGTTCGACATGCATCACTTACGTTGTGTATCCCAGAGGCTCTATTAAATTTCTAATACCAACTCAAGCCACCCTGCGGCATCTGTGAGTCATTCATGAGCATAGAAACATCGGCATATTGTTGTTCCCCGGTATCAGCATTCACGAAAGAAATTGCCTGAATGTTTGTGTAAACAAAAGGAACTCCAATAGCGCCGATGCCCACAAGCTGAGCGTCCAGGTTCGAGGGTGCTTGCCGCGTTAACGCAGCCACCCATCTGCCGTCGGGAGACCAGGCTGGGAAAGTATAATAACCTGCTGGTAATAACTGTCTAAGTCCTGTGCCATCCGTGTTGATTAGCCACAATTCAGTCCCCCATTCAAATGCCATACGTGACCCATCTGGTGATACATCAACCCTACCAATCGACGTACCCGAAACAGCTTCTGTCAGCACTACCGGCTCTTCCCCCAAACGGACTGTCAGAAGTTTAACCCCAACAAGCACCAGAGAATTGTCATCTATCCACTCCGGGTTCGCGTATCCGTTGTAACGTACTATTTCCTGCCCATTCTCGTACACCACTGAAATGGGTGGTTCGGATGTACTCGTCAGAGTTGCCGCCAACAGTTGCCCATTCGGGGATAACTTGCCCTCTTTAATCCAGGTAAAACCACTGGGCGATGGAATATGTTCACTGCAGGGAGTGAGTGGACTGGTTTCGCCTGTCGGCGTCAAAGCAGCGATTCGCCGATATTGGATAGCGCCACCCGATCCGCCAAAACAACTTTCAGTTACTGTCACATTGCCACTCATATGATGGTAAGGAAAAAAAACGGCTCTGTTGGTCAACATTTCGAATTTCACCGGTTCACCTTGTGAAACCAACTCGACAGCAACGACGCCTTGCGGCTTATCGCTGAACTTCTCAGAGATCGCAAACACGAAGCCATTTCCAGCATTAATCGCCGTGCTGGAAGACATTCCACTCAAAAACGCTGGGTCGACAGAAACGCCACCGAAGTCACCTTCACCACCACAACTAACACAAGCCACCAGCATAAAGACAGTGGTTATCTTTTTAATACACATTGTGCTGTTCCTTTTTGTAAACGGCCTAGATCGAATGCAAAACTTGCTCGATTGCGAAACAGTTGGCCAGTAATTCAGTTTGTATATAGTGAGTACCCATTGAATCGAAAGTGGTTCAATGTATTCCTACTGTTAGTCGACCTGACAACGCCCATGCGCACCGGGATCAATTGACAGCGGTACGTTAACTTGAAACAATTTTGTATATTTGTCGAAAACCTGAAAGGCTTACAAATTTAAGGAATCAAATGATGCAGGAAATAGACTTATGTATTTACGTCTTTGATAACGCAACTTAAGTCAAAAACGTTGGTTTCAACCGATGCGAAAATGCAAGTTATCTAAGCGATCGGGATTTGGCATGTGCGGTCTGCACCTGAAGGAGTAACAACCACGAACCAGGAACGAAATAAAATAAGAAATCGAGATGCCGCCTGTTGCAGCCACATCTCGATTGATAGTGCAGAGCCTTAAAATTATCGAAGTAAATACGGTTCTTCAAAGATTAACTGTGTAGGTATGGAATTTTCAGACCCAGAGA
>CALIMV010000483.1 GCA_938045275.1 uncultured Granulosicoccaceae bacterium
TACGCTGCAATTGCCGAATCAAACGCGACTAACATCCTAACGCAATCAGTGGACGGGCTCACCGGTACGCTAATCGATCAAATCAATGAATCTTCACCCGAATTTGAAACCACGGAATGCTCGCTGGATGACTTAGCCGCATTATTGTATACATCTGGCACCACCGGTCGCTCAAAAGGTGCAATGATTTCGCAACAGAACCTGCTCTCCAATGCAAAAGTACTACATGAATATTGGCAATTCACAAGTCAAGATGTGTTGTTGCACGCATTGCCTGTATTCCACACACACGGACTATTTGTAGCAACGAATGTCTGTTTACTCAGTGGTGCAAAAATGATCTTTGAACCAAACTTCGATAAAGACCGGATCATTCAGTTGATGTCACACGCAACTACCATGATGGGCGTTCCCACGTTCTATACACGTTTACTTGGCGAACCAAAATTCGACAAGGCGTTAACCAGGAATATGCGATTATTCATCTCTGGTTCTGCCCCACTATTGGCCGACACGCATAAACAATTTACACAGCGCACAGGACACAACATTCTTGAACGCTATGGCATGACAGAAACCAATATGAATACGTCCAACCCTTACAACGGCGAGCGACGACCTGGCACTGTTGGATTCGCACTACCCGGCATTGAAATTAAAATCACAGATGCCGAAACCGGCGATACGGTCCCGGATGGTGAAATAGGCCAGCTGGAAGTGCGCGGGCCTAATGTATTTAAAGGTTACTGGAATATGCCGGAAAAAACCGCAGAAGAGCTACGCGAAAACGGTTTTTTCATCACTGGTGATCTTGCACAAAAAGATAGCGATGGTTACATCAGCATTGTTGGACGAGATAAAGATCTTATTATCTCTGGTGGATTCAATATTTACCCCAAAGAAATTGAACTGATACTCGATGAATCGCCTGGTGTAGTTGAAAGTGCCGTGGTCGGTGTACCACATCCTGATTTCGGTGAATCTGTGATAGCTGTACTGGTAGGCGATAAGAACGAAATTGATCTTGCGGCAATAGAGAATCACGTCACGCAGTCACTAGCAAGCTTCAAACGTCCGCGCAAATTTATTGTAAAGGAAAGCTTACCGCGCAACGCCATGGGTAAAGTGCAAAAAAACGAACTAAGAAATGAATTCAAAGCGTTGTTCAGTCACACTTAATACCACCGCTTTACTTACAGGCCCAGTGTGCTGAGATAACTCTATGATGCCAAGTGCTGCGTGCGCACATCCGTAGCATTAATTTTGAAACAATAAACACTGATTCAATAATCTGTATTAAGCGCTTCTACGGAAGGAATCTCTCGTTCCCTTCTGTCGATATAATCACGCAGCGCTTCATCTATAGCCACATCGAGTTTTGGCTCCTCATAAGATTCAAGTAAACCCCGCGCCTCATCCAAAGCCCGTTCGGTTATCTCCTTGCTGCCATCTGCCGCCCATTGTTCAATTGAATTGTTATCAAACAATCGTGGCATAAAAAAAGCGGTTTGGAAATTAGCCAGCGTATGTGGATGCCCTAAGTAATGACCGCCGGGACCAATGTCACGCACAGCGGACAATGCTTCATCAAAATCGTCCCACCGAATACCTTCAGCCATGCGATACCCCATTGCACATTGCTCGGCATCGACGATGAATTTGGCCATCGAGCAATGCATGCCGGCCTCGTTCCACCCTGCCGAATGCCAAAGATAATTAGCACCGGACATTAGTGCTGCCATCATTGTAGATGCACTTTCATACCCAGCTTGTGCATCGAATGTTTTTGCGCCGCCCAGTGTGTTCGACGTACGCCACGGAACGTCATAATAGCGCGCCATTTGACCGATCATAAAATTCATTAAACTGATTTCCGGGGTACCAGCCATTGGTGCACCCGAAGCCATTGATACCGTTGAGAGATAGTGGCCGTAGATGGCAGGACAACCTTTTCTAACCACTTGCGTGTAGGCCAGCGCCGACAGGGCTTCAGCATTTAACTGTGCAACGGCCGGTGCTGTAGATGCTGGTGTATTCGCTCCGCCCAAAACAAACGGTGAACACAACACAGGTTGATTGCGTTTGTTAAACGCGCGCATGGCAGACAACATGGTTTCATCCCAAACCAGTGGTGAATTCCCATTGCAGTTTCCGGTAACTACCGCATGTGTTTCCAGAAAATCCTCACCAAACAAAATGGCACACATATTCAGCACATCTTCTGCATTCTTGCCCGACGTTGTCATGCCCATAAAAGTTTTGT
The DNA here is from genome assembly GCA_938045275.1 of uncultured Granulosicoccaceae bacterium. Lineage (GTDB taxonomy): Bacteria > Pseudomonadota > Gammaproteobacteria > Granulosicoccales > Granulosicoccaceae > Granulosicoccus. The sequence goes on from CALIMV010000483.1 coordinate 2,264, forward strand.
CAGAGTGTTTCATCGAAGAGTAAGTAATGCGCAAATGCCTGTGAGCTACAACGTGATCCATCGGCTCCACGATATGATGTGCACTGGAATGAATCGCTGGTAACATGTGCGATAGCTTATGAAAATTAGCCAGATCGTCTAGAGTGGGTCCGCGCCGCTTATCTTCCAAATCACGTAAATAGGGTGCACCTGTCATTGGTACAAATATGCAGTGATCATTTCCAAACGGGAGGTTATTGACAGAATTTCTGGCATGGAAAGTAAAGTTGCTCGGAATGGTTGCAATTAATTCACGCACCAATCCGCGATCAAGGTGCACGCGATCATCGTCTTTTATAAGCGCGCCAGCTGCCTTCCAGTCAGCAATGGCTTGATCATCCCGGAACACCACACCCACCTCTTCAAGAATTGACATAGAGGCATCATCAATTTTCTCGACCTGTTCTTGCGTCATCGGTTCAACCAATGGTAGTTGCCTTTTTAGCGCCGGCAGCATGTTGGTAGAACGTTTAGCTCGTTTTTTTCTCAAAGCAGCTCGACCACCACGACGGGTGCGACCAGGCATCAGCCCACTATCAGTTTTTTCACTCACGCGATCGCGTCTCCGTTAGCTGGAACGACAGGTCCACTCCAATAGTATTGAGTTTCGCGTATTGATCGTATGTGCGCAAGAAAATGTCGCGGTTACCAACGATGGACGGGTAATCAGACGGGTTTTCCAACTATGTATCGCAGATACGACGTTCTTAGCGCTGGTTATGACTAGAGATAAATCAGTGCCTGATAAAGCACCGAGGCAATTAAGCGAGGACAAAGGGCAAGGTGAAAAGAGCGAATAGCCACCCGCTATGAATTAGCAGGTGACAATATTTACCGCAGATCAAAAAAGG
>CALIMV010000484.1 GCA_938045275.1 uncultured Granulosicoccaceae bacterium
TACATGATTAAAGACCTTAGCATTGCATGCGATATGAAGCACGTCATATTGCGTTATTTCAATGTCGCTGGTTGTGATCCTGATGGAAAAATTGGTCAATCCACGGAGCATGCCACCTTGCTGATTAAAGTTGCCTCGGAAGTGGCAGTTGGTAAACGAGATTCGTTGTATGTGTACGGTACAGATTATCCAACCGAGGACGGTACTGGTATTCGTGATTATATCCATGTTAGTGATCTGGCGAGTGCACATTTATCATCACTTGATTATTTAAGAACGGGTGGAGACTCTATCCTGGTTAATTGTGGTTATGGTCAAGGCTACAGCGTTAGAGAAGTAATTGAATCGGTATCAAGGCTGAATGGAGAAGCCATCAATGTTATAGAAGAACCCCGCAGAGCAGGTGACCCGCCTGCATTGATTGCCGGTGTTGAGAAAATCAGAAATACGCTTGACTGGGTTCCGCAATATAACGATCTGGATGTAATCGTCAAAACATCGCTGGATTGGGAACGAACACTGCAACAACGCAAAACAATGAGTAAATCTGCTTAAACGAATAGTTTGAGCCAAACAGGAAAGAAGCATGCGCAATCAAATCCACCAAGTGTTGTATTCATTGCTTGTGTTGTTGGCTGTGTCTGCTTGCAGCACAATTACAGCAACGGATAATATTAGTGTTTCGGCAAATCAGAGTTGGATTTTGCTGCCGATAAACAATCTCTCTACTACGCCTCGCGCCGGTGAAAACACAAGCGCAATAGTTGAAACGCACTTGCGTAAGCGTGGAGTCGACTCACTTCAAACCTACATAGTGCCTGATGCATTGAATCTTGTGTCTCTTCTGAATGCAGATCGACAACAAGCCGAAGCAGTGACTTGGAGCCGTGATAAGGGTATTCGTTATGGCATTACCGGCACAATTCACGAGTGGCACTATAAAAGTGGGCCTGATAAAGAGCCCGCCGTGGGATTGAGCTTAAAGTTAATTGATTTGTCTAGTGAAAAGGTTATCTGGCAAGGCACTACAGCGAAAACGGGCTGGGGATATACCAATTTATCTGGAGTAGCGAATAAGGCAGTGGATAAATTGCTCAATCAGATTCGTATTGTCGGACCTAATTGACAATCGAAACAAGAAAAATTCCGCTGCGATCGAACTAACGCTCGAAGCTCATTGACTCAGCCCTAGTTCCAATGAAATGAAAGTGCTTAAACAAAAACTTAAGAATACAAATGGCATTACCATCTTGAATCGCTGGCAGGCAAAGTTTGGAAACCATGCCAGGGTTGTAGAGCTGGCGATTTTCGCTGCATTGGTTCCTGTACTGGGCATACTACTCTTTTCGAATGATCCATTGGGAATTGATACTGGATTTGCCTGGGCTGCCGCACCACCAATGATATTTGCTGCGCGATATGGCAGTTCGTGGGGAGCTGCTTGCGCTGCTTTTTCGGCCTGTGTTTTTTATCTGGTTGGCAATATGGCGTATGAAGGTTCAGCTGCGGCATTAATGACTTTATCTATCGGTACGTTGATCATGTGTGTTGTGATCGGTGATGTGGCAGCAGCGTGGCGTACTCGAAGTGGGCAGGCGGAAGCTGAAAACGAGTACCTTCGACATAGATTAAAAGAGTTTTCCAACGACTACCACGTGCTTAAAGTTTCTCACGGTCAACTGGAGGAATTTATGGCTGGTCAGCGGTTGAGTCTGCGTCAAGCCCTGGTCCAAGTGAAGCCAATGCTGGCTGCTGGACCTGAAGGTTTAGAGGCTGGCAGCGACCTGATGTCAGTGTTTGCCCAGTTCTGTTCAGTACAAGTGGCAGGTCTTTACGCCATGAAGGATGGTACTGATATTGACCCTACACCAGTTGCGGTGTACGGCAATATGGGTGACGCTCCAGTTTATGATTCACTGCTTCAACTTGCTATAAAAGAAAGAAAGCTTGTTAGTGTAAAACTATCATCACATGCGACAGACTCCCATGACGCTGGGTTATTGGCCGCAGTGCCTATTGTTGACTCTCAAGGTTGGTTACACGGTGTTTTAGCAGTTCGTGATATGCATTTTATGGCATTTCAACAAGAAAATTTAAACATCCTGGCCTTATTAGGAGGATATGTTGGAGATTTGTTGACACGCTCACGAGGCGCCGCACAATCACGAACCGCCTGGTTTTTCGCTGAACTCGATACGGCGCTGCGCTTTGCGCGTACAAACGACGTTACATCTGCGCTACTGTGCTTACGATTTGAACAAACGCAGCACGTTGATGTTGTTTCCAAAATGGTGAGTACTAACATTCGTAGCCTGGATAGTTCCTGGCTTCCTAAAACTGGTGACGATTCAACAGTGGTTGTCATATTGCTACCACTCATTGTGGAAAGTCATTGCAATGCTTATTTGCGCCGACTTGGAAAATCTGTACGACAGGAATTCGACCTGGAATTACAGGATTTACTCGCCGATGTAACGACCATGCAAATCTCTGGCAGTGATACAAGAGAAAGTTGCTTAGCATTTATTAATAAGGCTACCGATTTCGCGCCGGGTGTGTCGGAAACACCTGCGATGACTAAACGACGGGTGCAGCGCGTTGCTTAAAATTATCGCATTTGTCGCGTTAGCACTGTCTTTGTTCGGTCAAGCCGTACTGTTGGGCGGGCTTGTATCGCAAAGTATATTCACTGATATTCCGGTTATCTGGCTTTTCCTGCATGCGATTGCGAGTTTGGTATCTGCAATGGCGATCAATGTATTTATAAATGAATTAATTCCAGGTGGGAAAAGCACGTTTCATTCTTATAGCTTCTTAGTCTGCTTTTCTATGCCGTTTATTGGAACAATTGGATGTTTTGGAGCCATGGTTTACGGTATATACAACTCTAATAACCGCCATGAAGACAATATATATTGGCAATTTACTAACAACGCAGAGTTGCCCTTTACTGCGCCGTTGGAGCGCAAAGCAGCTAAGCTTGATAGCCGTGGATTCGTTGAACAATTAAAGTTTTCTGATCATACTATCTCGTTATATAAAAAAGTACTTGCGTCCAATAACATACAAACCAGTTTGTCGGTGGGTGCACTCAAAGAGGGTGTGAAACATTCAAATGAACAGATACGACTTACCGCTTATCAAATACTAGATAGAAAAGTTACTAATCTTAATAAACAAATACAAAAATTAGAAGAATTAGCCCAAGGCCAGGGTGCCGAAGATCAATCGAATACCTGGTTGCAAATAGCCAGCAACTACTGGGAACTGCTTACTATTGAAAAGGACGAACCGATCGCAAGGGAGCAGCTGCTGGACAAAGCATTAAATGCAGCGAAGAATTCTGTAAAGATTTTACCGACTAATCGTAATGCGCATTTCACCCTCGGTAGAGTAGCTCTTTTGCAAGGCAATGAACGTATGGCCGCTGTAGCATTCGAACGCGCTATGGCATTGGGTATGCCGGTTGAGAAAGCGATGCCATACAGAGCAGAAGCTGCGTTTCTTGCGCGTGACTTCAAGAAAGTCGTTGAATCAATCGATAGTGTCGATGCATCTTATAAAATTTACCCACCGTTAAGTCATCTGGCGGCGTACTGGTCATGAACGAATCGCTTGTTTATAACCGTCACTCGCAGGCTGACGTGTGTCTACTACTTGAGGGCACGTTCCCCTATGTGCGCGGTGGTGTTTCTACCTGGGTGAAGCAAATTATCGAGGGAATGCCACACTTGAGTTTCTCGATCATATTTTTAGGTGCAATCGATGGAGATTATGACGAACCTGCTTACGACATACCGGAAAATGTTATCCATATAGAACTTCACTATTTACTTGAAACTGACGTTCAGACTGAGAATAAAAAGAAACCTTTCTGGAAAATTGAACAGGATAAAACTGAACAGTTTTCCAAGAATGATGAATTACACTCAATGCTCTCAACATCTGAAGGGGTCCTTGGAGATGATGTCGCTAGATCGTTTGCCGGTTTGCTTATCGGTCCTGGTGCGATAAATGAGACAGAATTGAAACACAGCAAACTTGCCTGGAATACGATTAAAAGAAAATACGAAGAGGCTCCGGAGGGGCTCGATTTCAATCATTTTTTCTGGACGATTCGTGCAATGCACTCACCATTGTTTACGCTGGCACGTATTGCTGAAAATGCTCCTCAAGCGAGTGTATATCATTCTGTATCGACAGGATACGCTGGATTTCTCGGCAGTTTACTTAGTACTCAAACAAATGCGCCGCTTATTATTTCTGAGCACGGTATCTATACCAAGGAACGCGAACTGGATTTAGCGCAGGTTGACTGGATTCCCGAAGAGATTAATCCGTTTAAGGTTGGTTTAAACGACAATATGAATTACTTACGTCGTGTATGGATCCGATTTTTCCAATCGCTTGGGCGAATGTCCTACGCATCTGCAAACGAAATTTATACGCTGTATAACGGCAACCGAATTCGACAGATAGCTGATGGTGCGCCGGAGGAAAAGCTGACCATCGTGCCAAACGGGGTAAATGTTGAACGGTTTAAAGCAATCAGACGTGCTCCCGATGCGCCGATACCACCGGTGCTTGCATTGATCGGTCGCGTTGTACCAATAAAGGATATTAAGAATTTTATTAGAGCAATGAGAATTGTAAGAGCCAAAGTACCTAATGCTGAAGGCTGGTTAGTCGGCCCGCAAGATGAAGACCCTGACTATACAAGAGAATGTAAATTGCTCGTGGAGAGTCTCGATTTAGGAAATTGTATTAAGTTCCTTGGGTTTCAGTCACCCGACGATATTTTCCCGAAAATTGGACTCTCGGTACTGACTTCAGTATCTGAAGGTCAACCTCTGGTTATGCTGGAAGGTTATGCAGCTGGGATTCCGGCAGTGGCTACGGATGTTGGTAGTTGTAGTGAACTTGTGTACGGCGTAAACGAAGAAGATAAAGCAATCGGTGCGTCGGGTGCTGTGGTGCCAATTGCAAATCCAGCTGAATTTGCTGATGCGGCTATTACACTTCTCCGAGATGAAGATATCTGGCGTAATGCGCGCGATGCAGCTATCACGCGAGTGGAAACTTACTACGATGAAAAAGACATGATTCGTCGTTATGCTGATATTTATCAAACACAGCTAGATTTCTCCACTTCTGTTTCCAAGGCATCGTAGAGTATGGCTGGCATAGGGTTTGAGCTTCGTAAATACCTGGACGATGATTCGTTTACAGGAACCATGAAGGCATATGGATTTGCCGGTCTCATTAGTGCTGGACCATGGGTGTTATCAATCGTAGGCGTTATGCTGATTGGTATCGTCGCGGTTTCTCAGAAAGTGGGTGGCATCGAAGTCAAACAGTTTACAACCTCTGTTACGTGGATTATGGGTGCATCGTTAACCTTGACAGGGTTATTGCAACTGGTATTTACCCGATTTGTCGCAGATAGATTGTTTGAAGGTAAAGATACGAAAATCAATCCGAATTTATTTGGGGCTATCTTATTAACAACGGCCATTAGTCTAATTATTGGAGTCATACTGGCAGTAACGTTATTCGCTGAAAGCTTCTCTTATGAAGTCCTGATGATTGCCAATTTTGTAACCTTGTCAAATATCTGGATAGTGGTGATATTTGTCGCCGGTTTAAAGCGGTTCAAACTAATATTAGTAGCGTTTGGTGTCGGCTACGGTGCAACCGTGGTTTTGTCATCGCTATTAATGGGGTACGGATTAACAGGCTTGTTAATGGGGCTTTTGGCCGGACACGGACTTCTGCTGTTCATGATGTTGGCAGTCATTGTCCCTGAATACCCGGTTGTTGAATCACCCCGAATGGATTTTTTAAAACGCAAGCAAATTTTCCCGGTACTCATATTCATAGGCTTTTTCTACAACTTGGGCATTTGGGCGGACAAGCTCATATTTTGGCTATACCCAGGAACGTCCGAGGCAGTCATAGGCCCGCTTCGAAGTTCTGTAATTTACGATCTTCCCATTTTTTTGGCTTACCTGAGTATTATCCCTGGAATGGCTGTATTTCTGCTGCGTATAGAAACAGATTTTGCCGAAGCCTATGAGGGCTTTTTTAATGCAGTGCGAGGAAACGCCACTTTGCAGGAAATTGAAACACTTGGCAACGCCATGGTTGTTGCTGTCAGGGAAGGTATATTCCAGATAATTCGAATACAAGGTGTGACTGTTCTGGCTTTATATTTAATGGGGCCCAAGATTGTTCAATGGCTTGGTATTTCAGACAAATTTGTGCACTTGTATTACATCGACCTGGTTGGTGTCGCCGCTCAGGTACTAATGCTGGCAGTTTTGAACGTAGCATTTTATCTTGACAAGCTTCGAGACGCATTAATTTTAACAACAACGCTGTTAGTAACGAATACTGTTTTTACTTTAATCACCATTAAACTCGGACCAATTTACTATGGCTATGGGTTTGGTCTGTCGATGACGCTAACCGCGTTTGTCGGTATAGCGCTTGTATCGCACGAAATGGACAATATTGAGTTTAGAACATTTATGCGTAAGCGCAGCGCTGAAGAAATGCCAGGGTAGCATGATGATAACAACAAACTATTCAAATGCTGTTGGTAAGTGTGTATATGTGATTAGAGCGTTTTGTGTAATTGCACTACTGCAGATGTTATCTGCATGTGTATCGATAGGCGCTTCAGACGCGGCATTATACTCAGGTGATAAATGGATTATTTTACCGATTTCCAACAATAGCAATGTTGCAACTGCAGCCGAAATCAGTGAGTCCATCATTGAGTCTAATTTGCGTTCAATGGGTGTTGAATCAATCCAGCGTCTTGCCCACGATAAGCGAACCGATTCAGTTTCAGTGAATCAAGGTAAAGATGCGCGTGTTAATGAAAATCTAATGAACGCTGCGAGTAAAGCTGGCGCTCGGTACGCTGTAACTGGCACTGTAGAGCAGTGGGGGCGCTCAAGGCTAAATGGTCGCGATTCTCGGGCTCAACTATCGCTGCACGTCTACGATGTGTCGTCGGGAAAATTGCTTTGGCAAGACGAACAGGCTGCAACTGGCAATGCATCGAGTTCAGTCGCTAAAACAGGCAATAAGTCGATAGCTAAATTAGTCGATAGTATGAATTTGCTCGCTGGTGAACACCCTGAAACCTTAGCAGCACGGCGATCGCTAGCAGTGCAAACTACCAGCAATGCGCTCAATAAAATCGGTACAAATGCACCGGTACCTTCATCGCTGGCATTTCGTAGTGTCGCACTCGACAACAACGGATTCGCTGATGTCGTTAAACGTGATCTTGTTGGGAACAGTATCGCTATTTACTATGCTGCAAATCCACCAATAGATGAACTCTCACAGTTTGATCGATTAGTTCTTGAGCCGGATAACGTTAAAACAGATGAACTGCAGAATTTAACAGAACACGGCGCCGTGGCTTATGCGTATTTGAGTGTTGGCGAGGTTGGTGCGACGCGTTCATACGCCGCCAATATAAAAGATGAATGGATCTTGGGAAAGAACGATGTTTGGAACTCTAAAGTTTTGGATTTAGGCAATCCTGGGTGGACAGATTTTCTAATGCGTCGAATAGACTCATTAGTTAATTCTGGATATTCAGGCTTATTTCTTGACACCATGGATAGTTACCATATTTATGCAAACAGCCCACAGGAGAAAAAACGTCAGGAAATGGCGTTAGGTTCTTTTATCCAGCAAGTGTCACAACGGCATGAAGGTATTCGGCTTATCGCTAATCGTGGGTTTGAAGTGTTGGAGCACACCGGACCGTTTTTGGAAGCCATCGCAGCAGAATCATTGTATGCCTCATGGGACAACACAGCCCAACGTTATGTGGATGTGTCTGAAACGGACAGACAATGGTTACTGGGAAAACTGAATGCAGCGAAGAAGCAGTATGGCTTAGATGTAGTGTCTATAGAATATTTACCGCCTGAGCGTCGTGAAGAAGCTCGACAGGTTGCTACCAGTGTAGCCAATTTAGGCTTTACTCCGTGGGTGTCTACCCCGGCACTTGATTATATCGGCGTAGGAGCGTTAGAAGTCATGCCTCGTAAAGTCATGCTCCTGTTTGATAGCCGTATAAACGGAAAACTATACGCTACGCAGGTTCATGAATTAGTAGCACCGATAATAGAATACTATGGGTACGTACCAATCTATATTGATGTGGCAACACAAAAACTGCCCTCTGGAGAGCTAAAAGGACAATATGCAGGACTCGTAAGTTGGTCGTACGCCCCGTATGCGGTTCCAGAATTGTCTGCATGGGTGAAGCAACAAATAAAAAGCAATATTCCCGTTGCCATGTTTGGTACGCCAATCATTCCAGTCGATCAATGGGTAAGTGAGAAAATGGATATTCGATCAAATACGCCATTTCATGCTGATTCATTAAAGTCCAGTTTTAAAAGTGATCTTATTGACTACGAAATAGCTATTCCTGCACGTTCCGACACTATTGGCTTGAACGTTTCAAGTCAAGGCGACGAAAATGAAGTGCATTTCACCGTAGAAGATAATAAAGGAGTTCGTGCCGATCTAGTCATCACTGGCGAGTGGGGCGGAATTGCAGCTAGTCCGGCTACTGTGATAGTCGACTTCGATGAGACATCCAAGTGGATTATCGACCCGTTTAAGTTCTTGGAAAAATCACTAAAACTTAAAAAGTTACCGATGCCAGATGTAACCACTGAGAACGGTAAACGTTTATGGTTGGCGCATATTGATGGTGATGCTCTGCCATCGTGGGCGGAAACCGGTGATCGAAAATTGGGTGCAGAGATGATCCTCGAGACTATCCTAGAGCGTTATAAAATGCCGCACAGCATCTCTATTGTTGAAGCTGAGATGACCAGTATCAGCGCAGTTGAAGATAGGCGGCAGCGTATGTTTGATGTTGCCCGGCGTATATTTGCCATGCCGTCCGTTGAAATAGCCACACATACTTTTAGCCACCCTTTTAAATGGGAGTTAGTGGGGAAGTGGCCACGTTCTGGTAAGTACAATATTGATGTAGGCGATTACCGATATTCACCGGAACGAGAAATAGGCGGCTCGGCTCGCTTCATAGATGAAAATCTTGCACCGGCGAACAAGAAAACGGAGCTTATGTTATGGAGCGGTAACGCGCTGCCGGAAGAATCGGCGTTAGCAGCAGCCTATAACAGTGGTTTGATCAATCTTAATGGTGGCTATACAACCATAAATAAGTCCAATCCGTCCATCAGTTTAATAAGCCCAATGGCAAGAACGGTTGGTCCATATGTCCAGGCCTATGCGCCAATCATGAACGAAAATGTTTATACCAATGATTGGCTTGGGCCATTTGATGGGTTCAGACGTGTCATCGAAACATTTAAAATGACTGACAAGCCACGACGATTCAAACCATTATCAATCTACTACCATTTTTACGCAGGCACCAAAAGAGCATCATTGCGATCGCTCGAAGAGATTTATGAGTGGTCTACGAAGCAAGATATATTGCCTGTGCATGCCAGCTACTATGCGAAAAAAGTTCCGGAGTTCCGTAAAGTCGGGGTTGCTCGTTATATTAATGGTAGCTGGAAGTTAAGTGCATTGGGTTCAATCAGATCAATTCGGATTCTGGATGAGGGTATCTGGCCTGATTTATCAATGAGTTCAGGGCTGGCTGGGTCACGGAGACTTCACGATGGTATGTATTTGCATACCGATGGTTCCAAGCAAGTAGTATTTCAAACGGCTAAGAAAGCACCAAACGGAGTACATCTTGTATCAGCGAACGGGCATGTTGAACTGTGGCGTAAGTCTGATCAAGGTGTTGAACTGCGAATAAGAGGGCAGGTACCAGTCAAACTAGAATTGAGTGGTTCCGCGCACACTTGTGCTATCCGCAGTAATACAGGTTCCGTTAATGGTACTCAAACTGCGGATGGTACTACGCTATTTACGTTTTTAACAAAGGATACTGGCAATGCCGTCCTCAATTGCCAAGCGTGAGAAATTAGTCGGGCCGCTGCATCTAGCGCTCATCGGAGTGCTGTTCGTTGTGTCGTTCTTTTTTCTACTACCCACGCGAGACGACTTTAGCATCGACAAAGTGGATACGGAGTCGCTGCAGGCACCTGCTATCGGTGAGTTGGATTTGGCTTATCTTAAAGCCAAAGGTGCGGCAGGCCAGCCGTCATTCGAAGACACCTCAAATGCTGTTACCGCTCTGGTTAGAACGGGTCAAATCGATGCTGCTCGACAACTTCTGGATGAAAGGCCTGATGTTCCCTCTGAAGAGAAGTTACGATTTACACTCGATATGGAGCTGGCTACAGCGGAGTATTTTGCCGCAGACAACGAAGAGCAACAACTGCTAACCTTGCAACAATTACTCAACAGGATTGACCAATTACTCAGTAATCCTGGTTTACGAACCGTGCCTCACTTAGAAAAAGCTGCACAACTCACTGCAGATTTACAGCAATTGGACACATCAGTTTCGCTTTACAAGCTTTTGGCTGAGGAAGATAGCAATAATTCCAGTAAATGGTATGTAAAATGTGCCCAAAGTCTGTCGTCACAAGAAAAATACACTGAGGCATCACGTTGCTACGATCAAGCGATAAAGGCAACGAAATCAAATGACGATATTTTTGATCTTCGGCTCAGTTTGTTAGCTCAGTTGTCGCTGGCTAACAATCATCCGCGTCAAGAAGAGCTTATTACGTTATTAGTCACACACCAGCCCTTATCCAATTCCCAAAGAGAAGATCTCGCGGTTGCATTGTTAGCAAATCAAAGGCCGCAAGACGCCTATTTGGTTTTTTATGAGTTGGCCAAAAATGATAAATCGAATAGATCAAAATGGTTGTTGGAGGCTGCCAGATGGGCACAGGCATCAAATCAAAACTTGGCGGCCGTTGATTATCTCAAGCAAGCGGCTGAACTCGAAACCGGTACCTCAAGAGATAATTTATTAAAGCGGGTAGACACAATATTGATTGCGAGCGGTAAGAACGAATTAGCGTTTGAGCGAATCGTTGAGCGTATTCAGTCTCGTCCAAACGATATAACGTTGTTGCGAGACGGCGTTTTTCGAGCCAACCAATTAGGAAAAACAAAGTACGCCAAGCAATGGAACGAACGGTTGCTTGAGATAGATCCAACCGATATCGATTTTGTTAACATGCAAGTATCTATTGCACTGTCAGATCGGGATTTAGAAAAAGCAGCAAAATGGTCTAAACACGCTGTGGATTTGTCGCCAGAAGACAAAAATGCCCGGTTAAAATGGGCGCAGGTGTCAGAGTGGAGTGGTAACCCAGTCGCTGCACAAAACCAATGGGCTTGGCTTTCAGATCGTTTTCCTGACAAGGAATATATTTCACAGCTGATTAGATTAGCTTCCTTAAACCGTGATACAGGTGTTGCCGCACCTGCTATGCGTAAGTTATTGCTGCTATCTCCCAACGACAATAATAAGCTGGCGCAAATGGTTGAACTCTATGAATTGGAAGGTTTGCCTGGTAGAGCAGCTGGCGTATTAGAAGAGCTCCAAGTTAAAACTGGCGGGAGCCCGTTCGCGCAAAGGGCATTGGCAAAACTGCATCAACGACATAAGTCTTACCAAAAATCATTGAATGCATGGAATTTATATGCAACCAAATATGGGCAAAGCGCTGAAGAAACATTAAACAGAATGGAATTGCATTGGCGGCTAAATCAGCCAGACGAGTCGGCTGAAATTGCTAAAAATTTACTTGGGACAAGTCACGTCAGTGAGGCAAGTGAATTTCAAATTACCGTAATTTCAGAAATAGCTTGGCGCTACAGAATTCCCGAATTGGCAAAAATGATTAAACCTCGCATGGCCAGTATCAAAGACAAAGATCGGTCCAAGATGCTAGGCAAGCGCTTTATTCAGTCGTTGGAAGACGCTGGAGAATATGAGGCGGCGATTACGGAGTCCACGAAGCTTTGGAACACTACGCGTTCCGACGATGTCGCCTTAACAACAATGAATCTGGCGTTTAAAACTGGCTATACAAATCGTATTCAGCCATTTTTAGAGCCCAACAAGCAAACGGCGGAATTGCACAAGAAAGCTGTTTTTTGGAATTTGGCAGCTACCATTCATCAAAAAAATGGTGATTTCAAGTCTACAATTTCTGCATTTGAACAAGCCTTGAAGTTGGAACCGGGCAATACAGCTGCGGTAAATGGATTGCTTTGGTCATATATAGATAATAGTGACCTGGATGCAATTGCGACGATAATTGAGCAACACAAGGAAAAGGCCGAATCTGAGCCTGACTTGTGGGCGGCATTTGCTATAGCTCATTTAAAACTGGGACTACCTGAATTAAGTTTAACGTGGTTTGACCGGCAAATAGAAAGCATAGATGCTGACTACAATATGCTGCTTACGTTTGCTGATGCACTGGAGTACGCTGGTAGAGCCGAAGTGGCTAGAAAGGTACGAGTGTATGCGATTAAACGCTTGAGACCAATACTGACAGAAGGCAGTTCAGAAGATCAAGATGAACTGGTTCGGCAATATGCTTCTTTGTTGAATCGCTATGGCAGCACAGAAGACAAAGAATCGTTAATGCAGTACATGCTCAATGACACCGAATCAAAGCCGAGTTCAGCTCGCTTTTGGCGTGAAGACATAGCCATATCCTGGCTTATGTCTACGCAGCGCCATGAGCATGCTCGATTAGTAATGGCAAAGATTCACGCACAACGTTTGCAAGCACCTGCGTGGCAGGAGTTAAGTTTGGCGATGGCAGAAAATGATTCAGCGCAAATTCAACACGTACTGAATAGCACAGGACCAGTATCAATAGGAAATCATATTCTTGCGCTGCGCCAGTTGGGGCATGATCAACAAGCGTACACGCTAGCGCGCAGTGCGACAAATCGAGCGCCAACCCTTTCAGATCGAACTATAGCCAGAAGTCAATACAGCGCTATGCGGGCTGAGCGACCAAGCTTTAGCGCTGGTACTTACAAGCAAATCAGTATGAATGGATTAAGCATAAGCGAATCGGGATTTTATGTAAGGCGTTCGTTTCAAAATACGAATGCCGGATTATCCGTTAATTATAAGAGGCAGCAGTTTAAATCTGACACCTTTGACGTAAACGACATTGACATTCGCGACAATATAGCTGCTACCTTACATCATGGTGATCGTCGATTTGGTGGTGAGCTAACAGCCGGTTACGATACAAACGATGAATCTGGGCATGCGTATGCATCATCAAAACATCATTTAAGCAGTGTCGATGGAGACAAAACTTTATCTGCAGAGCTTGGCTATAACGAGCCAAGCAACTCATCGGCATTGTTTCGCTTAACGGCGATAGAGAACAGGTTAAGCATCGGTTACGAACAGTCTCTCGGGCTAAGGGAATATGTAAAGCTTCACGCTAATCTGAAAGACATCAATACTCGTGTACAACAAAAACGCATTGTTCGCGGCTTGGATACACGAATTGAATTTGGTGTTCGCGGTACATTTGGTAGCAACGTGTGGTCTACGAATATCGCAGCAGCCCAAAATCAAAATAATATGGCTTCAAACTTACCCTCCGAGATTGCATCTTCGCCTGCGGCAAGTAGCGCTATCCTTGCCAAACAGAGCACATCTTTATTGTTCGGGGTGTCCTTGTCGCGGGGGGGCGTGAGTTCGGATTATCCTCAAACATCTTCGCCAAGGTATTATTTGAATGCCAATATTGGTCATGCATGGCCTCAGGAGGCATTTAATGCCCAATTTGATGGTGGTGCAGGTATTAGAATTTTGGGTGGGGATGAGCTGAGTATCGGTTTCACCCATGATTCACAGCCACTGGATCAGTTTACATCAAGTGAAAGTTCGACAAGCGTTGGCCTGAGCTACAGATACCATTTTTAAATTTGTTGGCGCTGACAGAATGAGCTCTAACGCTTTAGAGTTCTTACATCGTTCGATTAATTTTTCTTCCGTGTCCAAACTTGTGAACGGCATATAACACCTCCCAGCACACACCCGGATACTTTAAGTTTATCGTCGCTTTGTAGAATCATTTTCGATGTGTGCCATTTCTTAGTATCGGGCGCGTAAATTTTTCCTCTCTTGTACAAGGTTTCAGACTTCTTTTTCATGCCCTTGATAATTTCAATACCAACACTATCGCGATTAGGTGCATTAAAAACATCGACAGCCTTGCCACACAGCCTGCCTTCGCAATCGAAAATCTCTACGGCCATCGAAGCACCCGTTTCAGATTTCTCGGTGATCCAAATGCCTATCGGGTTAGCAGCGTGAACGGATACAGCAACGCACAGCAATACCAGGGCAACCATACTTTTCCATAATGACAACATATTGTCTCCTGATGCGTTTGAACGTAATTATTGAAGCGAATACGACAAGTTTATGTGTTCCAAAGAATAAAAAAAAGTCCGGTCAAATGAATCTGATGTTAAGTCTGCATTATCACAGGCATTTTTCTATAATTTCGACGACATGGTATACGCGTTTATGCGTTTTATTGCTAATTTGTGATCGACAGCTGAAGCCGTTTGAAACTATGAATGTGTCTGGGTGGCTCTGTTCGATGGCAGGTCCCAAATTGGTCTGAAACAACGTACTGCCTATCTTATGGGTTTTTTTGTGCAGGCCAAAACTGCCAGCCATGCCGCAACAACCAGGTTCTGGTTCGACAACAGATTCAAAACAGGATCGCATCATTTTGGCGTCCGCAGAGTCTATCTGTAGGCTTTTGTCATGACAGTGGGAATGCAAAAGGCCAGTTTTCAGCTTTCGGGCTGGTTTTATATCCTGTTGCTGCAGAAATTGTGCAAGAGACATGGCACGCGCTGTCAGGTCTATCGCTGCTTTATTGCCTGGATACAGTTTCATTATTTCGTCTTTGAACACAGAAAGGCAGGAAGGTTCAATAACCACAATGAGTGCGTTGCTGGGCAAGTTTTTGTGAAATTGACTGATTATGGCATTTAGCTGTTTTTTTGCTTGATCCAAAAAACCAAATTCGTAAAGTGGTCTGCCGCAACAAAAATGTGCCTTCGCTATGGCTACCTGATGTTGGCTTTGTACAAGAATGTTGAGAGTACTTTGGAGCAGATGTGGCGAATAATGTGCGTTCACCGTATCAGCCCAAAGAACAACTGGTGTGTGTTGCTCATTGCCGTGCCAATAAAAATGTGCATCTACGCGGTTAGCATTTGTTTTTGCCCAACTTGCAAAGGTTTGTGCTGCTATATTCGGCAGTGTTTTACTCTTTTCAATTGATAATTTGTTGCGTACTAACTTTCCTAAAGTGCCTCGTAGAAAAAAATTGGACATGTTGGACATACGCGCTGCGTGCGGTAACCAATTACCGACAAAACCAAACACATAGTGATGTAGTGGGCGACGCCGCGTACCTGCATAATGGTTGTGCATGAACTCAGCCTTATACGCTGCGATATCTACTTTGGTCGGGCACGATGATTTGCAAGCTTTACAAGACAAGCAGTGTTCAAGGGAGTCTGCTATGTCGGTATTATTCCAACCATCCTGGATGACGTCGCCACGCATTAATTCATGCAGTAGGTGAGCACGTCCGCGAGTTGAGTATCTCTCTTCGTTGGTTGCTTGATAGCTGGGACACATGGCACCACTGCTCGATCGACATTTTCCCATGCCGATGCACCTTTCGCTTGCTCTACCGAGCCCTTTTACATCATCTACAAATTGCAGAGTGCTGTTAATTGTCGGCGTTTGATAGTCTGGCCCATAGCGAAGGTTCTCATCCATTTTATATGGGTTTACGATCTTTCCCGGATTCATATGTCCGGCCGGGTCCCAAATGGACTTAAACTCTTTAAATGCGCTGACCAATGTTTGCCCAAACATAATAGGCAGAAATTCTGCTTTTGCTTGACCATCCCCGTGCTCACCGGACAATGAACCACCAAACTGTACAACAAGTTTGGCTATTTCCTGGCTGAACTGTCGCCATTTTAATACGCCAGGCAATGTACGAGTATCAAAGGTCATGCGAGCGTGTATGCAGCCATCGCCAAAGTGGCCGTATAAACTTGTTTTGTAGTCGTAGCGTTCAACCAGTTTATACAATGCACGTAAATACTCGCCGAGTTGCATCGGATCGACTGCTGTGTCCTCCCAACCGACAACGGGGTCTGTGTCACCAGGATTAAGTGCCAATGAAGTCGCGGAAGCGCCTTGTTCTCGAATACTCCACAGTGCTTTCTCATCCGCTGGATTTGACACTTGTAAAACTGAATTGACGAGATTGTCGTTCTTCATCGCCAAAACAAAGCGATTTACACAGTCATCCGCTGAGCTTTTAGTGGAGGCGGCGAGCTCGACAAGTAACCATGCGCGACCTTCGGGTAGTAATCCAACTTCGCGCTGACGTAAATTTCGATCGTTAAGTCCGCCGACAATATTCCAGTCAATGCCCTCCATGGCAATTGGAGAAAAAGGCAAAATCGAGGGCACAGCATCGCCTGCTGAAAATATATCCTTGAACCCGAGTACCACCAGCCGCACATGCTTAGGATTTTCAACTAATCGTACTTTTGCTTGAAGAATGGATACGCAAGTTCCTTCGGTTCCAACTAAGGCACGTGCAACGTTGAAATTGTTCTCTGGAAGTAATTGATCAAGGTTATAGCCCGAGACCCTTCGTTTAATGCTCGGGTATTTACGTCTAATTTCATTTGCATGTTGATCGACAAGTGCTTTTAAGCGCGTGTAAATTTCAGCCTGTCTTCCACCGGCTTTGACAATTTCAGCAAATTCTTCATCGGTGGTTGGGCCGACCCAGAAACTATGACCGTCGCTAGTGAGAATTTCCAATTCGACGACGTTTTCTACGGTTTTACCGGCCAACATGGAGTGCGGGCCGCATGAGTTGTTTCCGATCATTCCACCTAATGTGCAACGACTGTGAGTGGCTGGGTCCGGCCCAAACGTCAAATTGTGTTCCTGCGCTTCTGCCTTTAGCGCATCGCAAACTACTCCAGGTTCAACGAGTGCAGTGCACTGTTCAGTATCTATATTCAGTACACGTGTCATGAATTGGGAGCAATCTATAACTACTGCATTATTAACGCATTGACCATTTTGTGACGTACCGCCTCCACGCATCAATACCGCATGACCATGCTGTTGGCAGAGCCGAACAGTTATTTTGATATCCTCAGCATTACGCGGATAGACAACGCCTAGCGGAATTTGCCTGTAGTTTGAAGCATCACTTGTATACATAGCGATACTTGCAGCAGAAAAATCACAGGTGCCACTGATAGCATCTGATAGCTGTGCGCTGAATGCAGTTAAATCTGAATAAAAGGCGACCGATGTATTCACTTTATTGGAAATTTCACTTTAAAGTTGCTCGGCTAAATGCCGACTTTGCCGTTTAGCGATTTGCGAATTAATATTATTGGGCGCTTTGGTGGCTTCACTCGTAAAATTAATGCGACCTTTTAGCTTGTTGTGCTCGAAGTCTGCTGTCAAGGCACTTCTTGCAAGGTTCTGATCAACGTCAAGATAACCTGTAAACAGCTGGTATAAAATATTGAATAGTTTTGGCAGGGCTATTTTATGCGTTTGATTTGTATGCGCAAAAATCCAGTCGCTAGAAGACAAAAATCGACTAAAAGCTGACTGACCAAGTAGCAGCGGTAAGCTGTTAGGGAATCGTCCGGAATTAGCGATGAGATCCCAGTATCGGGCAAACCGTACCATGCGTTGCACTGTGTCGAAGCTGACATCAGTATTGGATAAAATTCGATAAGGAGGGGTTGTCTGGTATCGCATGTCGTAGGCTTGCGTATGACGCGAAATAGGTGTTCCTCGCAGGCGTTTTAAAATACCAACCTGTATTTCCTGGGGTCCAAGAGCCAGTAGTTGATCGAAACCTTGCCCAAAGCTTTCGACATTTTCGCCTGGTAAACCGAAAATGAGATCAGCGTGAATATGGGCTTGAGTGTTTTCACGCAGCCAGCGAATGTTATTGCAGGTTTTATCGTGCTGTTGTTTTCGACTGATACGCTTTTGCACATCTGCGTTAAAGGATTGAATACCTATTTCGAATTGTAAACATCCATCAGGAAATCGAGGTAGTAGTTCTTTTAACGCGTTTGGTAGCCGATCAGGTATGAGTTCGAAATGTAAAAACAGCTTGCGGTTGTCGTTCTCAATGGCGGACAGAAAAAACTCGAGTATCTTGCGGCTGGTTTCAATTTTCAGATTAAACGTTCTATCGACAAATTTAAAATGTCTCGCGCCGCGACTGACTAATTGATCCATCTGTGCAAGAAAATCATCAAGATCAAATGCCGTGGCAGTTTTATCTAACGATGATAAACAGAACTCGCATTTGAATGGGCATCCGCGTGATGCTTCTACGTAAAGCACGCGATTTTTTAAGTCGGTTGTTGAATATTCAGGATAGGGTGATGCGAGTGTGCTCAGATCAAACGGTAACGGGCTGACAAGCTTTGATGGAGCCTCTCCATTTAGTATTTGAGCACAGATCTGTTGAAATGCGTGGTCAGCCTGTCCGGTGATAACGTGGTCGCATACTTTGTACAGTTCTTGTTGACTCGTTTCAAAGCTGATTTCTGGCCCTCCCAGCACTATTTTAATTTCAGGCTTAACGAGCTTAAGCATGCGAATTACGTCTAGCGTTTCAATGCTGTTCCATATGTATACGCCAAATCCAATAATGTGTGGATTTGCATGTAATAGTTGTTCGACGATGTCTTCGGTGCGGTTGTGTAATGTAAATTCAATTAGCTGTGTCTGATGCTTAATCTCACCCATATTGGCGTACAAGTATCGCAAACCTAAAGATGCATGAATATACTTTGCATTTATCGTTGATAGAACGATAGTAGCCATCGGCTGGTGTACGTTCAGCCAGGAGTGGTTGGGCTTGCTGCAAGCTTACGCATGGATTCAGCAAACAGTAGAACATCTATTCCTACGCCAATGAAACAGGCACCTGATGCACGAGCCTGCGAAACCGACTCGTTTGTCAACGCGAGTATGCCCGCTGCTTTGCCTGATGCTTTTATGCGGGTAAGCAGTGAGTTAATAGTTGATTGCATTTCAGGTGTGTCAGCTTTGCCTAGTAGCCCCATATCTGCGGCTAAATCTGATGGTCCGATAAATACACCATCGACACCGTCTACCGCCAGTATATCATCCAGCGCTTCTACCCCGGCAGTTGTTTCGAGTTGTACAGTAAGACAAATTTGATCGTTGGCGGTAGTCAGGTAGTCTGGTATGGCGTTAAAGTTAGAGGCACGCGCAAGTGCTGAGCCAACACCACGTACACCATCAGGAGGGTAGCGTGTGGCTTTAACCAATTGCTGAGCCTGATCGCCACTTTCCACCATTGGAATTAGCAAGCTTTGGGCACCTGCATCTAATACTTGTTTAATCATGTACGTTTCGCC
>CALIMV010000485.1 GCA_938045275.1 uncultured Granulosicoccaceae bacterium
AATGTGCAATACGGTGCTGTCATTCAGATTGCGCAACATGTACTAAGGCAAAAGGTGCTGCGGCAACATTGCTCAATTCGGTATGTGTCAATGTTATTAACGAAACATCTGAAATTAATCAAACACCGGTGCACTCTAGTACAGCTTGCAGCGCTAACAGCTTTAACCGTTTGCACAGCTGTCTATAGTGGTTTAATGATGTTTGATAGACATAAAGCCCGTAGTGAATATGTACACGCCAAAGCGGCACTTTCGTTAGCAGTTGACGATGCAAAACAAGCCGTGTTCGATGAGAATGCTGATGGCGTAGTGCTGTCTTATGCGTTGTTTAATGTTGAAGCATTGAAATCGAGCTCAGGCCCCAGCCCTTTGATGCTTCTACCTATGATAGCCACCGTTTTTACAGAGCACCGCGAGCTTGTTCTGCAGGAATTAAGTTGGGTCACAGTGGATAACGCTATCTCAGAAGATGCTGAGTTTTATACAGCTGGCACAGAACGAATCACTTCCAGAAATCAAATCTCAATAGAGCCTAAAAGAGTAAGCAAGCTTTTAGTTAATGTCATGGGAAACAGTAACTCTGCTGCGACTTTGCGTGAGCAGCAGAGTGCGCTTGGCGCTGTGATTGCTATGTTGGAACAATACAGCTCAATAAGTCATTTAGTCGTGCTCGAAGCACCGCTGGCGAACGCAACTAACAATGATCGTATCGGCGCCGACGCATTAGATTTAGCAACCGATTTCCAAATTCAGTTTCAAGTTAATCGAAGCTCGACCAATGAGATCTAAGCTTTGGAAATCTGAAAAAATGATGTTAGTAGTTCCGCAGATTTTACTGATGCTATTAGCAGTGATGCTGCCGGTTGTTCAATGGAAAACCGATGCTTCGCAGCATTGGGAACACGAGTTGCGGCAGTTAGAGGCGCAGAAAATATGGCTGGTAAGCGCGTTAAATGTTCTCAAAGATCATCGGCATGTAACGCGAGAGTTAAGCGACGCTGCTCCGACCGGGGTGGAGGGTGTTGATTCGATCAGTTTATCTTTGATTGAGGCGATCAAACGGAAAGCACTTAAAGCGCAACTCGACCTGACGAAGCTAACGGTCACTCAATCAGATATGCAACAGATGGAATCTGAAGGCAATGACTCAACTGTTCATTCATTGAGAGTAACGTTTGCGGTGACCATGGAAAGGGCCATGAGTCTTTTGCCTCTTCTCGACGCGTTAAGCGATGCCGCTGGATGGAGACCCACAGAGGTGCGAGGTTGCTCGGTAATTCGGCTCACAGAATCTCCAGTGAGCTTGCGTGCCACCTGCTCTGTGGATGTTTATTATTTTCCTGAGCTTCACCGATGATACGTCCAACTCCATTGTTTCAGGCGAATTGTAGCGCGCGCATTGTGTGTTGCGTGTTGATAGCAAGCTTGATGTCGATGCCTGCACAGTTGCTGGCAGGGCCGCTTCAAGAGTTACGTCTTTTTCATGAGCCGTTAGACAGTGTCTTGATTGATGAGCAGCATACGAACCCGAATCGGCCACAGACTGATTTAAGCGAGTCTGGGCAATCGAAAAATCAGCAAGATGCAGAAAAGCCTGTGATAAAGCCACTTGACAAAGACAGCCCAAAAGCGATCTCTGTCGCTACAGAGACGCAATCCGTTTATCAATACAACGGGTATATCTCTACCGCCCACAGCCAACACTATTTGATTAACGGCTTGCCCTTGACTGATATTGATTCGCTGACCCTCGTGTCGGTGAAGCATGAGGGTAAATCACTCGTACTGAAAACCTCAGCTGGCCAGGTGTTTGAATTGTCGGTAGGGCAGTCGGTCAATAGGGATTCGCTGTGAGACAACGCGGTTATTCCTTAATGCTAAGTTTAATCGTGTTGTTGGGGGTTGGCAGTGTCTGGCTTGCAGGTATTGCTGTAAGTACAACTTCGCGAAGTGCCAATCAAACCCTAGCGCTGTCACAGGCCAGAAACGCACTCATTAGTTATGCAGTCAACTACATTGATCATTATGGAGCGCAGGGTGCAGGTATTGGACATTTACCTTGCCCTGATACTGATAAGCCAGACAACACTGTTTCAGATACTTGGCACCGTGATGGCCCCAATCCACCTTGTGCAAAACAAGCCGTTGAGCACGGCTGGTTGCCCAGACACGTAAATGTTCGCGATGGGCGATACCATTTTCATGCGCGTGCGCAGCAGAGATTGTTGTATGCCGTGTCTGGAAAGTTTGTCAATAATCCGCTAGGGCGCGTTGTTAACCCTTCTACCGAAGGCGGTATTACTGTTGGACAATACACTGACGTGATTGCGGTTCTTGCGACGCCCCCGTTGGATGCAAATCCGGCAGAGGGCGGGTTCTGGCTAAATCCGCAGAGCATGGCTAGCCAAGGGGGAGCCTATTCGTTGATACGGGTAGTTGATCTTCGCAAGCCGACTATGCAACGGGTTGGTGGGTGGTTGGTAGGGCAATTGAATAATGCAATGCAACACCGGTGTGCATCTGCTGACGATGTCAGCAAATGCAGTGCTGCAGAACACAGCCTATCGGATTGCGATGTGTCTAAAAAAACCAATGTATTACATTGGCTCGCAGTGGATGTAGCACCAATTCGATGTGAGGACCACGAGCAACATGTGTTGTCCACTTTTACCTTGCTTGAAGAGGTGTTAATTCAACGACATTGGTTTATACGAAACGAATGGTTTGAGTTTGTTGAGCTCTTATTCGAGCAGAACTGTTTAACCATTGCTGATTCTGTTTGTCGCTTTGTACTTTTACCGGTGGCTGACGATGCCACAGTGTTTAAGATTCAGCTTCAGTCATTAGCAGAACCTGTACAGCCATGAGGTTTGTTAATCCAAATCAACGCGGATTTTCACTCGTTGAATTAAGTATCGTATTGCTCATTATCGGATTATTGGTAGGAACAGCGGCTGCACCGTTGAGCAGTTCATTCAAACATGCCCGTTATAAGCGTACCGCGAATCAACTGGCACACATTCGCGAGGTGTTGCTTGGCTATGTGATCAGCACGGGCCGCATGCCTTGCCCTGTTCCGTTAAACGCTAATCAACCTGGCAGTGAG
>CALIMV010000486.1 GCA_938045275.1 uncultured Granulosicoccaceae bacterium
GATTGGCTAAGAACATGCACAACGATGGTGCTATTCTTTTCTATTGACTAAACGGGTCGGCGGGATAATGTCAGCACAATATAAAGAGGTGAACAGCAATCACAGCCTGCCTTTTCAAACCCTGATTGAATCGATTATTCAAGTGACCCCACGCTCGCTCAGCACCACTCAGCGTGACCACTTTTATCGTTTTCTTTCGCACTACTACAATCCCGCACAAATCAAAGATCTCGACGCGCTGAACCCTGAAGATCTAAACGGGCTGGCGTTCTCGCACTGGCAATTGCTGCACTCACATAAACAAAATCAACCTGCACTGCGTGTATTTAATCCGAACCTTGCCGACGATGCGTGGCAGTCCCTGAATACCGTGGTTGAGCTAGTCATCGAAGATCAGCCGCACCTGGTTGCCAGCATACGAAGCGCTTTACTCACCCAAGGTCACACTATCCGGCTGATCATTCATCCGGTGTTTAATGTCGTTCGTGACGAAGAAGGTGTCTGTGTTGGCCTTGATACAGCCAACACCCAACTGCAAGATAGTTCGGATGCAAATTCAATGTCGCTGATGCATGTGCAAATAGCACCGGTTTCTGACGAGCATTTAGACAGCATTAAAACCAATATTCTGAACACGCTCAGTGTTCTGGATGCGGTTCGAAAGGATACTCCAGCTATGTTAAAGCGCTTGGTGGAGCTTAGCGATCAATGCGTTGATGCCGAGCAGACCGCCTTCCTTAACTGGCTATCCGAAAAGCAATTCAGTTGTTTCGGCACAGCCGATATTATTCTCGACGACAAGCTTGAACCAGCCGCTGCGCCCTTAGGCTTGCTCGCCGATTTCAATGCCGATCTGCAATGGCAAACTAACACACTGATTCCAGAAGACGCTGTAGCGTCACTGCACGAAATCGAAAACGGCATCATCATCTGTAAAGCGAATGCTCGCTCACCTATTCTTCGAACAGATTACGCCGACCTGATTCTATTACTACATAGAAAGTCTACCGGCGAACTGTCGCACATCAGTTGTGTGGTTGGATTATTTGTAACTTCGCTACAAACTGAAGCAGCTGATTCAATCCCGCTGGTCAGGGAACGTATTGGTACGGCTATTGAGAGCAGTCATTTTGCCCCCGAATCGCATGACGGAAAAGCACTCTCGCGCATTCTGCGAGGCTTTCCCCGCGACATGTTGCTACAAACATCACCAGCCACCCTGTTATTCATGGCAACGCGCATTGTTTCTTTGCACGAGCGACAACAAATTCGGCTGTTCTACTCTACCGACCCAATGGGCCGATTCTGCAACTGCCTGATATATATCCCACGAGATACTTACAGTCGGGAGCTTCGACTCGACATCGAATCGATACTCACCGCACTCATTGATGGAAAAAGCACTCAGTTCCACACTGAGTTCTCATCCGAGTCTGCGTTGGCTCGACTGCATTTTGTTGTTCAGAAAAATCCGCCACTCGAACGTGACATCGACTGGAAAAACCTTGAGTCGCGAATTCAGCACGCCGCCATTACCTGGAATGATCGCTTACTGGAGTCGTTGCAGGACAAACACCCGGAACCTGACGCGCTGGCTCTCTATGCCAAGTACAGCGGTGCTTTTCCGGCTGCATACAAGGAGGATTATTCGGCGCGAATTGCCGTATCGGACATCGCTTTTATGCAGGGTAATGTAAAGCCAGACATCCCGGTAATGAGTTTTTACCGGCATATTGTTGCAGACACAGGCACCATAAATTTCAAACTGTTCTCACACTCTAACCCTGTTTCCTTGTCTGATGTTATGCCCATCATTGAAAACATGGGTCTGCGGGTTGACGCCGAACACCCGTTTGAAATTAAAAGTAAGCATCAAGCACCCATCTGGATTCATGAGTTCACCGTTGAGCAGCTTAGTCACAGTAAGCTCGACTCAAAACAGTCTGCCGATAATATTCAGCAAGCGTTTAGCCATATCTGGAGTGGTGAAGTTGAAAACGATGGATTTAATAGACTCATTCTCGCTGCTGGTCTGAGTTGGCGGCAGGTTGTTGTGCTGCGAAGTTACTGCAAATACCTGATGCAGATAGGTGTGCCTTTTTCTCAGACTTACATGATTGATACTCTGGTAGCAAACCCCGAAATAGCTGCCAACATCATCGCGTTGTTTGATCAACGCTTTAATCCGGCTATTAAAAACGCTGAATCCGCAAAAATCGAAAAACAGATCGTATTAGCGCTGGACGATGTAGCCAGCCTTGACGAAGACCGCATTCTGCGCGCCTACCTGAACCTGATCAACGCCACTTTGCGCACCAATTTTTATCGTGCAGATGAACATGGTGCACAGGCGGGTTATCTGTCTTTTAAGTTTGATAGCGCTGCGATAACTGATCTGCCGCTACCGCATCCAATGGCCGAAATATTCGTTTACTCACCTCAGTTCGAAGGCATCCATTTACGAGGTGGCCGCGTTGCTCGGGGTGGATTGAGATGGTCAGACCGACGTGAAGATTTTCGCACCGAAGTGTTGGGGCTGATGAAAGCCCAGATGGTCAAGAATGCGGTTATTGTACCGGTCGGGTCTAAGGGCGGGTTTTTCGTTAAACGCAACCTTGCCACCGATCGCGACGAGATGATGCAGCAGGTAATTGAGTGCTATCAGAATTTTTTGCGTGGCCTGCTTGATATAACTGACAATATTGTCGGACCCGACATTGTCGCACCCGATAACGTAGTACGTTATGACGACGATGACCCCTATTTGGTTGTGGCTGCGGATAAAGGTACCGCAACGTTCTCCGATTTCGCGAATGCGGTATCGGCCGAATACGGTTTCTGGCTTGGCGATGCTTTTGCATCAGGTGGCTCAGTTGGTTATGACCATAAAAAAATGGGCATTACCGCACGCGGTGCATGGGAATCAGTGAAACGGCACTTTCGTGAGCTGGGTCATGATACCCAGACGCAACCCTTTACTGTTGTCGGTATTGGTGACATGGCCGGCGACGTGTTCGGTAACGGCATGTTGTTGTCGGAACAAATCGAGCTGGTGGCCGCTTTTAACCACATGCACATTTTTATCGATCCAACCCCCAATGCAGCCACGACGTTTGCTGAGCGCAAGCGCTTGTTCGAGTTGCCAGGCTCAAGCTGGAGCGATTACAACACAGACCTATTGTCCAAAGGTGGTGCCATTTATTCGCGCAGTAACAAAAGCATTACGCTCTCGGCTGAAGCTTGCGCAAAAATAGGAGTAGATAAAGACACATTCACGCCAACCGAACTGATCACCGCCATCTTGAAATCGCCAGTTGATCTGCTCTGGAATGGTGGCATTGGTACCTACGTGAAAGCGTCTGGCGAATCACAAGCCGATGCTGCAGATCGAACCAATGATGGTGTACGCGTAAACGCATCCGATTTGCGTTGCCGCGTGTTTGGTGAAGGTGGAAATTTGGGCTGCACGCAACTTGGGCGTATTGAATACGCACGAAGCGGTGGGATGATTTATACCGATGCGATAGATAATTCAGCAGGTGTCGATTGTTCCGATCACGAAGTTAATATTAAAATTCTGGTTAATTCCGTCGTTGCAAACGACGATATGACCTTAAAACAACGAGATAAATTACTTGCCAATATGACCGATGAGGTCGGGCTGATGGTGTTGCGAGACAATTACTTGCAAACACAATGTATCAATCAATGCATGGAGCCAGGTAGTTTATCCCTGCACGAAGTGCAACGCTTCATGCAGCACCTCGAATCGATTGATAAGCTCAATCGCAATATCGAGTTTTTACCAGACAACGAACAGATCGCCGATCGTCTCGCCGCTGAGGAAGGCTTAAGCAGGCCTGAAGTAGCAGTTCTGGTTTCATACAGCAAAATGGTAATGTATGACGACTTGATGGCCTGCGACTTCGCAAACGAACCAGCCTTACATCGCGAACTCATCGAATACTTTCCACGCATTTTGTCGGAACAATATAATGAGCGCATTGCTGATCACAGACTCCGCAAAGAAATAATCACAACCGTTATCACCAATGAGTTAGTGAATCGACTTGGGCCAACTTTTGCGTTTCGCATGCATCATGAACTTGGTGCCAGCGCTGCAGAAGTTGCAGCCGCATTTGTTGCTGTACGAGCTATTTTTCACTTACCCGAGCTGTGGCACTCAATTGAAATTCTTGACAACAAGGCGTCAGCTGAAATTCAGAACCAAATGCAAATTCTGGTTCGTGGGTTGGTTGAACGCTCAACCCATTGGCTACTGCGTTCTCGTCGCGCATCACACAGCATTGATGAAGTTATCGCGCAATTCGAACCTGGCATATCAATGTTGATTAAAAGCATGCCAGACTCCTTGGCAAATGCAAACAAAGCCACGCTCGAACAACGCATACAGTTTTTCATGAATGCACAAGTACCTGAAGCCACAGCAAAAGCCGTGGCCCAAGTCGTACCTTTATCTTCATCGCTGGATATTGTCGAAATTACCGCATCACTGGATACCCCAATTAGCGTCAGTGCAAAAGTGTATTTTGAATTGGGTACTCACCTGGAGCTGCAATGGTTACGGGAGCAGATAAGTGATCTACTGGCGCGTAGCCATTGGCATACACTGTCAAAATCTGAACTGCGGGGCGATTTACACTACCAACAGCGCCACCTGACAGCCGAAGTCATTAGCGCAAGCTCAGCAGACAAAGCCGTGAGCCCCAGCGAAATGGTTAAGCGCTGGTCGGATTCGAACGAAGCCGCTGTGAACAAGTACAAGGATTTAATTTTAGAAATGAAAGCAAGCTCCGTGGTGGACTTTGCCATGTTGTCTTTGGCCGTTAACGAAGTACACAAGCTGTTGCGATCTGATCGTCCTTTAGCTGCCAGGTAATGGCCGCCAAGTAAAAGTCAGCTAGAAAAAAAAGCTAGTCCGTCAGTGCATGTTCGTTGCGCTGGCGGCTGATCAAATATTCTCGCACACCAACATACAATCCACTGGCTACTACTATGCTTGCACCAATTACCTGATGCTGCATAAGCACTTCTCCGAACACCAAATAACCCAGCACAATCGCCCACACAAGAATAAAGTAGTTAAACGGCTGCAAAACTACCGCTCTGGTGACTTCCAATGCCTTGATTAACAACATGTGTGCAGTTACCGAGGTGACACAAATACCGCTGAGCAACAACATTGTGTGTGCATCAGGGGTTTGCCACCGGCCATAAACTGCAATCAGTGATGCGACAAACCCAACAACGCCAAAGTACAATAACGATGTTTCAAAAGAATCATGCCGAGAAACGCTACGGGTGAGGATGTTATAGAATGAATACAACACCACGCATACCAATGCCAGCAATGCCGCGGGGTTAAAAACACCCGTACCCGGCTGTACAATTATGAGTGTGCCGATAAATCCAACGCACACAGCCAACCACCTGCGCCAACCTACTCGTTCCCCCAAAAATGGCACGGACAGAGCTGTCACCAAGAGTGGAAAACAGGAGAAAATGGCATGGATTTCAGCAATGCCTAAAAACTGAACTGCATAAGCAAACAAGCCTATTTCTGTACACATGATGACACAGCGAATCACCTGGAGCCTGGGCAACATTGATTTGGCAGCGGCAGCAATGCCACATTTTCGATGCGTATAAATCATTGCGAATAGTGCAAACGCGCCGAATCGCACGACCATTATCTGGGTAACCGATACCGATGCAGTAAGCTGTTTGGTTATGACATCCTGCCACGCAAAAAGTACTGTTGCCACAAGCAGCAAGCTGATACCCAACAGTGGTGCATCTTTCTTGTCAACGATGGGTTCGCTACCGGGCATTAATGATGAACACTGGGCATTGGCGATGTTTCAAGTTGCGGCAAACGTTGATTTTGTTAGGTATTTTGTGTACCGGCTAACTAGGCAGGGCAACAAATCGAGTGACAGTAGCCGACATTGTGAACGAATAGCGGCTCATTTTTCAATTATTTGATTCAGGCCCGGCAAGCTGACTTTTTTGGTGCCCAACAATGCAGTATCCTTGGTGTTTTAAGAAACTGAGCTCTTTGCTCATTGGAGATCCATTTGGCCATCCCAGAACTCATGCTTATGCTACTCATCGGCATTATTTTTGGCGGTATTGCCGCCGTTTTTCTGCGCGGCAGTCGTTCAGTGTTCATCGTCAATATTTTATTGGGAATCATTGGCGCCTCACTCGGTGCCTTCTTTCCAGTGATTATGGGCACCGAACTGATCGTTGAAGCTGGTTCTTTCGATTACCTGTTTCGCGCTCTGTTAGGGGCATTCCTGTTGGTGTTGGTGGCCAGCTTGTTCCGCTCGGCTAAACCACGCAGCCTCTAACGCGCATGTGTTAATTTATCGACACGCACTATACCTTTGCAGAGCTTGATCTACTATGACAGACACCGGCCAGCTTGTTGAACTAACCGAAGACCAGGGGGTTGCATGGATCACCTTGAATCGCCCAGACAAGCTCAATAGCCTAACCTCCGACATGCTGCAAACCCTGCAGGCTCATGTATCCAGCATCAGCACATCCGACACTGCGCGCGCAATGGTTATCACCGGCGCAGGTAAAGCATTTTGTGCCGGACAAGACTTAGCCGACATTGATGGCGCCGATCTTGGTGAGGTGCTGGAGCAAAACTACAACCCGCTTGTCAGGGCTATAAAGGGACTAAACATGCCGGTTATCGCCTGTGTTAATGGCGTTGCTGCAGGTGCCGGAGCTAATTTGGCGTTGTCGTGCGATCTGGTGTTAGCAGGGTCTAGCGCAAAGTTCATTCAATCTTTCGCACATCTAGGGTTGGTACCAGACGCGGGTGGTACCTGGGCTTTGCCGAAGCTGATCGGTTTACCGCGAGCTATGGGCCTGAGTATGACTGCCGAACCACTTATGGCAGAGACGGCGGCGCAGTGGGGCCTGATTTGGAAATGTATCGACGACGACGCGCTCATGCGCGAAACGACCGAATTGGCTGTCAAACTGGCAACAATGCCAACAACCGGCCTGGCGTATACCAAACAATTGCTCAACGGCAGCAGTACCAAAACCCTGGACCAGCAGCTTGATCTTGAACGAGACTTCCAACAAGCGGCTTGCCACACCCAAGACTACCAGGAAGGTGTGAGTGCCTTCTTGAACAAACGAAAGCCTGTTTTCACTGGCAAGTAATACGAAGCTGGATAATGGCACGGATAATGCGGCCAGCTTCTATCCTGTGAGCCATAAACATCTGGTGGGGGAGCATCAACTGCCGATAGTTAATAACGGTACTTTGCGAACCAGTTTGTAAACATTGCCGCACTGTTAACGTCATACGACTTAACAATTGTCGCTTTTCGCTGTGTTGAAGGTCGTACCGAAGGCAAACTGCGTTTCCTACGTGGCTGCACAGTAGTTACCATTCCACAAAGCTACTCATTGCTTTTAAAGAGTGCTCTATAGAGTCAACAACGAGACAACGAGCCGATATGACTGACGAAGAAAACTTCGACGACGAAGAGGACATTATCCTCTCCGAACTCAACGATGAAGAGCTGGTCGAGCAAATGCACGACGATCTCTACAACGGCCTCAAAGAAGAAATTGAGGAAGGCACCAACATCCTGCTTGAACGAAAATGGTCGCCTGACAAAGTGCTGAACGAAGCTCTAGTCGAAGGCATGCGCATTGTTGGTATCGATTTTCGTGACGGCATCCTGTTTGTTCCCGAAGTACTGATGGCAGCAAATGCCATGAAAGGTGGTATGGCTATCCTGCGCCCGCTTCTCGCGGAGACCGGTGCCGAGCCTATCGGCAAGGTGGTTATCGGTACAGTCAAAGGGGATATTCATGATATCGGCAAAAATCTGGTCGGCATGATGCTCGAAGGTGCAGGTTTTGAGGTGATCGATCTGGGCATCAATAACCCGGTTGAAGACTACCTAGCAGCCCTTGAAGAGCACAAACCAGAAATTCTTGGTATGTCTGCACTGCTCACAACCACAATGCCTTATATGAAGGTCGTTATCGACACCTTAAAAGAACAAGGCATGCGTGATGATTTTATCGTGTTGGTTGGCGGCGCTCCGTTAAATGAAGAGTTTGGCGAAGCGGTAGGTGCTGATGCCT
>CALIMV010000487.1 GCA_938045275.1 uncultured Granulosicoccaceae bacterium
AATAGAAATGGTGTTGCTGGCGAGCTAAGCAACGATGATGGTCAGTTTGATGTGTATATTTACCCTCCGGGTAGCGATAACCCGGCAGGACAAGTTGTTGCGTCAGGGGATATCGTTATTGACCAGGGGGAGTTAAAAGGCATTCATGAATCAGCAGATAATCTGGTTATCCATGAGTTTGCGCACATTGAGCAAGGCATAACTGAGTCACGTTCAATTTGGGATCAAATAACCGGACAAGAAGGTGATTTTTCATACAGCGGTAAACCCCTGCCACAAGGATTCCCCGATGAATCATTGTTCTTTGAAAGAGCCGCATCTGATGGATTTGACCAATTACTGGAAGACAATAGTTTAATTGGGGATGCCGAGAGACGAACGAGATTAGTCTCTGAGAAAAGTGGCGAAATTTACGCAACGGTCACTAATCTTTTCCTGCAGCAACCCGAAGCACTGCGAACTGCCGATACCCAATTGTATGATTTGATGGTTGAGCACATGGGCTTCGATCCACTCAGTGCTGAACTGACTGACAATACTGACAATACTGACAATACTGACAGCGTAACGCAGCAGTTGCCCGGTACCGATGTAAACAACTCACCGCTTACACAGCAATCAGCGCAACAATCTGCTCAGCATACAGTCCAGCCTGGTGACAACCTGAGCGCTATTGCGGCAGCTAATCAGATTAGCTTGTCTGAACTGCTCGCGGCGAATCCACAAATAAGCGACCCGAACATAATCCAGCCGGGCCAGATCATTAACCTGCCTGTGAATGGCACTGGCGGTGGCCAGACGCCAACCAACGTCGATTCAGTCACTCCGACCAACCCAATCGATACAAACACAGGGTCAGTACCTGCCAGTCAGCTGAGTGTCAGTGATGCTGGCCTGGAATTCATTACTGGACACGAAGGGCTGAGGCTCGAACTGTATAACGACCCTGCAGGTCATGCGACGATAGGGGTCGGGCATCTTGTCCATCTTGGTCCAATAGATGGCAGAGCTTCGGAAGCACAATTTGCCAATGGTATAACTCGAGCCGAGGCAATGGACTTGTTACGCCAGGATGTGCGTACGGCCGAAGATGCTGTCAGGCAGTCGGTCACTGTGCCACTGAACCAGAACCAGT
Organism: uncultured Granulosicoccaceae bacterium; assembly: GCA_938045275.1. Taxonomy (GTDB): domain Bacteria; phylum Pseudomonadota; class Gammaproteobacteria; order Granulosicoccales; family Granulosicoccaceae; genus Granulosicoccus. Next base: position 1,136 of record CALIMV010000487.1, read on the forward strand.
TTGATGCGCTGGTGAGTTTTACTTTTAATCTCGGTGCCGGCAACCTACGCAACTCAACCTTGTTGCGACGCCTGAATCAGGGAGAATACGATGCTGTGCCGAGCGAACTGAATCGCTGGACCCGCGGCGGAGGGCAAGTGTTGCCAGGGCTGGTTCGTCGACGCGCTGAAGAAGGCGAACTGTTCACGACACCGGTGAATGGTTCAGGCGATACCGGCCCGATTCAACCGCCTGCTGGAGAGCCACCAGCAGTAACTAATGCGACCTTGCGTAATGGTGCGCGCGGAAGTGACGTAATAACCCTTCAGCAAGCACTAATAGATGCAGGCTTTAACCCCGGGACGGTTGATGGTATTTTCGGTGCACAGACTGAATCCGCTGTGCGTGCCTACCAGAGCGCCAATAACCTCACCGTCGACGGCATAGTCGGTGCCGAAACATGGGGTTCTCTGGGTGTAACCGTTAATCCCTCATCCGGACCTGCAGGTACTTCAGTCACGACTGGGCCGGAAAATTCTGCAGCCGATATCTGGGTCAAGAACAGTGCCGACATCGACGAGCTGAGCCCGCAAATAGCAGCAACGCTGGATGATGTAGTCGCTGCCTGGGCGGCGAACGGTGGTCCAACACCGGTGATCACGTCAGGTAACGACGGTGTCCACAGTCGTAATTCGTTACACTTCGTCGATCACGCAATCGATCTGAGAGCAAACAATATCAGCGACAGGCTTGCGGCAATTATTGCAGCAGATTTGCAGGCGAGGCTTGGCAACGACTATGACGTGATCTTCGAGTGCTTCCCGAACAACCCAGCTAATGACCATATCCATGTTGAATATGATCCAGACTAAGAGTCAATGGTTGTTGGTGAGCTGTTTAATCGCGCTGATGTTAACGGCCTCGGCTTGCCAGTCCAACACAGATAGCCAGCAACAACCTGGCACGGTGAACCTAAATTCATCGCCGTTAGGTGTTGCTGTCGCCACCGCTGTTCCCGGGTTCACAGAACAGGTGGCCAGAATCAGTGGAGACTTCGACGAGAATGGCCTGACCGATGAAGCAGTGATCCTCTCTTCAGGAAGCGAATGGCGATTAGCGGTGCTGTTTCAACAATCAGGCAGCCGCTATGAAGTCACCAGGCTCTCTACCTTTCCGGGTAGCGACGACGACTGGTACTCTATACCGACCAACCAATTGCAATTGTTTCTTGCTAAAGGCGATGAGCCACCAATAGACATGATCGGGTTTAAAGCCATGGAACAGCCTTATAGCCTTGAGTTTTTCTGGCACGACAAAACCCGCAACTTTATTGCTAGCCGCGTTCACAACGAAACGGCCACTCAACAACCCCACATGGCCACTTCACAAAATCGAGGTGAAACTATCTTGCAAGCCGTTGACCCGAACAACAACAACCAACAGGTTGGCCAATTGGATCTTGATCAGCAAACCGATAGCAATTCGGGTAAGGCGGACTTGAGGTTTACCGCGGAAGGCGGCTCTATGATCTTCTATACGTTGGACCCTATCGGTCAGGCCATTGCCGCGCCATTCGGGAAGTCATCGCCAAACTTTGAAGACTGCCTTGGTAAACTGGCCTCAATGTCTGCAGAGAATATGCCCGAAGTTGAGCAAGGTATGTATTTCTGTTTCAAGACCGACCGAGACAGGCTTGCCAGTGTTTGGGTTCAATCGCTGGATGCCGGGACCAATCGCTTATCACTGGGGTATGAGCTTTGGCCGGAATAGGATGCAAGGTTCTACAAACCCAACTACGCGATGCCGTCACGTAGTTGGGCTTGTTACCAACATCTGCCATCAATCTGCTCGATAAGTCGTCGGCAAAAGAATCAACATTTAGTTAATAGATACCTCTTCCCAACTAAAAACGTCTTCACTTTTAGGATCAACACGCAACCGAAGCCAAACACTGTCGTCTTCAATACTACGGTCAACGATAATTTGAGTAACGGTAGCAACCGGACTTACGCCATACTGTTCGAACCATTGAACACCTGCGTCAACGCGAAAGTCGTGACTGTCACCGCTAATCAGCAACACGGGCTTTCCGAAATTCTCAGACAATTCCGCTAGCCTCTGGACAAATTCTAAGTGACCGTTGACCCCTTCACCTACCTGGCTCGCCATATCAGCATGGAGAAAAAGCACTACCCCCGCAGCGTCTTCTATTGCAGCCAATGCAAACGTTTGATCAAGCCAGGCGATGTTGGCACTATTACGCGCATTGTATTCAGCCAATCTTCTTGTCATTTGATCAGCCGTTTCATCAGCTCCAAACCAAGGCACCAGATTATTATTGGACCCAACAACATGCAATGCAGAAAACGCTACACTTGATTCCATCCACAACTGATTTTCCGGAAAGCCATTCTGTGCTGCCACCGATTTTTTCTGTCCTCCCAATGTTGTACCAGGAACATCGAAAAATATTTCCCGAATCTTGTCCAGGCGATCGATCGGATCAAAGCCACCATTGTTGGCCCGGTGGCAGTCGGTCCACTCATTGTCACCCGGGGTATAAATCAATGGATCCTTAAAAGAATAAAATAACCAGTGTACTTGCCAAAACCACTCGTCCGTGCATTCAGCACTCCCAGCTTTAATGTCTCCAACATGGACAACGGTGCGTACTTTAGCATCCTTATTTATTGCATCTACCAAAGTCGGGAATGCAGCTATCGCGTCAGCTCCATACGGCACATCACCAATGATGGCGAGATCTATCGGTTTTGAACTTCGATCAGTTGGCGTGCCATTACCGGCCTGGGCAATATTGACCGCAGATAGGATACTTATGGTAGCGACAGCTACAACCACACACTTACTTTTTAAGCTAAATAACATGATCAATTTCCTCTGAGTTAAACAAATGAATCGATATGTGTACTGTAGGGTTGAGCGAGTCGTTCGATCAAATGACAATCGCAAGGCATAACTTAGTTCGTGCAGTTAGCTGCCGTAGGCGGGAACGCCAAACACCAAAGCTCGCCAGCACTTGATGAACTTGCCTAGCTTACTGAACCGATCATATGACATCAACCTGCATGTAAAGTAAATCAAAACGCAAAATCCAATAGTCAACCTCCAGTGCTAGGTTGACTGCGATCAGTCTGCCGGTAAAGTATTTGAGTAAACATTAACATCGTATGTAGCAAGAGCAGAGAGTCAATACAAGGGGCTAGATCAGTCATCCAAAAAATCATGCAGTATATCTCTGAACAGTGCTTTGACTGTCGCATTTGCGATTACATCGGCAGCGGGAGAATAAGTCCTTCTCCAGCCTCTCTGGAAAACTCAGTTGTCGCTGGTCGTTGTTTTTTAATGCGTTTATGTATCCGTTTGACTGCTTCTTTTGCGTGCACTACTTGGCTAAAACGGGATGGTTGTGAAATCAACGAGTATGTAGAAAAGAACTCAAAATCCATTGGCTTATCATTTTTCGCCTACTAATCAAATATCAGCTGGCAAGGGGTCAGCTTGGATGCTGAATTGCCACATAACATGTGCGGCCACACCGCGCCAATAAAACTGTTGGTATTAACTGAGACGACCAAGTAGATTTACGCTACGGATTTTTTAGTTGCAATTAGGTAACGTATCGATTTCGTGATCTAACGCATAGGCATAACAACCCTTTTGGGTCTTTTATTCAACGCTGAATAGCGCTATATAATTCTAGAAGATCTGAACTCGGCGTCAGCGTCGTATAGTCAACAGTGGCATCATCGCTTTGTATACTTTTTTGAATAATTCAATGCCTAAAACCGGCACCCTGTTTGTTAGTTCGGCCAAAGTTACAACTCGGCGCAGGTTATTGGCTGATTTGACCGACAGTGGAATAAACACATGAAATCAATCCAGCAAATAGTTGCAGCGCACTATAACCACCTCAGGCAATCGATGAACGCCATTCCACAGCATCGCAACTTCACCCCCTACTTTATTATCTTATTAATGAGCATGATCGTTGCCGCCTGCACAAACAGCAAGCTTGTGCTGCGACCGATTTACAATTCGCTAGACAATCGCATGGAAGACAGATTTTTAGAATATGCAGACTTTGAGAAAGAGCAGAGCAATGATATTAAAACGCTGATCGATCACTTTCATGTCTGGCATCGTCAAACACAGTTGCCAGCGTATGCCCTATTTTTGGATGAAGTCGCACAGAAATTGGATAATCCGAAAACGATCACCGCGCAAGATGTAACCCGTTGGAGTGAAACCATACAAGAATCCCGAGCCAAAATCGGTTCGTGTAGTCCCTTTTATTCATCTGCCAACATTCTTTCGGGTCTCAGTGATCAGCAGCTGGAAACCATTCAAAAACACAGAGCAGACCAATTGTCGAAACGACGGGCCGACGACGGAGAGCAAGACAACGACCCAGATGACGACATCATTGCAGATTCTGCCAGCGGCCGGGTCAAACAAGTTAACCGTTACTTGCGATTTATTGGTGTAAGGCTGAATAAATCCCAACGAGCAGATTTAAGTGCGACTATGCAATCCACTGCAGGTAGAACAGAAGGTGTTAGAGCGTTGATCGATCAGCTGGACAAAGAGCTGTTCGCTCTCCTGCAACAACGCAATGAAGCAAACTGGGAAGCGAAGCTAGTCGATTATGTGGATAAAAGGCGAGAGAAGATGACGACAATTTTCACTCCTCGCAGGGAACGCAACCGTCTCCTGTGGGAGGCCTATGCCTTGCGTACCTTTCACAGCCTCGACGCAGAGCAATCGACTCGCACTAAAAGTTACCTGGCAGGATTAGCAAGAACCGTCAGAGCATTAGCAGCCGATAAGCCGAGCAACACCGAGCTCGACGCTAATCAATACCAATGCATTGGACAATCATTCAGTTAAGCATTATCGAGTTTTGCGACTGCTACAAAAGCATCACCGATTGCATACTGGGCTTAACAACCCTGAAGTTTTGGTGCAAAAGGCGCCATTGTGGTTGTTGCACCCGCATTCACATCGCTACCCTTGAGCACCTTGTATACGGTCAGCAAAAGAATTTTCAAATCAAGTAACAATGACTGGGTTCGAACATACTCAATATCGAGTTCGAATTTTTTCTCCCAGCTTATGCTGTTACGGCCCTTCACCTGCGCCCAACCGGTTATGCCCGGCAGCACAGCGTGTCGCTGTCGCTGGTTGTTTGTGTAGTGTGGCAAATACCGTACTTCCAGAGGACGTGGGCCAACCAGTGAAATGTGCCCTGCCAATACGTTGAACAATTGCGGGATTTCATCAATAGACGTTTTGCGTAAAAAATGACCAAGCGGTGTAATACGCTCAATATTGCTCAGACGGTTGCCTTTGGCGTCTACCTCGTCTCTCATGGTGCGCAGTTTAAGCAATCGAAATGACTGTTCGCGAAAGCCAGGACGCTCATGCACGAAGAACGGCTGACCGCGGCTGGCAATGGCCGACAAAATGATACCAACGAGTAAAACCGGGCTTAATACGATCAGTAATACCAGGGCGGCAACACGGTCAAAAGCGGGCTTAGCGTATCGAGAGTAGTGGCTTGGCTGCTTCCAGTTCATTGTGTGTCTCCCCTATATAAAACGAGTGCTTGTGCTTACCCAAAGGGCACAAGCATTCAATGACTACATTTTATAGCGACACGGTGACTTAAGTCTCTGAATCTAGCGGTATTATGACCACCATAGTTCAGCAGTCTTACCCGGTTGTCTATTGTTGGTTGTCGTGGCGAAAAGGGTTTGGCGTCTGATTGAGCTTTGAAAATCCGATGGACAGATTCACAACGAAGTTGAGGTACTTTCGCCTTCGTCAATGCTACGTAGGGGTTGGGCCCAAACATTGTTGTCTGTTGCCCGTCATACCATCTGAAGCTTTATTTGAATGGCCATAAACACCACCAACCAAGACTTCATCGTTATTCGACGTATCCTGAATACGGCCTGCACCGAATGTGCGGCCAAAAGCCGCTATTTATGTTGAGTAGTTGCATACAGACGTTTTCGGGTTCAATCGAGCCAACATGGCAGTAAAAACAGGTAGAAATACGTGTACACACCGCCTCCCACCTGCGCTAGATTCAAACAATAACGTAACTATTTTGCTGCTCAATTAAGATCTCGGCAGCGCACCAGAGGTTAATTACTACACTGATGGACAGACAAAGTAATACTTTGGTTAATACTTCAATCTACTCAGGCACAGACAAAAAGCTGGGTTCACTAGGCAGCAGAGAATATCTGATCGTCATTGGTGGACTTGCCGGCATTGCCCTGATTAGCTGGGGATACATGTTGTACATGGCTTGGGCCATGGCACACATGGATCAGGTAAATATGTGGATGCCACCGATGGCATCAAAGCCGTGGATGGCTTGGGACTTTTTTATGCTGTTCGTCATGTGGTCGGTCATGATGGTGGCAATGATGACGCCTTCCACATTACCAATGGTCACCATGTTTGCCACGCTTAACACAAACCGACGCAACAGAGTACAGTCATACACGCCCACATTTATTTTCGTGCTAGGTTACCTGCTTGCCTGGAGCGGCTTTAGCGTACTGGCGAGCATCGCGCAATGGCTACTGCATTCTGCAGGTCTGCTTACCAGCATGATGAACAGTCGCAGCGATCTAGTTAGTGGAATCATTCTGATTGTGGCGGGCGTGTACCAGTGGACCCCAGCCAAAGATGCATGCCTTCGTCTATGTAGAACTCCGCTTGACTTTCTAATGACCGAATGGCGTGACGGCAGTAAAGGCGCATTGGTCATGGGTGTTAAGCACGGCATTTTTTGCGTTGGCTGTTGTTGGGCTCTAATGCTGATACTGTTTGCTGTTGGAGTAATGAATATGTTGTGGGTGGCGTTAATCGCCGCCGTCGTACTTATCGAGAAGATCATGCCATACCCAGGGCTAATGCGGGCAATCACGGGTCTGGCTCTGGTCAGCTGGGGTATCTACCTGCTTAGCTTTAGTTTTGGGTATTTCTAGTTTTACCGTAAACGGCGAGGAACACAGAAATGATTAATCAAAAGTCTGACGACGATACACGAACTAATAATACAAGCGATAAACGACGCTCTTTTCTCAAGGGCTTGGCGAGCGTACCAGCATTTAGCGCCTTATCCGGTGTCATCGCATCAGGACAGGTAAGCGCTGCGTCGACCAGCGGCAGTGTGTACAACCTAAAAGGCAACTATTTCGAATCCTGCTCTTGCACGACTGCAGTTTGTCCCTGCTTATTTCTCAACGATCCAACTGAAGGCTACTGCAAAGCTTTCCCATCGTGGCACATTCAAGAAGGTAATCTTGGAGATGTTGAGTTGAACGACTTGAACGTTGCAGCCTGGTTGCATTCACCAGGCAATCTTACATTGGGCAACTGGCGACTCGCACTGTACATTGACGAGCGCGCCTCGCCAGAGCAGTTCAATGCTATTGAAGAACTGTGGACTGGCAAGCACGGCGGTCATTTACAGGTTATTGCATCGCTTGTCTCAGATTACATGGGCAGCAAACCTGCGAAAATCAGTTGGAAAGAAGAAGGCAAAAAGCGAATCATGATGGTCGATGGCGTTGGCGGAGTCGAGATAGATGCCTACGAGGGAGCTGACGGCGCTGATGTGACGCTGCACGATACACCGCTCGCGATAGCACCGCCGCACCCTATCACAATAAATAAATCAGTCCGTTGGAGCTATCAGGACAATGGCGTAGATGTGCTACTGTCGGGCACAGCTGGATTGGCATCAGCGTTTACTTACTCGGCTTGAGCTTTATAACAAGCACTGCGTAAGCGTAATCTGCTTGGCGTAAGCCAACTCGCAGGGCAAAACGACGCTGCGCTGGAGATTTGATCAAAATCGGATGCACCCACCGATAGCTTAAATGTGATTTCAATCTATCCGGGTGCGCAATTGCGCATCCAGATAATTAAAACAGAGTATCGGTGAAGCACTGGCCTATCAACAGCAATTCACTGAGTTGATACAGTCTACAAATAATCGATATCAAGACTTCAATGGCACTGGCTATCACGCTGTGCTCGTTTTGCCTGTACAGCTGAATATCGAGAGCTTCCTTTGATTCGTAATGGCCCACCAGGACATGCAAGGCAAAAAACGGAGAGAACGTTAAAGCACAACATAGTTTTACAATTCCGTAGCTGACGAAGTTCTAGATCACCACCCTAAAGCAATGCTATCTGGCAGGAGCGTAGGTGAAAAGAATGATAAGATAACCGGCATGGATATTCAGCACAATTATTTTTCTCCAACACTACATTAGAAATCCACTTATCAAGAAAATCCCAGGCCTGAGCATTGATAAAATTGCTTTCGACGTATCCTAGCTAGATACTCTTCCTCCATGAAAAACGTCGCAATCTATAGCGGAATATTTTTTACAGCTTTGTTTCTTTGGCTCGCATTCCGACATACCGATATTGAGAACATACAGCAGGCTTTTACAAATGCTTCTCTGTGGCCTATGGGCGCAATGCTAACTTGCCTATTCGTTTTCTATTGGATAAAGGTTATTCGCTGGAGATTAATCCTATCGCCCAGCTACAAACTCAAAACTACGCAACTGGTGCCAGCTGTGATGGCTGGCTCAGCAGGT
>CALIMV010000488.1 GCA_938045275.1 uncultured Granulosicoccaceae bacterium
TCGTGATTGTCAGCGACGACCCGGAAAGGCGCACCGTTTATGATGCTATGCCCGAACCCAGCGTCAAGATACGCGAAGAGTATCAACGCTGGGAAAGCGATATAAAAGCACAACATGACGATCTACTGCGTCAATGGATTAGTGGGAGCTTTTGACACTACTAATTGAAAACTGGTGCTGGATTTAATGCAACGTACCAAGACCCACTTTTAAACGATCGCCTCGACCATCGAGATCGAGTGTTTCGTTAAAGTAACAAACAACCTCACTCGGGCACCACTGTATAAACAGTGCCGTCATTTCTGGAGAATTGAATCAATCCAACAGTACGACTTAACAATATTTCGCTTATTAGATACTGTTCGAATTCAGGTTCTGGCGGGACTGAGAAACTTGGAAACTTAATGATGTCGGTATATGACTGACCATTTTCAAGTAATTGTTCCGAAAGAAAGACAGGAGCTAATTCATCGCCCTCTGAATTTGTTGGCAATGCTGAGAGACTTACACCCATTGTTGAGCTAAATACTCGTCCTGCTACTCCAGACTCCGAACTTGGTAACGATACTTCGATCGCCATTGTCAAGAAGTCATTGGCGGGATTGCCACCGTCATCGTCTCGTTGAAAAAAGTGCCAAAAAAAATCATGTGAGCCATCTTCAGCCGAGAAAACGTGCGTTGATGTCATTGTACAAACTGGCGTATCCAAAGCGCTTCCATTGACATCTATTGCCGCAACGTAGGGTTCGCTCGAAGTAACGGAAACCAGATACACAGCCGAATCACCGTTTGTGTTCGTTAGAACGAGCGAGTTGCCAGATTCAATTGGCTGCCATTGCTTGGCAAGCGGTTGGTTGAACCCGGGACACTCTCTGCTTTTAATGTCCTGCTGGAGAAAGCAGCCGCTTAGCAGGAGCATAGATATGGTCAGTCCGATACAACCTAGATGTGGTTTCATAACATTTCAATCGATGCGCCCTATTCAATACTAGCGTCTTAGTTGGTCGTGTGCTCTTACAAAAATATCATATACGCCTGCTGGTAGTAAGTCGCTGCGATTTACCCCATACCCCATAGCTTCCGCAAGATTATTTTCAGTAAATGGTATAGCGGGGTCTCTTGGTGGGTTGGTTTGCCCTGCATTCAAAGAGAGCGCTATGCCAATCATCTCTGCAACTTCAGCTTGCTGTTCAGGACCCAAGTCCTCAAATTCAGTGCCTGCTATAACATCGTCGCGCCAGTCGTACGGGTCAGGAGCACCTGTAGGTATCCATTTGTCGAATACTGTGTGGTTGATTTGTCCCAGTAATGATTCACCGATATAACTTGTTCCATCGTTTTGGTATTGATGTACATGAGCAACCTCATGGCCTAGCAATTCGAGTCCCTCTGGGGTCATTGTTCCGTCGGAATTAAATATCGCCTCACCTTGCGGGTTTGTTTTAGGCATAAAAATATCATTTCCAATAACATTAGCTCGCATACCAAGTCGCTGCTTTACACCCCCCGTGTGTATTCTGATTTCACTATAGTCGATTGAATCACCATAAATTCCTCGTAGGTAGTCGATCTCTTCTGCATTCAGCTTGCGCACGTCAAGATCACCTCGCAAGGTGTCATACACACCAACAATTGTATGTAGCGCAATTGCACCCGCTTCAAGTGGCAGCCGCACTGTAATTGTAATTAGGTTTACAGTGATGTCTTTAAACGTATCCCAGGCTTCAGAGAATTCCCCTTTAAAAATATGCTTAATGGTGCTTGCATATCCCTTGATACCTTCCCAGGCTTCCTGGAATGGCCTGACTAAAAATACCGAAGCCAAGGCTTTAGCTCCACGCCAAGCGATTTTTCCAGCTTTTTTTATCGGCTGAATGACATTGTCGTCAATTCGTTCTCCTAACCGTTCAGCTTCATTAACGACAGGCTGAATTATATTGTCGGCAATCTGACGTCCAGTCCGTCTGAGTTGACTTGACAGCCAACTGTACTCAACTCTAGGCCAAAACAGGTTCGATCGATTTTGCTGCAGCACTCACTGGTAACAGACTTCCTGTGTCTGAACTAGAAGCGCTACATCAACTCAACTGCATCGAGCGCTCTCAAAAGAAAAGCTGAAAAAATAGAGAAATCCAGCGTCGCAGCAATTGCCAGCAAGTAATTTCACCGAATGAAATAATATTTACGCGTACCGGAAAACACAGTGCGTAATATTGGTTTATAGTATTTACGCGGTGTTATTAGTTACTACCCAAAAGACGCATGGAGATAATGATGGAACAAGATGTTTATAGAACACCCGAATCAGATCTAAACATACCTCAGGAGGGACAGGGAATACTTGCCAGCAGGTGGGCAAGGTTGGGAGGTTCACTGATCGACTCTATTTTGATTATGTGTATTACGTTGCCTCTCATGTTCTTAACCGGTTTCTTTGATACCGTTACAACCGGCGTGGACGGACAACCGCCAGCACAGCCGCCACTTTTATTCAGTTTTTTTATTGGTATCGTAGGTATTGTGGCCTTCCTATTGATCAATGGAAAATTTCTATTATCCGATGGGCAAACCATTGGAAAGAAACTGGTTGGCACAAGAATAGTGACTGATAACAATCAAAAGGCTAGCGGTATGACGTTACTCAAGCGTTACGGGTTTTATTGGGTTGTCGCGCTGATTCCAGTCATTGGAGGCCTTCTCAGCCTTGTGAACATACTGTTTATTTTCGGTAAAACCAAAAGATGCTTACACGATTATGTTGGTGGTACTAAGGTCGTCAAAGCCAGGTAGGCATTGCTGCATAAAAAGCCTTCTGCATTGGCTGCGAGAGAGGCATTCAAAATAAACTTAAATCATGTCTCAAGAAACAGTCAGAACTGTAGAGCTCGAAAAAGCAGCACAGAAGATTGCGCAGGCAAAAAATTTGGTTACGTTCTCAGGTGCGGGTTTAAGTGCCGAGTCTGGCATAGCCACTTTTCGCGATAAAAACCAAGACGCGCTTTGGCGTAAATTCGATCCGGCAAAACTAGCATCGCAAGAAGGCTTTAGTGAAAACCCAGAAAGGGTAATTGATTGGTACAACGCTCGCCGCAAAACACTGGCGCAAGCAAAACCAAACCCTGCGCACGTAGCACTAAGCAGTAGCGGCGCAGTTCATATCACTCAGAACGTAGACAATCTGCTTGAATCTGCAGGCGCGACAGACGTTCTGCATTTACATGGGTCACTACTGAGTGATCATTGCAATGCAGGTTGTGGTTATTCTGAGACCGTAGATCTTGCCAACCCGCAGGCATTGCGTAAATGCCCCAATTGCAGCAACAGCTACATGCGCCCTTCAGTAGTGTGGTTTGGCGAGCCGCTACCAGATGCAGTTATGCAACGTGCGATAGAAGAGACCAGTAACGCAGACGTGTTCCTGGTGGTAGGTACCAGTGCAGCTGTGTATCCGGCAGCAGGGCTGATACCGATTGCCGCGGAACATGGTGCTTTTGTGATTGTGGTGAATACAGAAACTTCTGGTGCGTCTTGCAATATTGAATTGCTGGGTAAGGCCGGAGAGATTTTGCCACAGGTGTTTTAGTTTGTTGTGTAGGCACCTCGAGGTTTAGGCACGTGTATAGCAATACGGTTTTTTATTTTCTCCGGCGTTGATTCAAACTTAATCCGTAATTGCAATTTATGTTGAAGCCCGTTATCAGCCGATTGTTATGTTGACAGACTTGCGATGCAGTGAAGAAACGGTCTATTAAACCAAGGCCCAGTTTTGTTTCAGTATTCGCACTAACTCTGCGGCGCTCTGAACACGTTCATCCGGTTTTTTTTGTAGGCAACTCATTGCGGCGTCTTCGAGCGCGCGAGGAATATTAGCTGCCACAGCAGAGGGCTTGGGAATCTCGTCATTCAGGATTGACTGAATAATATCGTCTATCACCTCGCCTTCTACCGGAGTTCTGCCGGTCAACGCTTCGTAAAGAATAACGCCAAGGCTGAATAAATCAGATCGACTGTCTATTGTAGGGTCGCGGTTGATTTGTTCAGGTGACATATAAAAAAGCGTACCTTGCAGTTTTTGGTATCCGGTCATAGTCTGGTCTTCATCCATCCTTTGATTGGCTTGCGCGGAACTTTTAGTTTCATCGTTGTCATCATTAACCTGCGCTTGTTCATCTTCTGCCCAGACTTTCGCTAAGCCCCAGTCCAACAACAAAATTTCTCCGTAAGGTCCGATTAGAATGTTTTCTGGTTTGATGTCGCGATGAATGACACCAAGCGAGTGAGCATACTCAAGCGCATAGGCAATCTGCACAACAATGTTAATCAGTTGTGTAAGATCATAGCGTTCCCGGAAGTTCAGCAATTCGCGCAAGGTATAACCGTGCACGAGCTTCATCGTGAAGTAATAGTGACCTTGTTTGTTACGGCCGAGCTCGTAAATTGGTACGATGTTGGGATGTTGCAGCATGGCCGACACACGAGCCTCGCGCAGCAGCCGTTTCTGTTCTATTTCGTCATCAGCAAATTCTGGCAGCAATGTTTTGTAGCAGACGGTGCGATTGAGATGCAAATCCTTACAGGACTGGATCAGAGACTTGCCACCCTTAGCGACGGTGCGGAAATAGGCATAGCGAAAGTTGGGATCTGGTTTTAAAGCGAGTTCCTTGTCAGTCTGCTCAATGACAAGCTGCTGGGCATCCGGGAGTTTAAATTTTGGGTACTCACTCACCTGTTACTACCCCAAACACTACTATTAGATGTGAAGTGTATCCAGATTACGCTTAAAGATGCAAAAAACTGGTTTGACCAGCGATTCGGGACATGAAGCCGTACAACCAGATTTCATTAGCTGATATTCACTGGTCAGTTTGAGTGTTGATCAATAATTTACGTTTTCAGACACCGCATAGAGGGTGCTTCTTAGCGGCTTTATAAACGCCAACAATCAAGCAGGCCAGTCAGCAATTGACGATGGTCGACTGTCGTGTTTTCTTCGCTTAAAACACGCCGATAGCAACGGGCGGGCGAGTGTCGTCAGAGCAGGCTTCAAGAATGCGGCGAGCTTTTGAGGTGCAAAAAATCACTTCAGTCGTCGTCTTGAACATACTGATTTCCTGGTTTTTCGCACCATTATGATGCGTTGGGTTATTTTTAGGCCCGATCTTGATTCATCGTGGTGCGGTATGAAACGACATTGCGTCAAGCCCTTGAGTACCGGTTTGATAATACTTTAAAGTACACATTCCCTAAATTTTAATACACGAGAGTTTTCGATGAAAAGTAAGTTGGAGTACATCTGGCTTGATGGGTACAAGCCCACTCAGAGCCTGCGCAGCAAAACCATGGTTCGTTCGAACTTCGGCGGTAAGTTGGAAGAATGCCCAATGTGGTCATTCGACGGTAGTTCAACCGAGCAAGCGGAAGGTAGCGACTCAGATTGCCTGCTGAAGCCAGCGGCAATTATCCCTGATCCAGACCGCAAGAACAGCTTCTTAGTTATGACAGAGGTTCTGAACGCCGATGGCACACCTCACGCCTCCAACGGCCGAGCCACCATCGAAAGTGATGATGATGATTTCTGGTTTGGTTTTGAGCAAGAGTACTTCTTGATCAATACCGACACCGACCTGCCACTTGGCTTCCCAGAGAAGGGTTTTCCAGCGCCACAGGGCCCCTACTATTGTTCGGTAGGCGGCAAGAATGCCTTTGGCCGTGAAATTGTAGAAGAGCACCTCGATCTGTGCCTGGAAGCAGGTCTGAATGTTGAAGGTATCAACGCCGAAGTTGCCGCAGGCCAATGGGAATTTCAGGTTTTCTCCAAAGGTGCCCAACAAGCTGGCGATGAAATCTGGCTTGCTCGCTACCTGATTGAACGTACCGCTGAAAAATACGGTGTTTCTGTTGATTGGCACCCCAAACCCCTCGGTGATACCGATTGGAACGGCTCAGGCATGCACGCCAACTTCTCCAACGGCGCTATGCGGGATGCTGGTAAAGAAGATGTGTTTAACAAGATCTGCGAAGAGTTCGGCAAGAACATTCAACGTCATATCAGTGTTTACGGTGCTGATAACGATCAACGTTTAACCGGTGCACACGAAACACAAGCGATTGATCAGTTCAGCTACGGCGTATCTGACCGCGGCGCGTCAATCCGAATTCCGGTTGGAACTATTGAAGATGGCTGGAAAGGTCGACTTGAAGATCGTCGCCCAGCATCTAACGCTGATCCCTACAAGGTTGCAGCGGCTATCATCAAGACGACGAACGAAGCACTGGCATAAGAGTAAAACCCAATGTAAGTCATCCATATTGGAATGCTTTATTGCAATGTGCAAAACGGGCCTGAATGGGGCCCGTTTTTTTGTAGAAATAGCTCTTTATAATCAACTGCGCAATAATTAAGTGCCGAGTCTGACATAGCAACTTTTCGCGATAAAAACCAAGATGCGCTTTGGCGTAAATTCGATCCGGCAAAACTCGCCTCGCAAGAACGCTTTAGCGAAAACCCAGAAAGGGTAATTGATTGGTACAACGCACGCCGCAAAACTCCGGCGCAAGCAAAACCCAACCCTGCGCACGTAGCACTTAGCGGGAGCAGTGCTGTTCATATCATTCAGAACGTAGACAATCTGCTTGAAGTAGTTAGTTAGCGGCACACAATTCCTCAAAACGGTTGCTTATTTCAGCAGGACGTAAAGACCATGTGTTTCGCTGCGGAATATTTCGCGGGTCAATACGCACTTTGTTGATTAGCTTCAGACTGCTAGCATAAGCTTCACACGCTTGTTCAATTCGCACATTCACCGCACTATCTGCCTGAAGACTTAGCGCGATTAGCCGATTAAACTCTGCGAAATCGGAGTAGATAGACACCAGGAAATATTGTGGGCTTGCATCATATGGAAATCGTTGTTGCACGGTTTCCCACAATTTAATTGATGTCTGATAAGCTTTTTCGGCTTCCTCAAACCTACCGACAGCGGCTAATCGCTTAGCGTACGCATGATACGCATCGCCCGATATCCTTTCAGGACCATAGAGTTGAACCGTGCCTTGGTCGTCCTGCAAATGCTCAAGTACGATATCAAGTCGTTTTTTTTCATGGCTAAGTGCTTTTTCAAGGTTTCCGATACTCGATTCAATCTCAGCCCATTCCTCATGAATTCTCATGTGCCCACGTTGCCCAAAGTATGACTTTAGATAAGGACTGTTTGATGATTGGGATTTAAATAACTCATGTGCCTCTCGGTTTGACTCAATTGCTCGCTCATTGTTTCCATCATGGCTGTCCCACTTTGCCTCCAAGGTGTAACTGTTTACCAACCAACCCAGAACTCCTGGATCCCCGCTTGGTATGAAAGGCGTAAGCTTTTCTTGACATTTATCGATGTACTCATGAGCAAGATCAGAATTGCGAAAAACAGCATAATGGATAAGACTCAGGGCGCTGTAGTTCCTCGCAAGCTCCACTGCAAAATCAACATCGTTCTGAAAGTACCCGAGTATACTGTGTTGCAACGCAATCGATTTCTCGTAAGTTTTCACCGCTTTTTCCGGATCACCCAGATTGACACTAGCAGGATAGCCTTGCAAACGAGCTACACGAGCATAGGCGATGGCAAGTTCGCGAATTAATTCTGGATTGTCAGTTTGTGAATTAACAAGGCTATCCAGTTTTTCTATTCCTTCATCCATCAGTTGCACGCGCAATGGTGTTGAACCAGGTTGCGATGCAATGGTATGTGGCAGTTCGTTCACGAGCGTGTTGATCATGTTACGAACTTCAGCGAATCGTTGGTCCGCTAACGCTTGTGTTTCTTGTGCTTCGCGCCAATGCCAGGCACCGAAAATACCGCCAATCCAAAGTGCAGCAATGGCTAACGCGGTCAGTCTAACGCCTAGTTTGTGGCGGCTAATTAATTTTCGACTTCGATACCACCAATTTGCAGGACTCACGCTGACTGGGTAGCCAGCCAGATAACGCGTTATATCTGCTAATAG
>CALIMV010000489.1 GCA_938045275.1 uncultured Granulosicoccaceae bacterium
GACTGCTCCGTAGAAAAATATCCATCCACTCTACTGGTGGTGGAGCTATACGAGGCGCTAGCATATCCAGTCTCTCTCCGTACTCAATGTTTGCGCTAGGCCACTTCTGACCAAGCTATTTCTTATACCGTCAAACATTGATCGGCCGTTTATTTGAGAACTTCAGTAAAATACGTACCATCCCGCAAACATCGCTGCTTACAAAAGGCAAATTACTGTGCAATCTCGTGTTAAATGGTTGGATCATATGACCTTTGTCGGTGAATCCGGCAGTGGTCACTCGGTTGTCATGGACGGCTCTCCAGAACATGGAGGTCGTAACCTTGGCGTCCGACCCATGGAAATGTTGCTCATGGGCCTTGGTGGCTGCACTGCATTCGATGTGATGTTGATGTTGCAAAAGTCTCGCCAAGCTGTGACGGACTGCGAAATTGAGCTTCAAGCCAGCCGCGCTGACGAAATTCCAGCTGTTTTTACTGAAATAAATGTCCATTTTAAGGTGTATGGCCACGATCTAAGCGAAAAGCAGGTTGCTCGCGCCGTTTCTCTGTCGGCTGAGAAGTACTGTTCTGCAAGTAAAATGCTGGAAAAAATGGCCACAATAAACGTAAGTCACGAGATATTGCCTGCGAAATAAGCCAGGCCGGCTCTGCCATTGATTGCGTCAGGAACTCGGCGTTAAACAACCGCGTTAGCGGACCGATGCAGGTTTGCGCAGGAATGCGCTCATATTGGTAATAGTGAGCCGGTTCATGATTCGCAAAATCTGCTCACTCTTCATTCAACGTTATGCGTGAGTGCCTGGAATCCTGTTGTGAAGCCATTTGATGAGGTGAGAAAGCGCCAGTGTGCCTGAGTAACTGCCGCTTTATTACGATGTAGACGTTTAGATCAGAGGGCTGCTGGCCCACCGATTGCAGTATTCAGGGGGCGAAAGCATAGTTTTTCTCCTCCCTCCTATAAAGGTGGTTTCCAGTGCGGCTTGCAAGCCGCACTGGTTCTTTCGCACACCGTCAGTTTGCCTGTTCTTCCCGATTTAGCAGCAACCGTATCGACGCGGTCATTATCGGCCAATATTTCTGCTAATTACTCTCTCCCGATACTTGAGTCCTGCAACAATCTCATCTACAATGGCGGGCTAGACTCAATATCGAGCAAACGCCCGAGGCATAGTAGTGAACAATACCACCATCAGCGCAAAGCCTGCAGAAGTAAAACGAGAATGGTTCGTTATCGATGCAGAGGGCAAGACGCTTGGCAATGTAGCAACAGCCGCTGCTCATCGGTTGCGCGGCAAGCATAAAGTCACCTACACACCGCATGTAGATACTGGCGATTACATCGTCATTATTAATGCAGCGAAGGTGGAGGTCACCGGTAACAAGGCGCAAAAGAAGATGTACCATCACCATACTGGCTACATCGGTAACCTTAAATCCATCAGCTTTGAAAAACTACAAGCAAAACACCCTGAACGTATCCTCGAATTGGCCATTAAAGGCATGCTGCCCAAGAATGCTTTGGGTCGTGACATGTACAGAAAACTGCGAGTAGTCGCAGATAAGAATCACGACCACGCCGCTCAGCAACCAACGCTTCTGGAGATCTAACCACATGGCAGCATCAGGCTACTACGGCACAGGCCGACGTAAATCATCTACCGCTCGAGTTTTCATGAAAAGCGGCAGTGGCCAGGTAACAGTTAATAGAAAGCCGCTCGAAGAATACTTCGGTCGAAAAACAGCGCACATGATCGTTCGTCAACCACTTGAACGAACTGACATGCTGTCCAATTTCGATTTTAATATTACAGTGAGAGGCGGTGGTGGTAGTGGCCAGGCAGGTGCTATTCGTCTTGGCATTTCGCGAGCACTGCTATCTTACGACGAAGCGTTGCGACCCGCTCTGCGTGGTGCTGGTCTTCTGACTCGCGACTCTCGAGAAGTTGAGCGAAAGAAAGTGGGTCTGCGAAAAGCGCGTAAAGCGACTCAATATTCTAAGCGATAATCACTGAATAAATCCCGCCAGTTCGCAAGCATTGCTTGGCGAATGGTGGCGAGACCAATCAAGCCTCATGAGCATATGTTCATGGGGCTTTTTTGTGCGAGTCAGTTTCTGTCAAAAATGGATCCGGACGTTGGGCTTTGGAGTTTGTGGTAAAGCTTGCCGGCAGAAACATCGGTCATATTGCATAAATAATCAGCAATGGCCCGGTAGCCCTCTTGTTCATAATTTTGGAGTACAGCCACCGGTAACAGTCGTGAAGGGTTTGCAGCGAATATGCGGAATAGCTTAACCATGACTTGCTGCCCTTTGTATTGCAGCATCTGCAGTTCGGGGCTCAAGATGACCTGTTTCATCACAAAATCTTTTAAAAGTAACAGAATTTTGTAGGCGTTTGGTTCCATTTGCGCTTGCAGACGCAACATAGGGTGTTCGAAAGCGTCCAGTTCAACCAGTTTAATCTGTGGAATAAAAAAGCCGACCAATTTGCTAATAGCGTGTTTACGATCATTCGCTGATTGACTGAACAGTAACCGGTTGTATTCGTCCAGCGATGATTTAACGTCGTTGTCATCCATATTTTTTATGACAGAGACAACAGATTCCATCCAACTATCCTGATTTACCAGACCCAGCTCCAGTGCATCTTCTAGATCGTGTACACCATAAGCGATATCGTCTGCCAGCTCCATAATGCTGGTATCAAACGGTTTAAATTGCGTGCGCCTGTGACCAATCTCAGGGTTCGTTAATGACGAAAACAGATCTCTATCAGCGTGGCAGAATGGGTCCAGCATCCAATCGAGGACATCTGCCTCGGTATCGTAAATACATTTGGGAGGCGACCATTGGTCAATATTCAAATAATCAAACTCAGTTGACGGGTCAATATTATGCTCGGGTTTGTTATACCGCGCAGTCGTCGAGTAAAAGGCAGGGTATTTAACGGTGCCAAGCATTGTTCGACGAGTTAAGTCCAGGCCACAGTTTGCCGAGAATTCACCCAGGCGCGCGATGATGCGAAGAGTTTGTCCATTACCCTCAAAGCCGCCGTGATCACGCATCATCGTGTTCATGGCGACCTCACCACCATGGCCAAATGGTGGATGGCCGATATCGTGAGCCAGACAAATAGCTTCGATTAAGCTGAACGACGGGATGTAGGCGAGGTGAGCCTCGTTCTCGGGCAGGCCACGTAACCGTTCGCAGATGCCGGAACCGATCTGGGCTACTTCGAGTGAATGAGTAAGTCGGGTGCGATAAAAATCACTTTCGCCCAGACCCAGAACCTGGGTTTTGGATTGCAGGCTGCGAAAGGATGCGCAATGAATAATTCTGGCGCGGTCGCGTTGGTATTCAGAATCGGAGCGCGTGCTGTTGAATTCGCGCTGTTGGTCGCTTTCGCTGCTTGATCGTCGTTCGAGCCAAACACGCACTATACAGCTCCTGCTGGTTGCTAATTGACGGCATGGCGCCATCATTCGGCCTATTGTAATCGTAAAATTCAATGTATGGCTTTTTTGGCGAGTGACAGTTAGGCTTTGGTGATGGAAGAGATGCTCGATATAGTGAATGAGTTTGATGAGGTCGTGGGGCAGGCTAAGCGGTCTGATGTGCATCGCAGAGGGCTGATGCATCGTGCCACACATATAATACTAACCAATTCAGCAAGCCAGATTTTTATGCAATTGCGCTCCAAATCCAAAGACACTAATCCCGGTCTATGGGACACCAGTGCTGCTGGTCATGTTGATTCCGGAGAGAGCTACGAAGCGTGTGCCGTACGCGAGCTGGAAGAGGAATTGGGGGTGGTGGTTTCAGTCGATAATCTCGTAGAGGTTGGCCGTTTGCCTCCATCATCGCTCAACGGATTCGAATTTGTTCGTATTTATACTACTTTGTCAGATGACCCAATAACACTTGAAGCTGGTGAGATTGATGATGGTAAGTGGGTTACATCTGCAGAACTTGAGCAGTGGCTCACCATTAGTCCGCAAGTGTTCGCCTCCAGTTTTGCCATCATCTGGCAAAAAGCTCAAAAAGAGCTGGTACCAAGCAATTAACTGTTCTGATCTTTGGTTCCAATAGGTTTTTTGATACAACGGGTGAGTTCAGTAAAAGCTGGTCAGGCTACAAATGTCTTCTACATCATGTTGGCCTTCGTAGTAGTCGGAGTTTGACCGTTATTATTTAGCCGCTGATATTAGCTGCCAAAGTATTTGTGTAGCCGAATAGATTTTTACAACTATTAATTTGTAATCAATTATTGTGATTGTTTAGTTTGTAACTGTATTTTTTCATTGTTTTAACGTGGAGTTTAGATTATGTCAGATGCACTTCCAACACGCGCCAGTGCCGTCATTATTGGTGGTGGCGTTACTGGTGCAAGTGTTGCCTATCATCTGGCCAAGTTAGGTTGGCAAGATGTTGTGCTGCTAGAGCGAAAACAATTTGCCTGTGGAACCACCTGGCACGCCGCAGGATTGATTGGTACGGTACGCGCTAACGAAAGCCATGCACGTCTGACTGAATACTCCATGAATTTGTTGCATGAACTCGAGCAGGAAACCGGGCAGTCAACAGGGTTCCGCCAAGTTGGTAGTTTGAGTATTGCGCATACCGCAGATCGATGGGAAGAACTGCGCAGAGTGGGTTCGATGAACAATGCGTTTGGTGTAACCCAGGTTGATCTGGTTACGGCTGAAGAAATTGGTAATCTTTTTCCATTGGTAAAAACTGATGACCTAATTGGGGGTACCTTTGTAGAGCACGATGGAAAAGGCAATCCAATAGAAATAACCACTGCGTTTATTAAAGGTGCTAGACAGCGAGGAGCGCAGTGCCTGGAAAATGTGCTGGTTGAAGAAGTGCTGATCGAGAACGGAAAAGTCAGCGCTGTGGTTACCGCCAATGGCACGATAAAAACAGATTTTGTCGTAAATTGTGGTGGAATGTGGGCACGTGAACTGGGGCGGCGCAACAAGATTAATATTCCGTTACACGCATGCGAGCACTACTATGCGATCACCGAAAAACACGAAAGCATCAAACCCGACTTGCCTGTACTTCGTGATCACGATAAATGTATCTATATAAAGGAAGATGCAGGTGGTTTATTGGTGGGTGCGTTTGAAAAAAATGCGCGTGCATGGGGTCAACAAGGTATTGCGGCTGATTTTTGTTTCGATGAATTACCCGGCCACATGGAAGAGCAGCTCATGCCAGTGCTCGAAGACGCAATGGAACGAGTACCGATGCTTACCGATATGGGCTGGCGTCAGTTCTTTTGTGGACCGGAATCTTTTACACCTGACGATCAGTTTCATGTAGGGCAGGTACCCGATGTGCAGGGCTATTTTGTTGCAGCCGGATTAAATTCGGTTGGTATTCAAAGTTCAGGTGGACTGGGAAAAGTGTGTGCAGAGTGGATGAACGATGGGTTACCGCCACTGGATTTATGGGGTAATGACATTCGGCGAATGTTTTCGTTTATGGGGACACAGAAGTTTATTGAAGAGCGAGTACAAGAGTCACTCGGTTTACTTTATGCAAATCATTATCCGTTTTTACAATTTGAGAGCGCCAGAAATGTACGACTCTCACCGATTCATCAACGGCTAAAAGAGCACAATGCCTGCTTTGGGCAAACCGCTGGTTGGGAGCGTCCCAACTGGTTTGCGCCACAAGGCGTGACGCCAAAATACGAATACAGTTTTGGTCGGCAAAACTGGTTTGAGTATTCCGCTAACGAACATAGGGCGGCAAGAGAGTCAGTGGCCTTGTTTGATCAGTCGACTTTTTCTAAATTTTTAGTACAAGGCAATGATGCACTTGCATGCTTACAGTATATTTGCTCGGCTGATATCGATGTGGCTGTCGACAGAATGGTTTACACCACCTTTCTGAACGATCGAGGTGGTATTGAGGCTGATTTAACTGTTATTCGTCTGGGCGAAAACGAATTCATGGCTATTGGTGCTGCAGCTAATGCGGTTAAAGACCTTGACTGGTTAAAGCGTCATATTGATGCTAAAAGTCATTGCTTTGTAACTGATGTAACGAACCAATGGGCGATGTTGGGTGTAATGGGGCCAAACAGTCGGGCTATGCTTGAGCCATTATTGAATAAAGACCTTTCTAGTGCAGCATTCCCATTTGGCAAAAGCATAGCAGGTGAAGTCGGCTATGCACCTGTACGTATTTCGCGAGTCTCTTTTGTCGGCGAGATGGGGTGGGAAATTCTGGCGCCAGTAGAAATGGCTACTATGGTGTTTGATGTTTTATGGCAAGCAGGACAAGAGCATGGTTTGCAGCTTGCAGGTTTGCATGCGCTTGATAGCTGCCGCATCGAAAAGAAATTTTTGCACTATGGACATGATATTGGCGATGAAGATACGCCGTTGGAAGCCGGTATCGGGTTTGTATGTGCAATGGATAAAGAAATAGCGTTTAAAGGGCGCGATGCAATTGCCGCCCAAAGAAATGCAGGCACTCATCTCAATAAACGACTGGTTCAATTTGTGATTCAAGACCCGGAGCCTATGCTTTATCACCACGAGCCTATATTGTCCAATGATGTGTGCATTGGATATTTAACTTCAGGCAATTATGGTCACACACTGGGTGGTTCGGTCGGGCTCGGTTATGTCAAGCACACCGATAAGATTAATCAAGCATGGTTAGACGAGCAAGAGTGGGGTATTGATGTAGGCGGCACAGTATTCGCAGCAAAGGCTAGTATCAAAGCGATGTACGATCCCTCAGGTGAACGTATGCGTGGCGACGGAGCAGCTTAAGTACTGTTTGCCCATTTAACCAAGGCCTGCAATGCATGCGTCATATGGTAAGCGCTTTGCTCATCACTGTATCGATACTTGGCGCCTACAGGGCATGCATTACGTGCATGGCATTGATCTTTGCAGGTCGAATTTTCTTTTAAACGATGGGTTGCGCATCGACTAATGTTGAAATGAGCATTGATTGATACCGCTTGACCAGGGCATGCGCTAACACACGCAGTAGAGGCGCAGCGCATGCAGGGCGATGACGTTGCGTAAATATCGTTTTTGCTCTGTTCTACAGAGCTTTCTGAATTACTTGTGTAACTTTGGACAGACTTGTCGTTTGTTTCTTTTGTCGAATAATTAGTTTGTAGGGGAGCGGTCGTTTTTACTAACGCGCGATACGCAAACCATGGGCCATAGTGCGCATGCAAACCAAGTCCAAGAGGCGATGGAGTGCTCCAGTTTGCTAATTCACCCAGCATAGTGAGAGGCGCAGGAGCTGTGCCGGGATAAAGTAATTCAGCATCGATCGCTAAGCCTGCTTTTTGTAGTAGTTGATCAGTTACTTTTGAACTAAAATAGTCAACAGGGTTATTGTTAACCTCGCTGTTATCGCTCCATTCGGATTGATTAGCTTTCAGTTGAGTCCAAAACATTGGACCAACGTTAGCAATAAGCGAAAGGTAGCAATCTTTAAATCGTGCGTGATTTTTTTTGTCCAGCCTATCTTTTATGTTTATCGGTAGATCGTTAAATGCGAATGTATGGCACAGCAATCCGTACTTGGTGAGTAACGAATTTAAATCGATAGTAGACATATTGTATAGTGTGATGTCAAATGCATGGCGTTGCAGAGGCAATCGAAAGAACTGCCGATTTAACTTAACGAATTACGTGTTTGTAAACAAAGATGGCAACTAATCTCCTCTAACTAAATATAATAGCTTGATTACGGGCTTTTAAACTCATTTCACTATATTTAACGCGCAATTAGGTATTGTTTGGATGCCAATAACGCTTATGCTATCGAAATGGAGTGACGAGGGACACTGTCTTGTTCGCTAAACTTTTTCGCATGTGTATTACTCCGAGTTAGTTCTTTGGCTGGTTGCGTGAATGTATGTTGATTTGTTGTACGTGTGTTTATGCATGTACGTGTGTTTGTACATACATCTTTGCAACTATGTCCCTGCATGTGAAAGGTTGTTATTGATTTAAAACGAGGATTCTCGATATGTTAGGTACGATTATTTCAGCACTACTTGGTGGCGGCGGCGGTTTTCTGGGCGGCGAACTGGTGCAAAGTTTAATGGGCGGCGGTGGCGGCGGCTTGATGAGTACGCTCGCAGGTCCACTTGGTGGATTACTTGGTGGCGGTGCTGTTGGCAGTCTAATGGGTCGCGGTGCCGATGCAGCAGCAGCAGGTGATGCAGCTGCTAGTGGCAAGTTAAATATTGGCCAATTGGTTGGTGGACTCGGAGCTGGTGCAGGTGCTGGTGGTATTGTTCAAGCGATCGTTGGTATGATCGGTGGATAAGTATCCTCGTTAACAAAACGAGTTTAATAACTAAAAAGCCAGGTCGCTGATTGTTTAAACAGCGGCCACAGTACAGAAATTCAGGGTGCGATTTTCGCACCCTTTTTTTATACCAAGCACACCTAACTGGCAGACTTCGGTGTTGCTAATTCACTGCATTTCAATTCGATCACGATTACGCTCTATATAAACCTTAGTCTGGCTGTATCGCAGGCTGTGGAATCAGCGTGGCATTGTGGTAGTGCTGATAAATCGCAATGACATCGTCGAGCGAGTTGGCCAACTTGGTTGTGCACCAGGTGCGTCGCGTCAGGCGTTTGATGTTGTCTCGCATCATGGCCAGTGTGTGATTGATGTTGAACAACGGGTCGAACCCGTTTCGTTTAAGTTCACCCTGTCCGGTCAGTGAACCCCTGACAGATCGGTGTTGGGTATGAACCATATCTGGATACGCTTTTTTGATTTCAGCTGCATAGCGTGGGTGTTCGTCGCTTGTGATCAACGCTGATGGTGACACCACT
>CALIMV010000490.1 GCA_938045275.1 uncultured Granulosicoccaceae bacterium
ACTTTTGGATTGGGCTGCACAACCGCGCCATCTGCGCCAATCATCAAATTTGGTTCATTGGAAATTATCCATCCCAACAGGCTTGGATGGCATTTGTATTTCTCAATGATGCGTTCTATTTGTGTCTGTTGCTGTGCTACAGCGTCTTTATCGTCATAGTCAAATCCTTGCAATTCCTTACGCATATCTAAACCCACGAGCACTTTCAGTCCAACGCGCTCAGCTGCAGCCAACTGCGAATCCAAATCCTGTGTGCCCCAGGTTCTAAAAGCATTACCACCAGCATCGCTAAGACTACGAACGCCTGCTTCATCTGAATAGCCCATACCGGCTCCGTGCACGGTGAATGGCTGCCCGTTAACCTGCAACGACCAATTGTTTCCGGAGCGGAGTACCTCGACGGTTGAACCACATGATGTGCTGGAGGCTACATTGGGATTGGCAGCGGTAGTCAATGTTGTCAGCGTCAGTACGACTGGTAATAATAGGAAAAACAATTGAGTACGAAAAGCAAACATCATATTGGTTAACAGCTAGTCAAAGCGTAAATGGTATTGGTTAGTACATATAATGACTTCGGGCTACAGTTGTTCCGGTAAACGAAAACCCTGCCGGTAACAGGCTTTGATAGATTCAATGGCGTCATGCTGTGTTATGTCGTTACCAAATCGATCCGCATGCACTATAGGCAGTTCAAAGTTTGGTTTACCGTTTACTATCCAGTGCGCAAGAAATTCCGCGGACCCACCACCGGTACCTATGCCAACGTTAAATCCCGATGCCAGCCATAAGCCCTCATTCTCGCCTATAGGGCCAAGTAAAGGCAGCCCGTCTGGCGTCCAGCACATGGGTCCGTTATTGATGGTTTTTATCCCCACCTCACCGAACGCTGGTAAGCGATGAATCAGTTTTTCGAGGTGTGTCATCAAGCGATCTGTATTGGGTGGCAAAAGCTCCTCGCGAAAGTCTTTCGGTATACCATCGAGCGCCCAGAACACGGGGTCGGTTTCGTAGATACCAGCAAGAAAACCTTGCGCTTCCTGCCTAACAGCGCACGACACATAAGAGTCGCGGTAGGCGGGAACTTCAGATTGACGCTCAACCAGTGCCGGTACACTTTCAGTGATCATTTCATGATGCTCGGTAGCGTAGAGCGGTATGTTCAACCCAAGGGGTAGCAGTAGTTCGCGAGTCCAGAATGATGCGGCCATAATCACATGCACACATCGGACATCGCCACTGGGGGTTTGCAGCAGCCAGCGCTGCCCATCCCAATTGATGCTCTCGACAGGGCATTGGCGTTGAACCACCGCACCGTAATTGCGAGCCGCTTTTGCAAGCGCATGCGTAGCGCCGCTGGGATCAACGTGCCCGTCTGTGGGTGTATGCGCTGCACCAAATAAACCTTCGGTGTTGATACAAGGGTGCAGTTTTTCAATGACGTCGTTTTCGACCACATGATAAGGAATATCCAGGGTGCGATATTTGGATTCAAAGCGATGAAACAACTCACGTTCCCGGGCAGTGGTGGCGACCCGCAATGATCCTGTTTGGTGAAAATTTATAGAGTGTCCGCTTTCTTGCTCGGCCTGCAGGTACGTGCGGATAGAGCCTGCAAACAAGCGAGTCATTTCTGCATACGGTCCAAAGTAAGTCGTGTTACCAGCAGCGTGCCAAGTGCTACCTGAGGTTAATTCGCGACGTTCAATTAGCAGTGTATCGGTCCAACCGAGCTTTGCCAGCCAGTACAGCACAGCAGCACCTACAATACCGCCACCGACTACTACCACTTGAACGTCTGTTTTCATTGTTTGTAACCTGTGTGCTTTTTATAAATTCTATAAGTTTGATGGCTGCGCCCGACCGCACCAATTAAAAACCGGCAATATAATTCTTGATAGTTGCATAATTTACATGCTGTTGCTAAGGCAGAGCAAAAATATAACGTACACTCCGGTAATCATGACCGATCTTGTGTTTTAGTTCATGTATCGAGCAACAAGTCATTCTTATGCTAAACACGGAAATAGGCAGTATTTTTAGTAAAAACAATACTTACTCACTTAATTAACTACAAACAGGAATATTGAATGCATTTGCGACAGGTTCTGCTAGTTGATTCAATTCGATCTTTGGTAATAAGTTCGTCGAGGAAGTGGTCGGCTGGACGACTGCTTGGTCTTACCGCCATTGTAATAGCCTTACAACTTGCGACGATTTCCGAAGCCATAAGTGCCAAACCGGGGTCTGCCCGGTTTACAGGCGGTGCACCTGATTTCGGAACCAATGTCACCATCTTTGATCCGAGCATGCCAACCAGTGAAATTCAAGCGAAGTTCGACGAAATTTTTGCGCTGCAGCGTGATAACGAAATGGGTTCTGCGCGCTACAGTTTATTGTTCATGCCAGGCGTCTACGGATCCGCAGAGGAACCACTGTTGGGCACCATTGGGTATTACACGGAAGTAGCCGGACTTGGTGCGTCACCAGGCGATGTGCAGATCAATGGCAAAATGCAGGTTTATAACCGGTGCTTCACACCAGACGGATTCCCTGCAGACCCAACCGACCCATTTAATCCAGATAATCAATGTTTTGCGTTGAATAACTTTTGGCGTGGACTGTCAAACCTGACGATTAACGTCTCTAATGGCGTTGCTGACGGAGCGGAAGCGTGCAGAGCCGGCGTCCCATTCAATATGTGGGCAGTGTCGCAAGCGGTTTCGATGCGCCGGGTTGATATTAATGGCATTGGTCCCGAACCAGAGCTCTTTTTATTCGATGTTTGTTCAGCTGGGCCCAACTTCGCCAGTGGTGGCTTCATCGCCGACTCTCGCCCTAATGGCGTTGTAAACGGTCCGCAGCAACAGTGGATTACCCGTAACAGTGATCTGGAGTACTGGTCCAACGCTGTCTGGAATCAGGTATTTGTTGGCGTTAACGGTGCTCCGGACGATGCTGACTACCCTGGCTGTGTAACTTCACCGGCAGGGTGCGCCGCGTACACGACTATCGACACAACTCCGATCAGTCGGGAGAAACCGTATCTTTTTGTGGGTGAGCAAGGCGAGATAAATGTCCACGTGCCGAGCGCGCAGATGGGCACGAGCGGTGTTTCCTGGGCTGGGGGAATGACACCAGGTCGAACAGTCTCGATTGACGATTTCTTTATTGCAGACCCAACTGACTCGGTAAAGGACATAAACGGAGCTCTTGCACGCGGGCAGCATTTAATACTCACACCCGGAGTGTACGACATTGCAAATAGCATAAACGTGAAGCGTGCCGATACCGTAGTTCTGGGTATGGGGTTGGCTACATTGCACTCAGTGGATGGTGCAATACCGCTGACCACGGCTGACAAAGCCGGCATCATAATAGCTGGTGTGACGATCGATGCCGGAGAGGTTGAATCGCCGGTGTTGCTACAGATTGGTAAAAAGAACGGTAACAACGGTCGGCCCAATACCGACCCGAACAACCCGGTCACGCTCAGTGACGTTTATTTCCGTATTGGTGGTCCGTACGTTGGCAAAACTGATACGGCATTGGAAGTCAACGGCGATCATGTTCTGATAGACCATACTTGGGTGTGGCGCGCCGACCACGGAATAGAGGGTTTCGAAGCCAATTGCGATCAGCTTGATCCTGCGAACTGCGTTGACGGGTTTCTCGGCGACGACATTCGATGGTCCACTATTATTGGTCGCAATGGTGCTGTTGTGAACGGTGACGATGTTACTGTAACGGGCCTGTTCGTCGAACACTTTCAGGAATACAACACCATCTGGAACGGCGAGCGTGGCCAAGTGTACTTGTACCAAAACGAGCTGCCCTACGACCCACCGAGCCAGGCGGACTGGATAGCCGATGACGGTACGCTTGGTTGGGCAGCGTACAAAGTGAACGACCAGGTCGAAGACCATGAATTGTGGGGAGCAGGTGTTTACATCTACAATCGTAATGACCCAGGCATCGTTACAGAGAATGCTTATGAAGTACCCGAATCTTTTGGCGTTCAGTTGAATAACATCATGATCAACAACCTCAGCGGCCCTGGTGTTATGAACCATATTGTTAATGGTTGTGGACCGACCGTTGATGGCATTGCGGATGCTGAATTTGGAGAAAATCCAGGTGACTATGAAAACCCGAGGTACCTGGTGAACTATCCTCTTTGCTTTTAAGTAGAAGTATAACAGCGCGTAGTTCAGCCCAAAGCTACTTCACTTTTGATTGTGCAGAAAGTCATTGTGCAGAAAGTGAGGTAGCTTTGGGCACTGTGAGTAGGCCAATTTCATGTGTGCATTGCACGTCGTATTGACGTAAACATCTGAATTTTCTTCAGGCGATTGCACTCCACGCAAACCAGATTAAAGAACAATCGCTTCAGCTTCAATCTCTACATCGTAGTCACCCACGAGATTACTCACTTCTACAAGCGTATTTGCTGGTAGACATTGCGCAAAGTATCGGCCGTGCACGCGTGATACGGGCTCCCACTGGTTTGCGTCTTTTAGATAAATGCGTGTTCGGATAACATCATTCATTGATGCGCCTAATGATGTCAGGCTTGCAGAAATTTTGTCGAGTATGTAGACAGTCTGTGTTTGAATATCGTTACTGCCGATAACGCGATCTATGCCATGTGTGGCCGTTGTACCACTAACGATAATACGGTCGCCATCGCGCACAGCTCGGCTATAGCCGCAGATTGGTTCAAACTCGCTACCACTGCTGATGCGAAAGCGTTTTGGTTTTCCGGGCACTGCCATCTTTTTGAAAACGGGTGGCAGTTGTTCAAGATGATCGCTAAGGTCACCGGATGCTGTTAGAAATGGCGGGCGTCGATATTCTGTACCACAGTCGCCGTCAATGCGCCGCAATTGTTTGATGGATTCGTTGATATCTTCGTGATCTTCGTCAGTCAGCTGAAAGCTGAGAAGAATCTTGTTGTCGTCACGGTGTTGATATTCAGTGAGTCGGGCTCCCACAATGACACCAGCTACTGCTGCTTGTTCCAACACCCAGCGAGTAGCCACATTTGAAATAGATACCCGATGCCTTTTCGCAATGGCATCAAGCGTGTGCAACATCGATTGAAAAACGTTCCAGCCACCGACAGCACTAATAAAACGTTGATACTTCATTTTGCTCCAGTCGGGCACCGCATCAGGTTCTGGCTTGTCCAGCCATTTCGCACTTAAAAATCCACCAGCCAATGTGCCATAGGCGAGCAACTTCACATCTGTCTGTGCACAAAGCGCACTCAGGTCGCCGAGTGCACGTGGGTCCAGCACCGACAAGCAGACCTGATTACTGGCGACTTCATGGCCACAACTGAGTAAAACTTTAAGGTGATCAGTATCGAAGTTGGTTAATCCGATATGCTGTATCCATCCCTCCTGTTTCAATGTCATTAGAGTGTCCATGACATCGATATAACCGGGATGATCAAAGCTCCACCAGTGAAGTTGTAACAGATCAATGGTATCGACATTTAATCGTTCTCTGCGTTCCTGTATGCCACGACGCACCGCCTCGGGCGTGCATTCATGAGGTTGGGGGCACCACTTAGTCAGCAGCGATGGGATAACCTGTGTGTTGTCCTGCTCAATCAGTTTTGCTCGTGCAGCACCTGCGATTAATTCAGCGCTGCCGTAGTGATCGGCCATATCAAAACAGGCGTATCCGTCATTGGCATATTGCACCAGCTCATTGGCGGCGGTGTCACGATCGAGTAATTGGCCCCCGCGTTCAATATCTGCGACCTGCCAAAGACCGGTGATGATTGGATTATCCAGCAACCCTAACGATTGCTGGAAACCTTGAGCTTGTTGTTTACTCATTGTTTTAGAGGTTGAATCTCTCGACCTACTTTAACGTTGAGATAAATGCGTCAACATCTGCAAGCGGGAAATAGGATACTTCTTCGGTGCCTGAATCGCTAAACGACCAGGCAACTGCGGGTGCAGAAACATCGCCGTTTTTGTCAAACACAACGGCACCAGTAGCACCTTGATAAGAAACAGTCTTACCCTCAGTCAACAAAGTCCGGGCTTCTTTTAAGCTATCCACTGTTGGGAATACCGACGTACCCTCAGGGTCTGTGACGTTCGCGACTTGTGCCGCGATAGCTTCGCCAGTGAGTTCAGTGGCGGCGTCCATCGCGAGCAAAGAAATCATTACGCTGTCAAAACTATTTGGCAGCCCCGGGCCATTAGGTTCAGATTTAAATTTTTCTTTATACATTTCGACAAAAGAGTTTGCTGAATCGGTTCGAGGTGGTGCTGAATCATGGCCTACTACGTCTTTCAAATATTGGATACCTACGCCATCGCGAAATTCGTCGGACTTCAATGAATTGGCCACAACCATTTTTTGAGTTCCTCCTAACGACACCCATTCTCTTACCACCGAAACGCCCTCAGCCGGATAAATCGCCATGTACACAGCTTCCGGTTTGGTTTTCAACATTTCAGTAACCTCTGCACGATAAGATGGTTGTGCATCATTGATTGCTGCCGATGTGGTGACCTCGATGCCCAGGGTTTCCAGATCAGCTGCAACTAACTTGCCTATGTCTTGTCCCCAATCATCGTTCTTGTAGAAAATACCGACACTCTTGTAACCACGTTCTTGAATAAGCTTGGCAGCAACGGCTGCCTGGTTACGTGTGGTGGCGAAGGTGCGAAACCATAATCCTTTGGTTTTGCCTTCTGCAGCTGCATCGGTGAATGTCGTGGATGATGAGCAACAAGACATTTGCATTACACCTGATGGAACGGTTACCGATGTCAGGATTGGCATCGAAACGCCACTGGATACTGCGCCAAGTAAAACGGGCACCTTTTCTATATCCACCAACGTTTTTGCAGCGTCAACACCCACTTTGGGGTCGACTTGTGTGTCGCGCAATACCATTTCAATATCGCAGCCTTTAACACCACCGGATTCGTTATAAATATCAACGGCAAACTGAGCTGTTTCGGCGATGGGGCGGCCCCAATCAACTGAGGTAGGCAAGACTGCGCCTATTTTTGTGGTGCAGTCAGCGGCTTGGGTTGTCGAAATTGGTGCCCAAGCGGTAACGAGTATGCCAAGTGCAATGGTAAAAATTGCAGCGCTTTTCGTTATCAGTGTTTTACTCCGTGTCATGTTGCCTCCCGGGCATCGTGTTTTTATGAATTGTGTACTGCATCTGTGTCAGTTTTTCGGGTAATAATCCTCGTGGTCGTGCAAGTAACGTAGCGACGATTATCAGTCCTATTAATATGTACTGGATTGATCCAGCGTACAGCTGCCAATGCTGTGGTGCAAATGCAGTCAGCAGCCAACCACTGCCGACCCAGCTGGCCCAAACTACCAGCGTTCCTAATATAGCACCGCGATTGTTGCCACTTCCACCCACAATTAGCATCGCCCATATTTGAAATGTCAGAATGGGGGCCAGATCC
>CALIMV010000491.1 GCA_938045275.1 uncultured Granulosicoccaceae bacterium
GCAATCATTGTGTATTCTGATAGATCTTCACCGTTTTCTACAGCGTGCACTCTGGCAGCGTTTGCCATGTTTTCATCGACCACTTCTGAAAGGCCAAAGGCGGCTGTCTGCGTATCCATGTCGAGTGTCTTACCCAGCGCGTGGTTCAGTGCCTTGGCGGAACGGTCTGAATCAAGTTGAATAGTGCCGCCGGCAAAGTTATTTTCATCCAGTTTGCCGAGCATTAAATCAGCGTCGGTCACGGCTGGTTTGTCGCCGCCACGGCCATAGCAGGCAGGTCCCGGTTCAGACCCGGCCGATTCTGGCCCGACGCGAATCTGGCGCAGTGAATCAACGTGCTCAAGTGATCCACCACCAGCGCCAATTTCCACCATGTCGATAACCGGTATGGAGATCGGCATGCCAGATCCTTTTTTAAAGCGGTAGGTTCGCGCAACCTCGAATACCCGGCTGGTTTTCGGTGTTTGATTCTTGATCAAACAAATTTTTGCTGTGGTGCCGCCCATGTCAAACGACAGGACTTTGTCCAGACCGTGACGAGCTGCGATGTTCGCAGCGAATACAGCACCACCGGCCGGACCTGATTCAACCAATCGAACCGGAAACTCAGCAGCACTTTCAATCGATATAATGCCGCCGCCGGAGTGCATCAGGAAAATATTGCAGTTCACGCCTTCGTCGCTCAAACGCCCTCCCAGACGACTGAGATAAGACTTCATCATGGGTTTGATATAAGCGTTTGCGACCACTGTATTGAAGCGTTCGTACTCGCGCATTTGTGGTGAAACTTCAGACGAAATCGATACCATTACATCGGGCAGCTTTTCGCTAAGCACATCACGTATCAATTTTTCATGGCGGTCATTGGCATACGAGTGAATAAGACCCACCGCGATGCTGTCATAGCCAGCCTCTTTTATACGGTCCACGAGCGTTTCAACTTCTGCTCGATCAAGGTCAATCAAAATATTGCCTTTTGCATCCATGCGTTCTTTAACCGCATAGCGCGCGTTGCGTGGTAACAATGGCTCAGGCAGATTGAGATTCAGGTCGTATTGTTCGAAGCGAGATTCGGTGCGCATTTCGATAACATCACGAAAGCCATCGGTGGTAATCAACGCTGTTTTGGCACCGCGCCGCTCAATCAATGCGTTGGTGGCAAGCGTTGTTCCATGAATAATCTGGTTAATGTCGGCGGGGCGGATGCCGGCACTGGCGCACACCTGATGCAGCCCGTCAATGATGGCGTTTTCGGGCGCGTCGTATGTGGTTAGTACTTTGGCTGAAAATTGCTGTTGGCCGATTTCGAGTACAACGTCGGTAAACGTTCCACCAATATCAACACCCAGGCGATGTGCAGTCTGGCTCATGTCGTGGTTATTCCAGTGGGTAGTGATCGCTGGATACCGCTGGTTTCCTGTTGCGATTTATTGATTGGACAAGCCAATATACCGGCGTGCAACGGTGACCAAGCCATCTGTAGAGCACATAATAGGAGACTCACTCTATAGTTTCAAATTATTCTTTATTATTTATTGCATAAGGCTTTATTATGCAATGTAAGCTCTCATTTATTGCCATTGAAATCGATGACCCTTGATCTGAAGCAACTGGAAGCGTTTGTCTGGGCGGCCGATCTGGGCAGTTTCAGTAAAGCGGCGACGCGATTGAACACAACGCAGCCCAATATTTCCATTCGAATCCGGTCTCTGGAAACCGCGTTAAAGGTAACGTTGCTTGAACGTGACGCAGGCTCTGTCAGATTAACTGCACGCGGTCGAGACCTGATTGGGCATGCTCGGCAAACGCTGAGTGCCGCCGACAATTTGATCGCTTCGCTGGAAGACACTTCTCTGGTTGATGGCACTTTGCGATTGGGTGTGACAGAGATGATCGTGCATACGTGGCTACAACCTTTGTTGAAGACCTTGCGAGAACAATTCCCAAGCCTGCACATCGAGCTTACAATTGATCTATCGGTGAATCTGACGAAAGAATTATTTGAGCGCAATATCGACTTGGCGCTGCAAAACGGCCCATTCGATCGCGCAATCGGTGGTGCTGTCGAGCTGGGTACTTATCCGTTAACCTGGGTTGCATCACCTGAGTTGGGTTTAACAACAACCAAAAAAATTTCTTCGAAAACATTGACTGCCCATCCGATACTGTCCCATGCCAGAGACACAGCACTTTTCAGAGAGCTTAGCGATCATTTTAAACAGGTCGGTATTCAGAACGTGCACCTGGTTCCATCGAGTAATCTAGCGGCGTGCCTGTTTATGGCGATCAATGCAATGGGCGTGGCAACGTTGCCTCGTGGGATGGTTGTTGATGCTCTGGAACGCGAAGATGTCGTCGAACTCTTGTATAAATGGCAGCCAAATAGCCTTGAATTTCTTGCGCGCTACGATGAAAATAAATCTCCACCCTATGTCGCGGAGATAGCGCGATTGGCTCAGCAGGTTTCAAGCAACTTCGGATAATTCACTGCATCATAGGATTTAAAAGTGATGTCTTCGAGGCGAAGGCTTCCCAAATACAACGGCTCTGACTATAGGACAATATGAAAATGAACTATCACTTGGCCCAGGTTAATATTGCTAAATTTCGTGTGCATCAAGACGACCCGGTTAATAAGCCATTTATGGACAATTTAGATCGGGTAAACGCCATTGCGGAGGAGCAATCAGGCTTTGTATGGCGACTGCAGGGAGATGGAAACAACGCAACAGATCTACAGGCTTTTGACGACCCGAATATTATTGTGAATATATCGTTATGGGAAGATATCCAGTCACTGGTTAATTTCGTCTATAGGAACAAAGACCACAAAGAGATTATGAGGCGAAGAAAAGAGTGGTTTGAGAAGATCGATTTCTTTATGGCACTCTGGTGGATTGAAGAGGGTCAACTGCCAACAGTTGAAGACGCAAAAATTCGCCTCGAGTTAGTGCGCCAGAACGGTTCCACTTACTCAGCATTCACATTTAAAAA
>CALIMV010000492.1 GCA_938045275.1 uncultured Granulosicoccaceae bacterium
TTCGGCATGATCCCTCCGATTGAGTTTATCGAACTAGCTGAAAAAACCGATGTGATCGATCTGTTGACAAACTGGGTTTTGGAAACAGCTTGCTTGCAATGCAGAGAATGGCAAGCACAAGGTCATGAAATTCGCGTGTCAATAAACCTATCGAGGCGATCATTTAACAACACGGACTTAGCGAAAAATCTGCGAGAGACGGTACGCAGCCACGGTCTGGAAACCAGTAAAATAAATCTGGAGGTTACAGAAACCGCTGCTGTAAGTCATCCGGAACCAGTCATCCAGGGCATTGAGGAGCTTAGCAACTCAGGATTTATAGTTTCATTGGATGACTTCGGTACAGGGTACTCTTCGTTCTCGCTTTTGACGAAAATTGCTATAAACCAATTGAAAATCGACAAAGACTTTCTACTGGACATGAACGAGTCCAGTCGGATGGTGGTGCAAACAATTATTGAGCTCGCACACAAGCTTGAAATTTCAGTCGTCGCTGAAGGCGTTGAAACACCGGAACTTCTATCCTGGCTAGCCGATATCAACTGTGATTACGCACAAGGCTATTTTGTGAGCAAACCGCTGCCGGTGGAGATGCTGAATAATTGGTTACTGGAATCAGCATGGTTCGACGACAGAAAAAATTCATATTCGAGAACTGCATGACGAGATTCATTGCGAGCTGTACTAGCAGAAAATCTAACTTAAACGGAACGAACCCACTATGTATAAACATTTTAAAAGTAAATTAATCATTTCGGTATCAATACTCATTTCGCTCTTACTAACGCCAGCAGTTGTTCAGGCGGACACCTTAAAGTTGAAATTTGGACTTTATGGTTCGGAACGGCGATCAAGCTTGGATGAACAGTTTAATCCAATCCTGACAGAACTTGAAAACAGACTATCGAGCTCCATGGGGAAAAAAGTGGAGATCGAAAGAGTATTCTTTAAACACTACCAGCAAGGTCTGGATGCGATTGTAAACGGGGATGTGGACTTTACCAGGACCGGGCCGGCAACCTACGCACTCGCCAAACAACGCAATAATGAGTTGTCAATCATCGCCGTGGAGTCGAAGAAAGGCAAAAAGACATTTGAAGGGGTAATAGTTGCTCGCAAAAATAGCGATATTACGGAGATCAGCGATATCAAAAACAGGTCTTTTGCATTTGGCAATGAGAATTCCACTATCGGTCGATACCTGTCTCAGCTACACCTCCTCGACGCGGGAATTACCATTGATGATTTGGACAATTACGACTATCTTGGCCAGCACGACAAAGTAGCGGTCGCAGTTCTAAGAAACCAATTCGATGCTGGCGCGTTTAAAATTGGCATTCTGAAAGACAAGTATATCGCCGACAGAGTCAAGGTAATCACAAAGATCGACACTCCGACACATCCCTGGACTGCTCGCGAGGGGCTGGCAAAGGAGACGATAAACCAAATCAAGGAGGCTCTGCTGGGCATTACCGATAAAAGCGTTCTGAAAGGGTTGAAGAGAGACGGTTTTCTAGCAGGTGGAGACATTGATTACGCAACTATGCGTGAGGCAATTGAGAGAAACCCGTTATTTCTCAATGAGCAGCACACAGTGGCAA
Source organism: uncultured Granulosicoccaceae bacterium (assembly GCA_938045275.1). Classification (GTDB taxonomy): domain Bacteria; phylum Pseudomonadota; class Gammaproteobacteria; order Granulosicoccales; family Granulosicoccaceae; genus Granulosicoccus. Next base: position 1,602 of record CALIMV010000492.1, read on the forward strand.
GCGATGCGAATTAGCTAATTTTCATGTGACATTTCGCTTTCGATACGCATAAACCCGATGGTCACTGACAAATAGCGACATGCCCGATTCCTACAAATCGTAATATTGCGCAAACAGGCTCGGGTATATCGTCTACTTTCACCATCACTTACCTATGAGCTATGTACAATTGCTTAAACGAGGAAAATCTGCATAGCTCTATAAATCATCATGCCCACTCTTTTTTACAACGTACCAACTAAAACCAAAGGAACCTCCTTGTCGGTTCTGGAGCGCCTTGTTAAATGCTCTTGACCATCACCAAGCATGGAGTCCCTGCTCCCCAAAAATCAGGATGTTCTTCTAATGGAAAAAAACCAAGCGACCTATAAAAATATCTGGTTTTCTCGTAGTGCTTATCACGTAGCGATACTCCAATTGTTTTCACTTGCACTAATTTGAAGGATTTAGCTACAAGATCTGTTTCAATTTTATTGTAGATTTCACTACCTATGCCCATTCTATGATAGTCAGCTGCAACGGCGAGGACATACAGCTCAGCCGTCCACTTGTTATGATATTTGACAGAAATAAAACCAACTAACTCGTCGCTCATCCACGCAGTGTATGTATCAAGCATGTTTATATCTTTAATATAGTTCAACAGTGCTTGTTCACGACCGAACCATTCAGGAACCGTTCTTAGAATTTTCTCACATTCACTTCCTAATTCACGTCTTGGCGGTTTAATCGACAGTTCGCTCAATGAAACTCCTACAGACATTGATGTTATCCGCAAAAAGTAGATACTAAATAAAGCCAATTTCGCTTGTCGCTTTTCGTACTGAACTGGGCTGCAATAACCATTGGCTGAAGCGGCAGCGTAACGAGGGCTTGATCAAGCTTGGCATGCAATTTAATTGTTATGATGTGTAAAACATTGATCATGTTGGTGTGTCAACAGAATCCCAATCGGCATTTTCAAACTTAGTCAACCAATTAAGTGCGTAGTGACGCTCAAGAACCACTCCCGCGTCAATATCAGACCCTGGTTTTTCATTATTTATTCCAGCCTGGCGGACTAACCAATGGAGTTCATAGTGAAGGTCCAAACAATTCAATATTTCAGAAACAGACCTTAACTCAATTTTGTTTTGCCACGAACTCCAATCCCATGTGATTTGAGCTAACTTAGGAACATCACAAATGGCACTAGGAAAAGGAAGCACTGGCAACATATTTAAACTCCACAACAACAAGGCGACCCCTTCATACCTCCAACCAAATTGAGCAACTTGAGAATCCTCAGGCGCATCATCTGCCATAAACTTTTCTTCAAAAGGGCTAAGCTCTAGAAAACCTCCGGGCAATCGCTCTTTTAGAGTCGCTATTTCTAGTGGATTTGCAGTCGCTATTGACTCAGCGCGAACGGCAACTGCGAAAAGAGATAATGTTCGATGAAATATTTCTGGTATTGAGCGCAATTCAATTTCATACTCACATGGCAAAGGCGGCAGACTAGGTACCGAAATATCTCTTTGAGATAGAAAAGCTTCGGTTCGAGATCTGCGACTATAACTGTCGGCTAAAAATGGAATTTCTGCCGCTTTATCGGGTGATCGACCATCAGGATAAAATAAAATACTGCCAGAGGCGCTTCGAATTGTTCCATCTGGAAAAAACATTACAGAATTTGATTCAGAAACCCACTTCGACATTGCTTCAAAATTAGACTGTTCTACTTCAAAGCTGAAATGATGCTTGACTCTTTGAATATGACGCAGGAGGTGGTATTTAATTTGAGTCATCTCGTCACCTCCTTTTTTTAAAATATAGCCTTGAAATCCATTCAAATGATCTGCTAATTCAGGATCCTGTAAATCCCTATGTGAATTAAGATGATGGGGAAATACAAGTTTTGGCTGTGTATGACAAGTGCTATATGCGTTGATTAATATGCTCAATAAAGACTCCCTGTTGACCTATTCAATAATGTGATTGTGTTTCTAATTTAGGTCAAGATTAATCCGGTTTAAATTTAGGTTGCAGGAAATAGTAACATCAGTGATGAGAAGCCGTTGCGCTCAGTGTGTTTCAAGTACTTGGAAAAGTGGCTGACGAAAATTACAAAGTGTTTGATTTTTATTGAATAGCGTTAGCGACTCACTGTTTTCCAATTTCCAAAGCCAAGTACACGCACGTTTTTTGAGTAAACAAACCTGGTTCTCGCTCCCATTGGTCATAGGGCTACAAATACTTTCGAAGGTCGCATATTCGAGGTTGTTGCTGCTGGCAAGACAAAAGTATTAGCGCAGTTTAGAGCAAAAGCTGTACCACGACTGACCTGTAAAGCGTCAGTAAGAATATGGGTATTTAAAACATGAGCCTCCTGCTAATAGAGAAAAATTAACCGCTAATCAAACAGACTAATCAGTAATGCGGTACATCGAAACTTGCCTTGATGAAATACCGTGAACATACAATAGCAAGATATACTCTCGTCGCTACTATTAAAGCCTCTGCTATGGAGAGAACATCAGATGTTCAGCAATAAAAGCTATTTTGTAAGCACGCCCACTTTTTTTATATCCCTGCTATTGCTATTGGTAACCACGACCATGTCGGCAAACATAACAGCCGATCCTCGCATCGACCAACCCTCAGCCAACTCAACACTATCGGGTTCATCACAAACTTTCTCCTGGTCATCAGACGATGTTGGTGATGTTAAAGTAGATCAATGGTGGCTTTATGTCGGCACATCAGTTGGCGCCAGAGATATTGCTAACTCCGGCGATCTGGGTCTGAACACAACGTATGATGTTATTGGAATGCCACAAGACGGCTCCATCGTGCATGCGCGCCTGTGGTATTTCCAAACAGATAGATGGCTTTATATTGATAGTACTTACACTGCAGCAGCAAACGACGTTGTAATAACCACACCTGCCATGACTAGCCCAGCCAACAACAGTGAACTGGTCGGTGCTTCTGCCACTTTCGAATGGAGCGATAACAACACACCAGTCAACTTTTGGTGGCTTTACATTGGCGGCAGGCAAGGAGGCAATGATCTCTACGATTCGGGTACAGCTATTCGGACACAGACTTCAGTAACGGTTGATCAGTTGCCGGTTGATGGCAGTACCGCTTATGTTCGGCTTTGGTTTCACACCAGCGCAGATGGGTGGCAGTTTAGCGACACCCAGTACCGCACGGGTAACGGTTCAACCGATAGCGGTGATGATGGCGGCAGTGATGGTGGTAGTGACGGTGGCTCCGATGGTGGTAGTGACGGTGGTTCCGATGGTGGTAGCGACGGCGGTAGCGATGGTGGTAGCGACGGCGGTACCGATGGTGGTTCTGAGTTAGCAGAAATTACCGATTTTGAATATTCTGGCGCCTTTCGCTTAACAAACGGTGAGTTCGGCAATTCGTCACTTGACTATGCGGTGGGTACACTCGCAGTTAATCCAACTAAGCAATCACTCTTTATAGCAGGGCATGACCATCATCGATCTGTAGCCGAATACCCAATCATACAAACTGGCATGCAAACAGAGGTAGCCGCATTGCCAGAGACTGGCACACCGCTACAAAACTTCGTTGGGGTGTTAGACCCTTTGCCGAACCCTCAGTCTATAAACCGTATCACTGGTATGTATTGGTTAAATGGATCCCTAATTATCAATGCTGAGAATTGGTACGACGCCAGTGGCCAGGGTAGCGATTCCACAGTGATAGTGCCGAATGCGGACAATTTGGACGCTGGTGCGAAAGGCTTTTTTCGGTTGCAGGGAGCAGCTAACTCGGCTGGTTATATGGGTCCCATTCCAGAGCAATGGCAAAGCGCTTTTGGTGCGCAACACTATACTGGATGGTCGAGCGTGTATTCGATAACATCGCGATACAGCATCGGGCCTTCACTTTGGACCTTCGACCCAAGTGCGTTAATTAATGCCGACCCAACAAGCAACCCAGTGTTACAAACACAACCTAAACTAAACTACCCCTACGGTGGACGCGGCGCGATAACCCAAATGAGCGAACGCGCTCTTGAGTGGGCCGAGCAAGGTACGGACGGACCATTTCCACCGTCTGATGCGTTATGGAATCCTTTGTCGGCTGGACGATACGGCTTTTTTATTCCTGGAACAAAAACGTTTGCCGTAGTTGGTCACACCGCTGGACTGCAATCTGGAATTGGCTACAAAGCAGTGCAAAGTGACGGCAATACGTGCCCTGGACCCTGCCCTTATGATCCGGCTGATTACTCCAACTACTATTGGTTTTACAACGTTGAAGATATCCTGTCAGCAAGCGAAGTGTACCAACCAAAACCCTATGCTTATGGGGCCTTTGACGTACCATTTGACGCCGATGGTAAGCGGCCAATCATTGGTGCAACATTTGACCCGACAACCAACATACTTTATCTAGCCGTTAAAGATGCTGCTCAACTTGGCACCTATGATAGACCGCCACTTATTGTTACTTACAAGCTACAGTAGCGTTCTTGCCACGGTGGTCAGAATTGCTGGTTCGTTCCCCGGCGACCATGAGCGCGGTGTCGCTGTCGGTAATAGCGCTATTCACGTACGTGGGAAGTCAATCTAATGCCAAGTTCGGCCACGTTTCAGTGTGTGCCGTTTGTGTGACAAAATGGGAGGTACGACTATTCACTCAAACGGACACCGCGGGAAAAGTCAGCATGCAACATATTGCTAGGCGGATTTAATTGCCCGAACAATATTACTTCCAATTGCCTCACTTTCTAGCAAGAAGTGACCTGCACTTTCAATAAAGTAAATTTTGCAATTGGGAAGCATATCAGCAAACTTTCTTGCCGGATGTATTGGCATCAATGTATCAGACACACCATGCCACATAAATATGGGGGATTTTATTCTTGTATAATCTATCCCCCGAGGACGTGACACCAACAATAGATCAGAATAATGAGCTGAATAACCTTGTCGGTAAGCCTCTCGAATATGTTCTACCAAACTTTCAAGCTGACCTTTCATTATCATATTATCCAAAACCTTTACATCCCATTCACACAACTGCGATCTTAGTTCATCAATCACCTTTTCTGGCTTTTTCCTAGAGTAGCTTGCTACGTTCTTTAAAATAGCTTTTAGCAACCATGGGAAATATTTTGACATTAACAGCGCAAATTTATTTCCTATGGACATTCCTTTGAAATAGCCTTCAATTTCCGTCGGAGCGGCACTTGCGATTAAGGACGTCGATAAAACTCGACTCGACAGATTCGAGGCACACGCTAACGTATAGGGGCCGCCGCCAGATACACCAGCGACGTGAAAATGTTGAATTTCAAGATAATCTGCTAACTCCTCAATATCCGTTGAGAAGCACGCAATGCTCCTATCCTTAATTGGGCTAGACAGACCATAGCCCGGTCTTTCCGGTGTAATTATTCTTAAGTTTTCCTTGTCAACAAGAGGTTCATTCTCCAGCCCGAAAATCCTGGAGCCGGGAGTACCATGAAATAGAAATATTGGCACACCATCAGGATTACCGTATTCGATATAGCCTAAGTCTCTTCCATCAGCTAATGTAAATAGGGAGTCTTTCATCGTACATACTTCTTTGGCTTTATGCGTTGTTAAGCGGAAAACTGCGCGCGAGAGCAAGTCATATTCTTATCAAGCACCTTGTTAGGTTTAGCCCCACACTGAAATACCTTCGGTTGCCAAAGATTTTTTAATGCTAACTCGATTGCACAAACGTTCTGCATAATCTGTGTATACGGGGAAATTACTTCGCATGTCGTATCCTGCCAGTATTCCCCATCTATAGAAAACAAGCCAAAACGGATCGACAACTGAGAATTCGCTGCCAAGCGAATATTCCTTGTTGTTTAATTGAGCTTCGATGTCTGAGAGACACTGCTTGTAGTTGATATGTCCACTTTCCTTAACAGCAGCATAGTCTTGTTCATTTAGCACAAATCTTTCAGGTCTAAATAACTGTGCAAACGCAACATGAACCGAATTGGATGACCATGCAAGTAACTCAAGACAACGTGCCTCGGCCTCCGAATTTTCTGGCGGATAAAGGCCAGCGCTTGAGAATCGCCGACCGAGATAGGCAAGAATTGCCGCATTTTCAGTAACAGTAAAATTATCGATCTGTAAAGCTGGGATGCGTCCCTTTGGATTAATAGCTAAATATTCGGCTGAAAAGTTGTCACGATTCGCCGTTGCGTATTTGCGAAGTTCAAACGGTTGACCAATTTCGTTCAATACAATGTGGGGGGCTAAAGAACAAGACCCAGGTGAGTAGTAAAGTGAAATATTCATTTTAGTTCTCTTTTGAACCCTAACGCCGCAACAGCTGAGTGGCACGAAACGGCGCCAGGATCGTAGCGCTGCTTTTTAGTACCTCGGCTGCTTAGTTTTGTCAGGTGTTAATTGTAAGAATCATTTCGTCGCTATTAGAAAACCCTAGCCTTTTATATATAGGGCGCCCTACATCAGATGCCAATAGTCGGACGGATTTTACACCCTTTGAACGTAGCCAATCTATTGCCTCGATATTTAATTTAGTGGCAATACCACACCCACGAAATGAGGGTTCTGTGTAAACATCACCGATAAAGCCATAACTCGCAGGTTCAAAATATCTGTACGGTAGATCTGATTTCATGAAGGCTCCTGCTGAAGCCACTACTATGCCTCTAGTTCGTGCAATAAAATGTTGCGCATTCTTTTCTACATATAGCTTCTGGTAATCTTCTAAAATGATTGATTCAGCATTTGGTACCAACAAGTCTGAAAGACCGATCTCCCGGAACATGGCCATCTTGATTTCGACAACAATCTGCAACTCATCAATTGTGGCAATTCCATATTCAAATTCTTTGGTCATTCACTGCGCCTCATTCAAAACCTAACACCAACTTCAGACGCACTGTGCTCATTGTTGAGATTGCCATAGTTGAATGATTAAGTCCTGTATTCAATTTTATTCACCAGCTTGTTAATGAGCGGTTGGAAGTCAGTTTCATCTGATTAAAAAGCGTAGCTGCAATGACGTTAACATGCCAATAAATTGCAATCAGGATGCTGTGTTGGCACAGTGTTAACGACTCCTTAGCAAGCTTTTACTTATTTGATTTTTCCTGTTAAGTTATAACGACAACAAAGCCGGCGTTCGCTGGCTTTTAATTTGTTCCACCTATTTCTGAAAAGCATATTGCGTCGACAAGCTGTGATTTCAGTCATGCGCCCCAGTTTTGCACAAAGCAAACATATCCAACTCGCTGTTTATTCGAGTTTTTGGCTAATTACAACTGATTTATTCAGCCGAATATTATGGAGATGGCGAGTATTCAATCATTTAGGGTATCCCCTAGCTATATTAATAGTCCATTTTGTCGCACTATGGTGTCGGAAAAATACAGTGTGATCGAGACTGACTGTAAGTTTGGGGTCAGGATCATT
>CALIMV010000493.1 GCA_938045275.1 uncultured Granulosicoccaceae bacterium
GACCCACACTTAACGGCTAATATTCTGAGCCATATCATCGATGAAACGCCAGATGAATCCGACGGTGGTGCAGTCGCTGCTGCGGTAGCACACTACGTAGTCGATTTGCGCAGCGAAGGCGATAAACTGGAAGAGCTTAAACTCTTCACAGGTGCAAACCTGGCACGTGTTGCCAAACGGCACAGTAACGTAGAATCACAAATGCAATTTGAACTATGGGTTGAACGACTGGAACTGGATGTACCGGAAAAATTTCTGGTTCGCCTGAGAAACGTCATTGACGTTATGGTGCAAACCGACTGGTGGTTCGACCGCGATGCACTGTTGGCAGACATTCCGGAATAGGCGTCTTTTCAACACAATTCACAGGATTGTCGACTGGTTATGTGGCAGGAAACAAATCAAAACGATCAAACACTAACGGCGCGCATGAGCGACGTGAGCTTTCGTATCGACTGTCACAGTTTACTGGTTGACCACGCATCGTTATTGGCAGATGCTACCTGTATGCACGCACCAATCATACAAGAATCAATGCGTGCCGGTATCCATCCGATTCACGTTGCCGGTTCACAGAATGGTTGGGAGCGGCCTGAAAACCAGGGTGAGTATTTGTTGTTGTCTAAACGAACGCGGTTTAAAATACGCATAGAAAATGAAAACGCAGAACAACTTATCTCCACACTGACTGGCGCCACGTTCGATATTGCTGGTTCAACTTTGCGTATTCTCTCAGGGCAATCACGTGCACTATTGCCCGCCGCAACGCTTTTTTCTCGTTACACCTTTTTTGAAGATCTGGATGCGAACACCGACGAGTCAACATTCGTTGAACGCACAATTGAAGCGTGCAAAAACCACCGCTTTTCTCCAACAAAAATCCTTTGTGGCAAAGAGCACACGATCAACACCGCGAACGGCCCTCAACTAACACGCAGTGTGTTATTAGCCGATGTGCCTGCTATTGAATCGCTGACACTGCAAGACCATGGAATCGGTGAAGGTCGGACGATGGGTTGTGGGTTATTGATACCGCATAAAGATACGGGTGCTGTTCATGAGTAGAAAAACTCAGCTCGATTTGTACTTTCATCAACACCCCGAACACCCGCAACTAGCATAGACCAACATAGCCGGTAAAACATAAATTATCAGGGCCGCTAGCAACTATCATTTTCCAAAGAGCTAAGCCAGATTTTTCGAATACAGTCGTTGACTGACTTCGTTCAACTCAGTATTTTTGACAACCGCCGATTTTTATTATGGTGTGTTTGCGTAAATTCATGTCGTCGGCTTGCTAACTGATCAATAAATTGCAGTGTGAAAGCAATGGCGAATTTAAGTCCGCTGACCCACATCCGCGCCGGAATGATTCGCCATGCTATACACATACCAGAACATTCCGCTGATAACGAGCAATTCACCACCATCTTCAATTGCTCCGATCGTGTGCCGGATTACAAAAGGCAGTTTCAGTCCATGCAGAAGGTCGACGACGACTGCGAAAAATGCCAGCGCAGCTACAAACCCGATGAGCACGACTGCATGACGGCGAACATTCGCAGAGGACGATCTATACATTACCGCAAACATCGGAAGGAACAGCACCCCGTAAATCGCAAATACCAGCAGCTCACCAAAATGAACTGCCTCGAGCATCGTGGTATCCGGAATATTTAATGCCCTGGCAATCACTCCACCACTGTATTCATGTATTTGGAAGTAATCGTCCAGTAGCAGAAATGAGAATGCCACGGCAAACAATCCATACAAATATTCCCGTGTGGTATAGATGAGGAACGAAAAACAGAGGACAAGCCAGAAAAACTTGATGTATTGATAGATCTCAGAATACGTTTGATCATGTATTAACGAAAATCCCGTATCTCTTATAATATTGAGACCAAGCAATCCGAACATGAAGATGAAAAAGAAATCACCCGCCAACAACAAAAAAAGCAATAGAGGGTTGTTCTGACGAATCGTGGCTATGGCCTTAATGTGTAATAAGCGAGACATAGTCTGTCAGACTACCAATTTTTACCTCTTGCTGTCATGGTTAAACTACGCATCATTATTTCTAATGATGTACTACAGCAACAACTCAATCTGATGACTGCTCAACTATGTTCATGGGATTCTCACGCATTCGCTTGCATACTTGTAAAAAATACTTAATCTGATGGCACAAATATAAACCCTTTTTGAGTAGTAAAAATTTGTGTCTATCCAACGTTCAATGGAAAGATAGAGCGAATTCACGGACTAGTAACGACGAAACGAGCGTGTTTGCTTAGTTTTACCTACAGACTTAATAGCTTGTTTCATCAATAAATTTAGTTAGAAGCCATCTCAAAATCGATGGGGGCGCCGAGCCCTTGCACGCCAGCCCTGCGTTGCACGCCGCCCTGCCCTGCTCATGTATTAGCATATATACTGTGCTGCTCGGGCGACGTGCGCGGCTGCGCGCCACCCTTGTTTTGACGCACAATGGCTAGGCGCCCCCTCTAATTTTGAGACGACTTCTAAGTTGTTACTGGCCGATGTGCCTGCTATTGTATCGCTGACACTGCAAGACTACGGGCTTGGTGATGGTAGAACAATGGGTTGTGGGTTGTTGATACCGCATAAAGATACGGGTGCGGTTTAACAATACACAAGAAAAACATCCCAGTTCAGTATGGGCCTCTACTTAACATCAAAGCTGAACCCATGTCCGAAAGTTGGGCCCCAACCCGTTGGGGTGCCTTTCAAACCGTAACCACCGCTAAACCCTTTCGGGCTTGCTTTCACATCGCCATAGGCTTTCGCTGCTGAGCCCCATCCTGCAGAAAAATGAGCTTTCGCCGTTAGCGATAAGTTCAGACTGTCAGGCACAGCCGGAATACCAGGAACATCTTGTTGTGCAATGGCATCAACTACGGGATCAATGTTTTTGTTATAAAAGTCTCCGATCATATCGCCGATGTCTTTCGTGGATATACTAATTTCTCCCGCTATTTTGCCGTCAGCGACCATCGCTTCATAACCCAATTGTGCTTTGGCTTCGACAGATTTATCCTTCCACGAGCCTTTTACTTCGGCTTTAGCGACTGCACCTACTTTGCCAATATCGACTTCTACGTCAAGGTTTACCGGTCCTAGCTCAATGTCTTTTTCAATGCTTAGAACGGACGCTTCGATAGCAACTTCTCCTAAGCGTCCTTGCGCGGTCAGTGACGATTTATCGAGAGAACCGTCGGGAGGTTTTGCATCAAAGGATGCGTTGCCAATGGATACTGAGCCATCTTTATTTTGATACCCTGATACAGAGTACGATAGACCTGAAAGTGCGTCTTCAGTGGTTGGACCAGACAATGCATCACTGGACGACTTGGCGGCCGCCTCTGCTGCCGCAGCTGCACCAGAGTCTGCCCCGCCGCCACCGCGTGACGTATTGGCCGCACCCGCTGTTGCTCCGGAATCAGCGCCACCGCCGCCTGGCGCCGCATTACCATCGTTGGATGAGCCTGGTGCCGATCCTGCTCCTGAGGCATTGGCTCCAGAATCTGCTCCGCCACCACCACTGCCACCACCACTACTTGATGAATCGTTTGAAGCGGCACCATCAGATGCACTACCCATACCCGATGCGCCTGCCCCTGAATCTGCTCCGCCGCCGCCACTGCCACCGCCACCGCCACTACTGGATGAGTCATTAGACGAATCATTGCTGGCATCTCCAGCGTCGCCAACACCAGCACCTCCTCCTGCCGATCCTGCACTGCCTGCTCCGGATGCACCGGCTCCCGAATCTGCTCCACCGCCTCCGTAGCCACCACCAACACCGCCACCCGCACCGGAACCGCCACCTACTCCGCCTACACCCGACATGCAAATTACCTCTTTTGTATGCTCGGCATTGAGGGTAACAAGGTCGCAAAAAATTTATAAGTAGGAGATACCCTATCTCGATTTCAAGTTATGGCGCGTTTCATTTGTTAATGCTGCTGATTAGCAGTTCAATTTTTAATTGCGCAACAGTTTTGTATTGGCGAAGAGTAGATATAAGAGCGCCGTTGGGAAAATGAACAGTATAACGATTAGCCAGAGATACTGTTTTTTTGCATACGCTCGCAATGCTGACGCTGCAAAATAGATAACCACCACAAGCGTCAGCAGGAATCCAAATGCGTGTTCAAGTACAGAGTCACCTTGGTAATTGAACGTGTCTGGCAAATGCCCAGAAGAATCCAAGAGTGCCAGCATAAGCAGTAGCAGTGGTGACAAAAACAATAAGTACCCAAAAATGCCTATCCACCGGTACCGCAGTAGAACATCGATGCGTGACTGAATGGCTTCAGTATTAAAAAAGCTAAACATGCTAACTGGTTTTCCGTGAACCTTTATCCATGGGAATGTACATAACAGTATTCCGATTGCACGCGGTTAGCAAGCTTGCTCTCATTAGATCATTTTCCTTGGACGCAATCAGAAACAAGCACTTTCCTTGTAAGAGCGCGTTTAGTTTTGATTGATGGTATCAATTGATTTTTGTTAGAACCTTACATTGCAGATTATTATTTGGACCATTCAATGAGTGATGTTGCGAATGATATCTTCTGCGACTGCAAACGCATGTGTCATGCCTTGCCCATTGGTCATGGTAACAGCCCAAACATTGTCTGCAGGTTGTAGCTTCAGTACATCAGTACCGGGCAGATGCGCATAGCGACCACGCCAGCGTTGATCAATTCTCAATTCAGGTAGA
>CALIMV010000494.1 GCA_938045275.1 uncultured Granulosicoccaceae bacterium
CACCCGCATCAGCATCGCCTGCATCACTTGCACCCGCATCAGCATCGCCTGCATCACTTGCACCGGCATCAGCATTGCCTGCATCACTTGAACCGGCATCAACGCCGCCCGCATCAGTATCAGCAGTTGGACCAGTATCGCTAATAAACCCGAAATTAATGCCATCTGCATCGTTGCCCTGGATAACAAGCATCGCTGGGTTACTTCCAGGCACCAAATTCAATGCCGGTGGCATATCTGCATCTGACTCATCGACTTGCAAAAAATACACGCCGTCCTCGAGACCCGGTATATGAAAAACACCGTTTACGTCTGTGTTAAACATCGGTCCCAGTTGAGCATCATCGTTAGGATCGAACACACCGTTGCTATTGGAATCCTGAAATAGTGCTAATCCAATGTCACTAATACCGGCTTCATTTTCACCTTGTTGTTCATCACCATTTTCATCTTTGAAGATCGCACCCGTTGCAACACTCAATCCAATACCCAGGTAGTATCCAGCGACACCGCCATAAATATCTGGCCCATCACCAAACACAATTTCTTCATCGTTTGTGTCATTGGGAAAGGTTGATACATCGGTTAGTGTATGTACAGCAGGGTCGACGTCGTCTGCAAAATAAGAAAAACCGTAGTAAACCTGGCCAGCTTTTAAGCCGAGTTTTTCCAGGGAAACGAAGGCCATGCCGACTGGCTCAGTTGAATTGCGTAAAAACGATGGATAACCTTGCGGAGCGAAAGAATTATTCTGAAAAAACGAATAGTTGTGCGTTAAGTTAGTTACGCCGTAACAAACAGATTCTCCTGAACAGCTGTTATTGCGACCAACGAATACCAGTGGTCCGAATGCTGTGGGTTGTCCGAGAAAATCAACCTCAGTGACGGCTGCTATTTGCAGTGGGTTGTTACCGCTTTTTTCTGCGACAACATGACCACTCAGCGCGAGGGCAGATGATGTTAGCGGTGTCAGCACACCCCGGTCGTACAGGTAATCTACACGCTCAACATTTTTTGGATTATCCCCAGTGTTTGAAAACAAATTCAGGGCACCGCGATTAACGACACGACCAGCGAGCATTGCGGCCATATCGCAATTACCTGTATCTGACCCGTCGCTTGGGTAATTGGCTCTTAATATGCCACTGGTTGCGCCGAGCCGTTCAACGAAAACACCACAAGGATTGCCGGTCGATACTCCTTCATCGTCGTGTCGTATCAGTTCCACACGATCGGCAGTACCGGCATATTGAAAGCTCTGCCCGTCTGCGGTGAAACCCTCCATTATTTGACTTGTGCCCATACCCCAGTGGAAAGTACGGCCATCTATGCTGTACTTTGTTGGTGTACCGTCTAGCTCGCTGGTTTGTACTTGAGTTACTTCACCCGCCGCGTACACTGTACCTGCGCCCAAGGCTCCCGCAAGCAACCCACCTGCTAAGAGGTGCGTTAAAACGAGTTGGCCGAGGCTTCCGCGCTGCTTTTGCGTGTAGTTCATATCGATCTCGTTATAGTCGAATCATCACCATGTTCATAGTGATAGGACGGAATTGACTAAAATGCCAGTAAAAAGTCGTCAATTGCGTATATAATGCTATATAGTTAGTTCATTACCGAAAAAAGCCGCTTTCGCAGGCTCCTTTTCTTCGGGCGCAATCATCCCAACTATTTTAAATGGATCTATTCTCGAAATCATATGAAGAGAATAGCCAGATTGTCAACCCAGACACCAGTATGCCATTTAATGCATTGATTGAACAAGTTTTGTACTACTAGAATTTGATGTGCGTCCAGCCAGGGACAGTAAAATCACCGTCGGACAGAAAGATTCGCTCTTCGACCTGTAAAGAATCGTAGCGTTTAAGAGAACTGGCGTCGCTGCGCCCAAACGAGACACGAAATATCGAATCGATTGACTTCACGTCAGATAAATTGCCAATAGTCGCTTTATCGGTTCCAATGATAATTTGCCGATAACGAGAGTCGTCCGCATAATTTTCTATCCACTGTTGCATATCCGGATACCGTGCTTTTAACGCAAAGGATGTATCTGCAACAATCAGCACTTGCTGCGGATTTTTGCTTTTATAGAAGTGCGCACCAGCCCAACCGACAATATGCAGCACACAAAATAGCGCGAACACCTTTAACCATTTCATTGCTACGTGCTCACATTTCGGAATTGAGCAAGTTGCCGATGCGGTACGAGGCCGACTCTGCTTTGGATTCTATGTAAGCCCCCTCTGCAAGAGCAGACAATTGCTTGAGTTCATCGGATGTCACTTCATAAGCAATCGAGTGTATGGGTATACCAGACCATTGCAGCATCTCGGATACATCATCGAAATCCATTCCAACATTTTGCTCTCCGTCGGACAGTACAAAAATAATTAATTTATCGTCAGGGTTCTGCTTGCTGTGCTCGAGCAACAAATTAGCAGCCACCGCAATGGCATCGTTTGTGGCAGTGCGCCCACCCGCCGCCAGAGTTTCAACAGCACCGATGAACAACGATTTTTGCTGCACATCAAATTTGCGCACAAATAAATCGACATTCACTGATTCGCTGTATGTCACCAAACCAATGGAATTGTTCTCACTGATTAAGTCTGACGACTCAATGAGTGCTTTTTGTAGATTTCTGATTCGGATACCATCCATCGACCCCGATACATCAGCAACAAATACGGCTGCAACTGGCCGTCCACCGGATTTTTTCTCTTTCCAGATACCTTGTGCTTGAGCAATTATTGACGCGTCCTCGATTTCGTATGCCGATTCATAATCGGCATTTTTACCAAAACCAAATCGAGAAACCACCGACTGTTGTTGGGCAATAAAGCGTGCAAACAATTCAAGTGCTTCACGCTCACTGTCGTCAGCTTCCGGCGTAGCAAATAGCGGACTATCGTGTCGAACACCGAATGGCACAAATTGGTAATCCTTCATACCCTTTACATTCACCCAAGACTGATGCTCCATGACCAGTGCATCAAGTACACCACTGCCCTGCGCTGCATCACGCATTTGGATAGTGGTTTGAGCAACAAATGGTACACCGGTTTGAAAAGCTTCAAAAGCACTGGCCACGTCCGGGCTAAGCATTTGCGATTCATCACCCTGCGCAAACGCATTCAATACGGTGAGTAGAAAATTTAATCCCGTACTCGATTGATATGGGTTGGTATAACCCATCGCAAATGACCCGCTGGAGACGCTGTTTAAAAGTTTGGGGATATCGAGATTCCCGTCTGTGATGATCATGTCTGCTTTGGATTTCTTCACGATAATCCCGGCCGTGTTCGGTGCTGTTACCTCAGCAATGGTATCGAGCTGAATACCATCTGCACTGAGCATCTCGCCCCAAAGCAAATTACTTGGCGAGAAAGCATCAGGAATATACCGTCCAGCGAGCATAAACTGAGCTCCCAGACCCGAGGCTATTTTGCGGATACTGATAACCGCTGTTTTACCATTAGAGAGTTTTATTTGTTCTCGGTTGAATGCTTGAGCCAATTCGATATAAAACGCATCACGACCGGTACCGGCTTTTTCAGACGAAGTAAATATCTCAACCGATTCGATAGACTGGCTGTCGCGTCGGCCTACAACAATGGGATAATCGTCCAACTCTGGTAACAACGATGAAAGATTGGTTTTTGTGAGCCGGATATTGGCTCGCGACTGATTTTCTCTGAATGTTGGGCGAACTGAATCAGATACCGCTTCTGCTATGGCCTTTTCTGCCGCTTCAGGACTATCAATGGGCGCTTTGCAGCCCAACACTGATATAGCCGCCAAAAAAGCCATGGCAACCACGCTCAATGGGCGTTTCGAGACATCAGGAGTAGATAAGCAATTCGGAAACATAGTGGAACTCATAGTAATTTACGGGGCTGCCGATAACAGAAAACAGCGGAAGTCTTATTTGCCTGACCTACTGGCTATTTCTGACAAACTGACCAAGCGCGCCATGGTATCAAGCCTTTCGTAATCAGAATATGAACGAATGTTGGCCACTTCAACCGCTGTATCGGTCAACGCTTCGAATAACTGGCGATTTTCGGTCAAAAGATTGTTCAATCGATCGCTTTGTCCATCGTTCAGGCCGCGCATTCGTTCATCATCATCGCGACGTCCACCGTGGCGGGAAATAGAAGCCAAACTGTGCCCAACGGCGACCGCATCGGTCAAATTTTGTATGGCGTGTTTTTGAACACGTCGGGCCGTGGACAGATAGGCAACCGGGCTGTGTTTTTTACCGAGAAAACGAGTCTCGACGACCGCATGATAATCATTGAGTATTGCGGTGAGCGTTTGAGTTTGCTCCACCCCTTCTTCTATACCCAGATCATCAAGCTCTTTTTCCAGCTTGACCAGACGCGCCAGCATCGATTCATGATCTTCTGCTTCGCGGCTTTCTAACCAAAGTACCTCATCTGCCAGCGTAAATCCGCCTAGCCGATACATTATTGGAACCGATAAAAACGCCAGTAGTGCTACCCCGGCATAGGCCGCGGTTAAAATCAGATCACCGCGAAACCACCAGAAAAAGATCGCCAATAGAACAATTGACGCGATTCCAGCCAATACAGACGTATTGCGGACCTCACTGCCCAATCCATCAAAAAGGATAACTCACCTCTATGCTTTCGCGTGTTTTTCCAGCACACAGAGTAATCCCAGACTGAGTTCAGTTCAACGTCAGATTGCTGAAGGTGCACAAATAGGGAGTATTTAGATGGAGCGTGTAGAGGCGAGCTCCAGCGTAGCATCGCCAGAATCTACCTGCAGGGTGGTTTCACGCTGCGGCACAATACGCCCGCCACTGAACGTTTGCAGCAGACCTGGCAGCAGCACGCCACACAAGCGCATGCCCAAAACAGAAGCTGCAATAGATACCGCTGGGGCAATGACAAACCACACCGGATAAAGCACCGATAAGGCCGATTCAGTGCTAAACAGCCCGCTGAGTTCCTGCAGCATAGACAGCAATAGCGGATGGGAACAAAACGCGATAAACAAGTATGGTTCAAGTTTGACCGACCAATTCATGATCGGCAAAGACATCAGTTTCAAGGTCAGCGACCAGATGGCCAATGCACCGAACAAGCGCGTTAACGGGTATAACAAAGCTTCCCTTGCATCTAAGCCATTTACGGCAAACAACCATTGCAGTTTTGGTAGTTGACCACTATTGAACGCCGTTGTCAGCATAGCCAATAACACCGCCAAGGCAATCCAACATAACCAAAGTCGGTCAACCCAGGCAAAGTTAATCTGCCGCAACCCAATAGTCAGACCAACGCTGAACCCGAGGATAACCAACGGACGTAAAACCAACATCGATTCCCAGTCGAGTAAATAGACTAGCGTCAGAGTGCTCAGTCCAACCAACGGAATATGTCGCATGATGACAATAAGAATCGGTGCCAACAACATACAAACAAACAGATCTCTTAAAAACGCCAAGTGCATTGTTGGCCCTGTACTGATTGCATTAAAATGCAGAACTACATTGACACAATCGATCGACCAAACATTTTTGCCGCCACATGCATTGCTTAAGAATGTTGTTTGCACCATCGATACAAACGAAAAAACCAGCACCGTAACAATGCCCCACACAACCATAGGCACATATATCGATCTGAATCTGCGTTTGAAAAACTGACCATAGCGCGGCGCGTTGCCTGCCAGTGTTTTTGCGACAAGAAAACCGGAAACAATGCTTAGCAAACAGGCACTGGTACGTCCATAACCATCAACGAGTAAAGCACGCAAAAGTTCGAATACGGAAAAACCGCTGCCACCACCCGCCAGATTGGCCGATTCCATCAGAGGCACATGCACGTAGATCATGCCAAAAATACAAAGCAGCCGAACCAGAACAATTCGATTGTTTCGATCTCTTGCAACAGGGGTGTTGTTGCGCACCGCTCGGCTCTCCACCTAAGACATTAATTCGACCAGCCTAGTATGCGCAAATGAACTGAACATGAATGTGTATATTCCGCAAGAAACAGCGCCTTCTTGTCATTAACATTCAGTTAATAGTGGATAACCGTCGATTGGTGGGTATTAGCGTGATTCAACATGGCAAATTAGTGCAGAAATTTGTAATCAAACACCGTTATTTTAAGACAATAAAGCTCAATCAATTCAGCACTTAGCGTTGAATACGCCACGGTGATGGACGAGTTGGTGGACACCTTCAATTAGGCGCTATTTGGACTGAATGATTGCGTAATAGAAAGTTTTTGTGAACCAAGATTTCGGCCGATTTTCGGACAGCTACACAGTAACAGCAAATCGACCGAACAAATAATGCCACGTGGATAAACCGGCTTGGGTAAACCCGCCTGGGTAAACCCTCCTGGGTAAACCCTCCTGGACGTTATCTCAAATTCGTTTTAGTACAGGTAAGAGCCCCTCTCAGCAGTGATTGCGCTGAAAAGACCGGCATTGATTCAAGCTCGGTGAATCGAATTGTCGTCATATCGTATTGTTGACCAGAGGACACTAAATTACCGTCTTGTCCGGCAATCAGCGACGACATTAGTACTGAGTCGTTGCTGGTTACAGACCAGAAGAAGGAAATGTCGCTAAAGCTATCGTCAGTGTTCAGCGTTCTTTCGACCACCACCGCACGATTGGGGCTTATGACACCTGATTCATAAAAGTAGTAACTGCGGTTCACATCAAATACATCTTTACAAAACCACAGTGAAGTCGGAATAACTTGCCCGTTTTCAACAACATGGGCTGTTCTCAGCAAATCGCCCAATGCAGTCTCAGAAGTGGCTATACCAGTTTGATCCAGCTGCAGTTCAGGATTCGGTGCTGGGTCTGGAGTCGGGTCTGGAGTCGGGTTGGGCGCTGGATTTGATGCCGGATCAGGTGCCGGATTAGGCACAGGATCGGGTGCTGGGTTGGGTATCGGCTCGACATTGGCTTCAGGACCAGGCTGCTGTGTAATTTGTTCGGGTTGCGTCGTTGAGGGTTGATCATTCACACCAGAATCAGGTGGGGTGATCGTTTCAGGTGTATTGACAACGGGCTGGTCGACTTCATTCGCCACAACAGGGACAGTCCCTACCGCTGCAGACTCAACAGGTTCATCAACATCGATCGTGCACGCTGTAGCCATAAGCACCATCAATATGCTGGCGCTTAGTCGACTAAGAGCGGTAAGACTAAGTGCAGTATATTGAGCCATCAATCTATCCGTAGTAAGTAACGCAACGGATATGTTAAGGCAAAACTATTCGATGGGTATGCGGGTTGAGTATTGTTTAACGCTAGTTAACGGGGAAGATCAACAGTATGTGACCCAGTAAGCAATGCAGTTAGTTTGCGAACCCTGTCTGCTTTCGTAGTGATTCGGCTGCCATTCGCGAGATATCATTCACACCAGCGGCGACCGCTGCGTAAAATGCGCCCGGATCGAGGTTATTCGCGTATCGCACAAATTGAAATGTTCGCACATCAATCATTTGTTTGCCGTCACCGGATATTAATCTGATCTGCCCAGACATTTCTGCCCCACCCGTTGCTTCTCTAAGCAATTTGTCAAACTGCACCTCAATTCGCACTTGCGGCTCATAACTGCGTGGCCATGGTTCAACAATGACCGATGCTTCCAGATAATAACGTAGCCGATTGGCCAGAACACGCGTTAGCGCTTCGTCAGGTGAGTCTGCCCATTTATTTTTTTCATCGTATTTAATTTGATAGCGCTCATCTCGACTGGCAATCCGTTGATCAGATGCGTACGCTGGTACAACCACTTCGGCCAATGCCACCGCATCAATAACTGGTGGTACAGACTCATTAACAGGATCCAACACAGGCTCCAGTAGATACTGTCTAGGCGGAGGGCCACTGCTGCAACTCATTATCAGCAGACAAACACAACCAAGTAAAACTCGAACTAACATGATCAGCGTCCCGTGATAACTGCGTTTGGATTTTCTTCGAGTAGCTCGGCAAAAGCAGCTATGGATTTTGCCGCCACTCTTAGCTCGCGCACAGCTGCTGCAAGCTCAATATAAATTTCCGAGTCTGGTGACAAGCCATCGAGCATTTCGTCGGCATTTTGAGACGCAGATGTTAAGGCTTGCATCATTGTTGGCAGGTCTGTGGTGGCAGCATTAATTGAGTTCAACGATGTTGAAATTTGTGCCGGTAAACCTTTCATTTCTGTGCTTGCCACAATATCACTGGTATTTCGCAATAGGTCTGTCGCCGCTGCTAACAAGTTATCCAACGGTAGCTGTGCCAAATTTGCGATAAGCGTTTCTACATCTGCTGTTACAGCTTCAATGTTATTTGGCGTTGTCGGTATAGCAGGATACGGCTTCGCATTCACATCGATGCTCTCTTCAGGAGCATCGGTTTTTTCAACCAGTTTGACAAGTAAAGAACCGGTGAGCAAATTGCCACTGGCAAGCTGTACACGCAAACCATTCGCAACAAACCGCTGCATGGTTTTCATTACCGATTCAGGGGATACATCGCCTACACCGAGTCGCGCGGGCTGAAACTGCAAAACAGCATAAATTCGTTTTTGTTCTGCTTCGTTCTGCGGTAACTGCACCGACACCTCGACTACGCTACCCACACGAATGCCCTGATATTCGATAGGCGCCCCTGCTCGAAGCCCTTTTACCGAACCATCAAACTCAGCAATATAGCGATATCGGTTGTCTTCTGTACTCTCAAAGAGACTATCGAGTGCAGCACCCTTGTTATCGTATAATTTGAAGTTAGCACCGTCTCTGAGCAATGCTTTTGATGTTGCCGACGCTTCACTGTTTTCAAACGCTATACCGCCAGTAAATAGAGCCGCTATCGACTCAACTCGAACCGATGCTCCTTGTGCGTTAAAAGATGCTTCTACTCCTGACACACCATAGAAACGCGTTTCAGGATAGATATGCTTATGGTACGGTGCGGCGACAAACACATCGAACAGCACTTGCGTGCCGTCTTCTGAAAGCCTTCTACGCTCAACTCGTCCCACTTCTATTTGCCTGTGAAACAGTGGGGAGCCAACATAGATATAGCCTGCTTCTTCTGCATCGAGAGTGACACGCATGCCAGGCTGGCCACGCGTTGTTAGCGGTGCTTCTGTTAGCCCCTCGAATTTGGTTTGCCGTTCACCAGGTTCCTCGTCCCAATCAACTTCAATATAGGCTCCGGAGAGCAATGTACTCAAACCAGATATTTCAGTCGTATTAATTTGCGCGTTGACTATCCAAAAACGGGTATCGACATCGATGTAGGCAGAAACCTGAGGGTCCAGTCGAGCTTCTATTATTACTGAATTCAGATCGTCCGACAGGCGCACCGCTTCAACCGTCCCTACGTTGACATCACGCCGACGAATTTTAGTTTCGCCAGCCTCTACTCCGCCGGCATTCTCGAACATGATTTCAATCAGCGGACCACGATCAACATAAGCACGCCACAATACAAACACAGCGAACAACATGGCAATGACAGGCAATAGCCAGACAAGTGAGACCCGACTGGGACTGCCGCGCAAGGTCTCGATTACCGGTTTCGAAGGTGATCTATTTGCCACTGTCCGTTCCATCCCATATGAGTCGCGGGTCCAGTGATGTGGCTGAAAACATCGTAAACACCACAGACAGGGCAAAGGCGTTGATACCGGCACCAGGCTCTATAGTGAGTATTGCCCCAAGTTGTATTAATGCCGCGAGCACCGCAACAACAAAGACGTCGATCATCGACCATCGACCTATAAATTCGGTAATGGTGTGTAAATAATGGCGAGTATGTTCTGACATAGCCCACTGAAAATGCAGGCTCAGTGCCAACCCGGCAATAATCACAAATTTGGCCACCGGAATACACACGCTGGCAACAAATACGACTATCGCAACGAACCAGCTGCCCGATTGAGCCAAAGCGAGTATGCCGGTAAAAATGGTGTCACTGCTGTTTCCGCTAAATGATTTTGTAATCATGATCGGATAAATGTTTGCCGGGATATACGCCATTAGCCCCACAATCAGAAACGCCCAGGTACGCTGCAAACTGCTGAGCTTGCGACTACTAATGTGTGCACCACACAGGCGGCATGAGTTTGCCGCAGGAAGCCTGTGCAAAGCACCGCAAAAACGGCAGCGAGCCAACCCCGCCTGTTGCGCCGTTAAGCCGAGCGTGTTGTCAGCAGTTGCCACACTGAATCCTTGCAAAAGAAAATACTGATTAGCGATGTTGTTATTATCAACCCAAGCAAAGCCCAGAATGCAGGACCAACCGAAAGCGTTGCAAGGTCGCTTATTTTAACCAGCGATACTACAACACCAACCATAAAGATCTCAGCCATCGCCCACGGTTCCAATCGCTCAGCCCAGCGCATGGCTGAAAACATTGAAGGGATGATGCCTAGCCGATAACGTAGTCGAGTCATGACATAGGCCAATAAAACAAGCCTTACTGTCGGTAATAATGCTATAAGAGCCAACGACAACAAACCGAGCCATCGCATATCACTTGCCCATAGTGCCGTCACAGCATCGAGCACCGAAATACTGGATGACACTCCGCTACGCGATAATGACAGAAACGGCAGACAAAGACTTAAAATCAGGAATACGATACCCGCCAGAGAAGCCGCCAATGTTCGATCTACCGAAAAAGGTTTGCGAGTATACAGTTCGTGCCCACATCGAGCACAGGAGGCGCGAGAACCTTTTTCGATAGTCATTCGGTAGTGCAGCCAATCGCAGCTCGCACAGGCAACCAAATCATCGAAAGCAATTTTTCGGTTTGGCGCAGCTTGACTCATGTTCGCTGATATTGCCGTTGTTTGAGATGTCACCGTTGCTATTCTTGGTCCGTCATATTTTTAAAATCAGTCGGAAGTTGTAACCGAGCCTCGTGCCCGTTTACCTTAACAAGTAACTCGAGTTTGTTGTTATTGGCAATTTGCTGAGAGCTGTACTGCAAATAATAAACACCACGAATATTATGCACTACGGCAGCAAACGCATTACTAATATCAGTTTCGCTCAAGTTATTGTAACTCTTGTTAGTACCGCCAGCTTCAGAGATACTGTCGAGCTTATTAATTTCTTCAGACACATTTATGCCAGTATTCTGATCGTAAAAACCGATTGTGTATACGTCAAGCTGTCGGCCAAAGGTATTTTTTTGGGCATTGCGAACCTGATTGACACGTTGCACGATGTATTCATGAACTTGCGCGTTTTCAATAAAACTATCGTTGTAATGATTTCGACTTGCGAGATCTTTGCCGTCAGTAAATACCAGCACCACTTTATCCTGATTTATCGACCCAAAGTTTTCGATATCGGTTAACGCAGTATCGATAGCGTAGTACAACGCCGTAGCCGAAGCTGCATCAGCATCAAAATCCAGCTCTCGTAGTCCGTTAATTCGTTTCACCGCGCCATTGAATGACCGGTAATCAATATGGGCGTTTTGCGCAAGCGCAATAACCGTGTTGGAGACCGCATTAGTCAAGTGATGTACCTGTCCTGATTCAACAATACTCCTGGATGTGTCTATCACCAAATACACCGCCAGCGGAAATTCATCGAATTCCACTGTAACCGGAGATTCGATGTCAACGCTATCATTTTCAAATGCAACAAAATGTGATGATGCGTTTTTTTCAAGTCCCGAAATCGAATACTCCAATGAAGCCGGATCATCAATGTCGTAAAGTAATTCATCTATAGGCCCAGCCGTCGGATCAGTTACCTTGACTGCGAACCTATGC
Organism: uncultured Granulosicoccaceae bacterium; assembly: GCA_938045275.1. GTDB lineage: Bacteria > Pseudomonadota > Gammaproteobacteria > Granulosicoccales > Granulosicoccaceae > Granulosicoccus. Next base: position 11,780 of record CALIMV010000494.1, read on the forward strand.
ACTCTGCGACCATCATCCAACATCGATTCATAACTCCCTTCAATCAGCTCGGCGCTAACATCCTGCACACGCGCCAAATCTGTTGTTTCACGTGTCAACACAGCTGGCAATTGAGCAGCTAAAATCTCCTCATCATCGATCACCCCAGGTTGTAGACCTCCAACAGTGGCAACAAGTTTCGCAGTTTCGTCAGTTGATACGGTTACCGCTACGCTGCCGTGCAGTTCACTATCAATGCCGGCACGAGCCACTAACTGATTTGGTTTCTCGGGTGTGACATATTCAAATTTTACAAACGAACTCGCCGTTAATGCGCTGCGAATGCCGGGGTCGAGCAAATAAGTAAGCAGCAGATCGGCCTCAGTGCCATCGGGTGATGTGCTGGTAATAGTGGAGCTTATCTGTAGTGCCTTTTTAGCAATGACTTGCACGCTGGACTGGTCGTCGAAGGCAATATCGCTGGCGCCTCCGTTGGCAACCTGTTTTAAGGTGGCCGTATTGGTTCTATCGCAAGCCGTTAAACCTGCGCAGAGCAGAGTTGCATAAAGCATGGCTCGCATGACCCGTTTTCTCCTAGCTTACCTGTATTGCAAGCGAACACAGCGAAATTGCCTCAGCGGCGTAATCAATATTTAAAAAAAGAGGGTGCAATTACCGTGACAGTCAGGCTGGCTTGCCAAACAAACGGTAAGTCGTCTACGTACGGGATTTATTGCAGCTAGTGGCCGTAAGAAGCCGGCCACAGGCTACGACAACAGATTATTCTGGAAAAAGCGCCATTATTTTGGCGATTATGACAAAACGCTGAATGGTCTTACCGATTTGAATTCAGCTCATCTCAATTGGCAAGTGTTGCGCTTAACTGCACATCTTCTGGCGCCAGACAAACCGTATCATCACAGGCTTGAAGTTGTAAGCTAACGGACATAAGCACACCATCAGCCTGCTTTAACGCCGACAGTGGTGCTTTTATTGATACCTTGTTTTCATACAAAGCCAATTCGCCCGAATTAAACCCCAGCGTTTTGCTCACTACCTCAGGATAGCTCGTGCCAGCTATTGCCTTGCCATCCTGTCCATTAAGTTGGGTTGCAATAAGATAGTCTTGATTGGGCTTGTTTGCGTTCACGTGCCATCCAGGCGCCATATCCAACTCTATGTGTAAATCATCACCAACTACGCGAGTCTGGACTTTAACGTTTCCGCGAGCAACGTACTGCCTGTGTGCAGCCTCACCCAGCAACAACTCACTTGCTCCAGTCAGCATGTACGAGAACGCACTCGGGTATTTATCAAGATAGCCAGAGAAAGCCACAAGCAATGCATCTGCACGCTGTTTGAATACATCTTTGCCCGTGCGATGCCACAAACGCGTCCAAACACGTAAGGCCACAGCATTGCCAGTCGGGATGGAGCTGTCGTACAGGTCTTTTGGTCTTACTGCGCCCACGGTTTGCGTGCCCAGAAAATACCCACCTGCACTAGTGTCCCAAAATTTTTCATGCATAGTATTCGCAAGTGCCTCTGCTCGCGTGAGCCAGCCAGATTTACCCGTTACGTCGTATAGCATCAAGTAGCTTTCTGCCAAATACGCATAATCTTCCTGTGCAGACTCAACTGATGCGCTACCGGCATAATATGCTCGCAATAACTCACCATTCTTTGGCCCATTGTTATCCCAGATAAAATTTCCAGCGCGAATAGCAGCCTCTACATATTCCGGTTTGTTCAGCATGTCCCCGGCTTCAGCAAAAGCGCTGATCATCATGCCATTCCATGCAGAAATAATCTTCTCGTCGCGTAACGGCTTTTCACGCGATTGTCTTGCTCGCAGCAACACATCACCTATTGCATCCATACTTGCCATTAGCTCCTCTGTGCTGGTGTCCCGTACGCTGGCAAGCTCGGCAAACGAATCGTTGTAATGGAGTATATTGCTGTGCTCGAAGTTACCGTTTTTAGTGACATTCCAGAGTTCAATGGCCATGTCGGCCTGTTGCTTATCAAGCACAGACTTCAATTGTTCAGGCGTCCAAACAAAAAAAGTGCCTTCAGCCCCAGCAGAATCAGCGTCGGTTGCTGAATAGAAACCGCCGTCAGGCGACGTCATTTCCCGCAGCACGTAGTCCAAGGCTCGTTGTACAGTTCGCCTGTGCTCCGGGTCGCCATTGATAAGATAGGCCGATAGGTAATTACGACTTAACAAAGCCTGGTTATAAAGCATCTTTTCAAAATGCGGTACCAACCAGTCGTTATCAACTGCGTAGCGATGAAACCCACCTGCCACCTGATCGTGAATACCACCCGCTGCCATACGAAGCAAAGACACATGAGCTGCATTTAATGCGGCATCGTCACCATGCCGTCGGGCATAATCGAGAAGTAGAAATAGTTTCGACTCTTGCGGAAATTTAGGCGCTTCGCCAAACCCGCCCTGCAGTTCATCAAAGCTTGAAACGAGTTGCTCAACAGCTCGTTCAATTACACCAGACCCAATCTCAGCAACTTTTCCAGAAAGCTGGCTACTGGCAACCACAGCGTCGGCAAGTTCCGACGCTTGAGCTTCAATGGTTTCTGGATCGTCCACCCATAGGGCAGAAATCTGAATTAATAAATCGGCAAACACATCCGGTGGATAGTAAGTGCCACCATAGAAAGGTTTGGTCTCAACATTTAGAAATGATGACATAGGCCAACCACCGCGCCCCGTCATTATTTGGACGGCAGACATGTAGCTTGCATCAACATCAGGTCGTTGCTCGCGGTCAACTTTTACAGGGATAAAATAATCATTGAGTATTTCAGCGATATTGGCGTCTTCAAAACTCTCCTCTTCCATGACATGGCACCAATGACAAGTGGCATAACCAATGGACAGAAAAATGGGTTTGTTCTGCGCTTTAGCTATAGCAAACGCTTCTTCACCCCACGGGTACCAATTGACCGGATTGTGGGCGTGTTGCAGTAAATACGGAGAATCTTCGAGGATTAATCGATTAATAAACGCCGGTTCCCCGCTGACTAACTTATGCTTGGTTCGCGGCACGTAGTCGCTGCCGCGATCTTTTAACGCCTGTACCAGTTGCCGGGTTTGTTCTTCGGAAGCACCGGGTGCCACGGATTGCGTTTCATGATGAACTACATGCTCATCGGTATCAGCAGCAAAGGCAGACATCGGGGCAATGACAAAGCACGCCGCAGCCAGCGAAGCTGCCGCCAGATTCATGCTTGTTTTATTTAGAAACCTTTCCGACTTACTTGACCATCCCGATTGGAGCATTTGAAAAGCCTGTAATTGAGCGTTTGGAGGAGCTGAGCAACCACCCAGCCAGCATGGCACAAAGCTGTCGCGAAAACCACACGCAACGTTTTATGCCCATCATTTATGACTAACGAATGAGTCATTGGTTTTATTGCAGGCAAAAAAAACCCGACCCCTTTCAGGGCCGGGTTTGTGGTCTAGCTCAACTCGTTCAACACGAGTTTTAACTACCCGTACAGAGGAGGTACACCTAACTGGGCATGGATAGCGTTAGATTGTTCTTGCGTCATGCCAAAACCCTCACGCAGTTTATCAAGATATTGCGCTTCTGCCTGCGAATCGAGTTGTATGGCCATGAGTGACATCAAGTAAACCTGCTGTTGCGCTCCTTGTGGCACGCTTGCGATAAACGCCGCAGTGTCTAACGGTGCCTGCATTTCGCTCAACACAAAGGCTCGTTCTTCTTCTGACACTTCATTGCCAAGATTTGACACTATTTTTTGCTGCTCGTCTTCATCGATCTGGCCATCAGACTTAGCTGCATTCACCATTGCCTGAATTAAAATTTTTGCTGTTTCTTCCTGTTGTTGGGTTGGTTGCTCTGCAGGTTGCTGCCCGTTCAGGGTATTGTTAAGCAGCCCACCCAGTCCGCCAGCCGCACCACCTGCTGCCGCGCCGCCCGCGCCTCCAAGACTGTTAAGCAATCCACCAAGACCGCCGCCTGCGGCACCACCGGTTGCTCCGCCCAGAAGCGAACCTAATCCGCCAGCGCCACCAGAAACACCACCACCGCTTAGCGCACCGCCAAGCAATCCACCCAATCCGCCGCCTTGCTGCTGGCCCTGAGGTTGGCCTTGTCCTTGTTGTTGATTACCACCCAATAAACTTCCCAGGCCACCGGCGCCGCCACCAGCACCGCCGAGCAGGCCGCCGAGACCACCGCCTC
>CALIMV010000495.1 GCA_938045275.1 uncultured Granulosicoccaceae bacterium
ATCCATTTAATATGAAAATGCTATACATTAAAATATCACTATGGTAGTTTAATGTATAGTAAATTTTCAGGAAGGCAAAATGAAGATAAGCAGCAAAGTCAAAGAGCAAACGCGAATACGACTTTTGGAAGCTGCGGTAGATGTGATAACCGAGAAAGGTTTCGATAAAGCATCGATGCGTGAGATCGCCAAGCGGGCAGACGTCGCAGACGCCACTATCTACAACTATTTCTCCACCAAGGAGAAACTGTTGTATGGCTATTGTGAACATGTTCAGCAGCAGGTTATGGCCGAACTCAAAGCTATCGACGATTTTCACGAATACAGCTTGCGAGATCAACTACACACATTGGTCGAAATGGAACTGCGCATGTGGTTGCCCGCGCGTGAATTTCTTCAGCAAGTGTTTGCGCACACCTATGCCGCACCCTCTGTCGGGTTTGAATTGCTGGCTGAAACGAAGGCGCTGTTAAAGGTGATGGTGGTTGAATTGATCGATGCATCCATCGAAGCAGGTGAAATGCCGGAACAGCCTTATCAGGATTTATTACCTGCACTATTTTGGGATTATCAGTCTGCGATTTTAGCGTACTGGCTAAAAGATACATCTGATGAGTTTGCACAAACGACTCAGCTGGTAGATCAAAGCACCGAAATAATCGCGCAATTACTGATGGGCGGTGTTATCGGTAAAACCCTGGATATGTTTTCATTTTTATTCCGAACCCATGTACTTAATCATATGAACAGTCTCGATATGTTTATGCAACAACCTGAGATTGTTGCTGCGAAAAGGCGGTTTATGGATGGTGCAAAATGAGTGATTTACCCAGCTCCCAACTGGCACGGGCAGGCGTTGTTGGAACAACCGCCATGAAAATCGGTGTTGGCAAATTAAAAAATAAGGCCAAGCGCCCGTTTTTGAGCGAGCAGGGAAAACAAGATGCTGTGCTAATGCAGCACGATGCAGATGCAGAAGTGTTGTTTAAAGCGATAACAAAGCTACGTGGTACCGCAGTAAAAATTGCTCAAATGCTTGGTATGGAATCTGATTTACTGCCAGATAAAGTAAGAGAGGAACTATCAAAGTCCTATCACCAAGTCCCGCCGTTGAATCGAGTACTGGTGCAAAAGGTTATCACCGGTGAATTTGGAAAGAGCTCGGACCAAATTTTTGAGAAGTTCGACCATGTTGCAATGGCAGCTGCAAGTCTTGGTCAAGTCCACCGTGCAGAGGTAGATAATGGTCGAGAAGTGGCCGTGAAGGTGCAATACCCTGGCATTCACGTATCTATCGATAGCGACCTGAAACTACTGCGAAAACTGTCCGCCAGTGGCATTCGACTGTTGCCAAAGCAAAAGCAGCCTAAAAAAGAAGTGGTCGATACATCGATAGACGAAATTGGTGCACGCCTTATAGAAGAAACCAACTATCGGCATGAAGCGGAAAATACGCGCTGGTTTAAACAAAATCTGTTTATTGATGGTATTGAGGTGCCAGATGTATTTGATCAATACAGTTCCGACCGCGTTATCACAACCGAATTGTTGGATGGCCTGCATATCGATGATTGGCTTGCTACCAATCCATCTCAAAAAATGCGCGATAAGGCTGCACAACTTATCTACGAACTGTTTATTCATTCCGCTGTTGAGCTTGGACGAGTTCATGCAGATCCGAATCCGGGAAATTATTTGTTTAGAGATAACGGAACACTTGCACTGATTGACTTCGGTTGCGTAAAAAAACTTGGCAAGCACTTTAGACAGAAACTCCCCCCGCTGTTGTACGCATTTTATATCGATGACTTGGACGAAATCGTTAATGCCTATTCAGAATTGGGTATGCGATTAGCGCCTGAATTTGCCAGTGAATATGAAAAAGTGTTGCGCCCGTTTGGTGAATGGCTATCCAGGCCCATACAAGAGCCGTATTTTGATTTTAAACAGAATAGCGATTACACCTCGTCTGGTTTGCCTGTGCTAAAAGGCCTTTCTGAAAATCCGTTTCTGGAGTCTGTCGAGGAAGATTTCATTTTCTTTGATCGCACTTTGTACGGGCTATTCAAAATATTTGAACGACTGGAGGCAAAGGTGTATATGCGAGCACACTGGGAGAAAATCTGGGATGTTTCGCTGTAGCGGTGGTGTGTTTAACGCCTTTAGGGATTACCAACTGAGATAAATATATTTCAGTGGTCGATTTTAACCATGGAAAATGAATATCATGAACTATCCGATTGCGTTTGTATTTGGATTGATCTGTCTAGCCGTTCTGGCACATCTGTTTGGAGGCATAAAAGAGTCGTTAAGCGTTCGACCAAAAAACAGTGCACTTGAGCAAGCTGAAAATTCGTCTTTTGAACAGGTTTACAGAAGTTGGGTACAGCTTATGTGCGCTTTTCAATTGGTCTCAATTGATCTAATCGCGGTTGCAGTGGTTCTTTACCTGCTTGCATTTACTGGTTTTCTTCACCCTGCGTCACAGATTGCTTTGGGAATGGCTGTAGTTTTCGCTGGCTGGGGTATTGTCTGGTTTGTTCAACTGGCCTGCCTGAAGCGGGCAAAAAAAGACTATGCGAAACTGGGGCAGTGGGCATTATGGTTTGTTTGCTCTGGATTGATGGTTTGGGGTGCTCAATCACTCTGAAATACAACCCAAACCAGGTAACCAATTTACCAATTTACCAATTTACCGACGCCAACTCCAACCACGCAAGCGCTTGTATCCTTTAGCGGTAGTGTAGGAAGTGTCTATAAATTGCCAATCACCTCCTGCTTTTCGAAACCAAAGTCTGGCTGACACTGCTGAACCGTCTGTGGGTAAGCCGGTGACTACTACACGAGAGTTTTTGCCCAGACCATTACTGTCGTAATAATGCTTTCCACCCTTTGCTGAACCTACAGATAACCGAAATTCATCGATCGCAGGGTCCATACCTTCCCATGAGAACACGGCGTATTTCGATCTTAATTTGGTACCGTGTGTTGGGAATAATTTTGGTGCCGTCAAAGCCTCAACACTGAATGCTCGATTCGTCCAAACTTTTTCATTTTTAGCAGGTTGACCGTTACCGGCGGCTTCTTCAACTTGATTGCCGTTGTTATCAAGTGCCAGCGCATATAGCCTATAGTCTCCAGCTGGCAGGTTGGTGCTGATAGACCAATCAGTACTGTTGGTGGTGGTGTTGGTCATCGTGGCGACAATGGTTTCATCAAAAGCTGCGTTGAAAGTACCCGATGCATGATCAAGCCAAAGGCCTTCCGAATTTTGAATGGCAATTCGGACTCGGTCAATCCCAGACCCGCCTTCATCCAGCGCAGTGCCGCTCAGGATGGAGTTAGATGTTAGTACGGCATCTTGTGTGGCAGGAACGCCAATATAGGTTATCGGTGGTTGTACATCGGCTTGTAGACCACCACATGCCCCCATCTTATACAGAGCATCCACCATTTTATTGGCAATGTGTACTTCACCTACAGGGTTTGGGTGCACGCCATCAATGGTCATTAAATCGTTGTCAAAATTGTCTCGAACGTTGGCCAGTGCTACTGATTCGCCAGCGGATGATCGTGTGCTAACCATCGAAGCTATGCCGTCTGCAAGTTGCGCGGTGTCAGCTAGCATGTCGCGATTGTTGTTTTCAAAGGGTGCGTAAAAAATGGGGTCTGGCGACTCCTCAGACCACGGTATTACGTTTGATACCACAACTGTTGCATTGGGCTGTTTGATATACACCCGATCAAGCAGAGAATTGATGTCCTCGAGGGTATCGTCAACAGATCTATCCTTGTATATATCGTTTGAACCAACGTGCAGCAGCACTACATCAGGCTGATGGTTGGTGATACGAGAGTCAATATTGTTCAAAATTTGCTCGGCTCGAATGCCGGGAATGGCTTCGTGAGGGGTATTCTGAGTTTGGCAAACATCGGTCGGTATGTTCGAGTTATCACCGGCTCCACTTCTGGAACCAACGAATGTGACTGCGCAACCAGGATTTTTTGCAAGGGCTTGAGACAATGCTCGTCGGTATCCACACTCGCCTCGGACGCCTTGAGTGATTGAATCACCCATTGGCATTATGGAAACGGTATTAGCTGCCAAATGAGTCGGAAGTAAAAACGATGCAGTTAAGGAAAGATTAACTACCCAGTGTTTGATTGATTTCGTTTCCATCTGTTCCAACTCCCCGTTACAAATTACAACTTGTGTAAAAGTTTACTGATTGGCTGGAAACTTGACTATGTAGGATCACCGTCGGATCAAGAGCACTATTACCGAAAGTGATAAACGGTAATTTGCACTTTGTTGCGATAGTTGGGTGAAACCCGAAACTTATTTATTGCGGGTAACGGCACAAGGTAGTGCCATAAGTGTTCGTGATTGGAAACGTATTGCTAATAAGACAATCTACTAGGCGAATCGCACTAGGTTGAATCAAATGCGCTCTTGGCTCCGCCACTACTTTGCGTTTGAAATATGGATGATGCGTCAGTTGGTGGTGGTAACGGCATAACAGCCGGCACATCTCTTAGTCGAGGTGTGGTGCTTT
>CALIMV010000496.1 GCA_938045275.1 uncultured Granulosicoccaceae bacterium
GGATGTTCAAGCACGTGATTGAGCGCAGGAACATGCTCGAATTATTCACAGACTTGGTCACCCACATCTGTATCAATGGCATACCTGTCGCCAGCATCAGAGTCATCGGTCTATCTCACCAAACACGATGTCCTGTGTGCCGATTATGGCAACCACGTCTGACAACATATGCCCTCTGGCCATCTCGTCCAGTGATGCCAGGTGTGCAAATCCGGGGGCACGCACTTTTAATCGGTAAGGCTTGTTGGCACCATCGGAAACCAGATAGCAACCAAACTCCCCTTTTGGGTGTTCAACGGCTGCATAAGCTTCTCCGGCCGGCAAACAAAATCCTTCAGTAAATAATTTGAAGTGATGAATCAGCGCCTCCATATCGCCTTTCATGTCGGCGCGTTTTGGTGGAGCGATCTTGTGATCTTCAGTTAGCACAGGGCCTTTATTTTTGCGTAGCCAGCTTATACATTGCTTGATAATGCGGTTGGCTTGCCGCATTTCCTCGACCCTAACCAGGTAGCGATCGTAGCTATCACCGTTGGTACCAACCGGTATGTCAAAATCCATATGCTCGTACACTTCGTAGGGTTGCTTCTTGCGTAAATCCCACTCAATGCCTGACCCGCGCAACATAGGGCCGGTAAATCCAAGCTGCAGTGCACGCTCTGGAGTCACTACCCCAATACCAACAGTGCGTTGTTTCCAGATACGGTTATCAGTGAGCAGGGTTTCGTACTCATCAACACAAGCAGGAAAACGATCAGTGAAGTCTTCAAGAAAATCGAGCATGGACCCATCGCGCGCTTCATTCATTTTGTCAGCGTTTGACACACTGCGCCATTTTGATGCTTCATATTTGGGCATGCGATCAGGCAAATCACGTGCTACACCGCCGGGGCGGTAATAGGTTGCATGCAGACGCGCGCCAGATACTGCCTCATAGCAGTCCATGAGGTCTTCACGTTCACGAAAGCAATACAGAAACATCGACATCGCACCAACATCGAGCCCATGCGCACCAAGCCACATCAAGTGGTTAAGTACACGGGTTATTTCGTCGAACATGACGCGAATGTATTGTGCTCGCTCGGGTATCTCGATATCCAACAGTTTTTCAATCGCTAAAACATAACCATGCTCATTACACATCATGGATACGTAGTCGAGTCGGTCCATGTAACCAATGCTCTGATTGTATGGCTTGCTCTCAGCCAGCTTTTCAGTGCCTCTATGCAGTAAGCCCACGTGCGGGTCAGCACGCTCGACGACTTCGCCATCCATCTCCAGAACAAGGCGCAAAACGCCGTGCGCCGCTGGATGCTGCGGACCGAAGTTCAGTGTGTAGTTACGAATCTCAGGCATTGTTGGCGTCTTCCTCGGCAGGTGTATCCCCGGACTCGTAGCGGTTGTCTTCGCGTATAACGCGTGGCACTAAAACACGCGGTTCAATCGAAACCGGTTCATAGACAACGCGCTTTTTCAACGGGTCGTAACGCATTTCTACGTTACCGATCAGTGGGAAGTCTTTTCTGAATGGGTGGCCAGTAAAACCGTAATCAGTAAGCAAACGACGCAGATCGTTATGTCCTTCGAACAAGATGCCAAACAGATCAAACGCTTCGCGTTCAAACCATTCAGCGCCAGACCATATGGGGGTCAAGGACGGTACCATGGGAATGTCATCGTCGGGAGCCATACAATTCACTCGTAATCTGACATTGTGCTCAAGCGAAAGTAAATGGGTGACAGCAGCAAAGCGAGCATGACTCAGTTCCGGCAAATCAATACCGGTATTGAACGTTAGTGTGCCTACTGACGATGCATTGACTGCGCGGCTAAAGCTTGCATCCGAGTCGGTTTCGGTTGACCACTCGCTTTGCCCATAAGTGGCGTAGTCAACGCCACATAAATCAGTTAGCTGTGCAAAGGCGCAGGCAGGGTTATCACGCAGCTCAGTACAAACAGAAAGAAGCTGTGCAGGCGCAACCGACATGCTGACAAGATCGATATCAACGTGAATAGAATCATTGTCAGGGAACAGCGATTGTAGCTGCTCACACATCTGCTCTGCTTTAGAGCTCATGCTGTGTTCCTCATGTTTGTTCTTGGCTCTATCCTTTGCGCTTTAATATCCATTGCCTTCTCGCACCTTTTTACGCGTGTAATTAAACGTTGTTATCGTGCGATGGTATTGGTGTTTCTAATTTTGTTTTGCAGTTGCATTATTCCGTACAACAAGGCTTCCGCTGTAGGCGGGCAACCCGGCACATAGACATCTACCGGCACAATACGATCACAGCCTCGGACTACTGCATAAGAGTAGTGATAATAACCACCACCGTTAGCGCAAGAACCCATTGATATAACCCACTTCGGGTCGGGCATTTGGTCGTACACTTTACGTAGCGCCGGGGCCATTTTGTTTACCAGTGTGCCTGCCACAATCATGACGTCCGATTGTCTCGGGCTGGGTCGGAAGATCACGCCAAAACGGTCCAGGTCGTATCGAGCGGCGCCAGCATGCATCATTTCAACAGCGCAGCAGGCAAGACCAAAGGTCATCGGCCACATTGAGCCAGTACGTGCCCAATTGATTAGCTTGTCGGCAGAGGTAGTAACAAACCCCTCCTCCAAAACGCCTTCTATTCCCACTCAAGTGCTCCTTTTTTCCACTCGTAGATGAAGCCGATAACCAGAATAAACAGGAACAACGCCATTGCGGCAAACGCAGCACCTGAAATACTGTCGAGCACTACGGCCCACGGAATCAGAAAAGCGATTTCCAAATCAAAGATAATGAACAATATAGCTACCAGGTAGTAACGCACATCAAATTTCATGCGCGCATCCTCAAATGCCTCAAAACCGCACTCGTACGGAGAATTCTTTTGCTGATTAGGGTTGGATGGACCAATCACCCGGCCCGCAGTAAGTAATACGATACCGACAGTTAAACCGATCAGTATGAACAGAAGCACTGGAAAATAATTAGCTAACACTGTGATGTCTCCGGACGCCGCATGCAACCCCCAATTATCGCAGATAAAGTCTTGCTTTGCTGCATTAACGGCAAGTCTTTTGCACAACGCTGGAAAACCGACCAGCGAATGCAATCCGCGCTGACCCAAAAGGACACACACCGCGGAGCGATTTAAACGAATGGTTTAATTTTCCAGGATGAATAGGCAAGAACCATGACAACTGTCTTTCAGTGTCATGGATACTGACCTAATAAAGTGGTGCCGACGCCCGGACTCGAACCGGGACAGCTTGCGCTACTACCCCCTCAAGATAGCGTGTCTACCAATTCCACCACGTCGGCTTGAACGTTACTTTTGCACATTAGGCTTGAGCTTTGTTACTCAGGCGCAACAGGCACATCGCTTTCCAAACCTGGGGCAGCTGGTGTTTCAT
>CALIMV010000497.1 GCA_938045275.1 uncultured Granulosicoccaceae bacterium
GGTGTATTCAAGAGCAAACAACAGAATTAGATATTGCAGAAAATATTGAGAGAGAACGTGAATCAATTTCACATTTTCTCTTTTACGTTGTGTGTCCTTGTGTAATCGCTTGTGCAAACTGCATGTAGGGTTCAACCCTAAAGACAATGATGACCTTGTTGCACCCCGTCGTTGCGCAATGTTGAATGTATGCATTTTGCTAAGTGGCATTTAGGAAGGCCGCGCCCATCGCTCCACCGATTATAAAACAGAGCAAGAATAAAGCAGGGCTAACTATCGCTTGAAGAGCAATAGCCCACTGTTTTTTCAGCAGCCAATAGATGCTACTGAGAAATATGAGAATACTACAGATTAGCCCAAGAGAAACAATTGGAATTTCTCTCGAAAGCATACTCCTCACCTCAATGGACCCGGAACTAAATTGATACAGATTAATTTTCGCTATAACCAGCAATAACAAACCTAAAAGAAAAGGTATCCAAATCAAAATTTGTACTTTTTTCATCATAGACACGGAACGGCTTTAATACAAAGAAACTGGTTATTAATACATTAATCACCTTGTTAGGTCTTCGAATTCCTCAAAAGATCGAAAGTAGGCAGGTTTTCAAACACGTTCAGGATACTATGTAATTAGTAAACCCAACACCGAGTTCAGTAACAGTTGCGCTCGGTACGAGTTCTGAGACTCTCATGGTTGCACGCCGAGCGCAACTGATTGCTGCAACGACATGTTAAACATGCTTTGCTCGTATAAGGCTTCTTATACTTTACAAATCATGACCTTGAATATTTTACTTGTAGACTAGTTGGGTTTTGCCGGACAGCATGTACTACCAAAATAATGACTCGAGTTTCCTCGAGTTTGTCAGTGGCCCACGTGCTGACACGGTCAGTTAAGTTGTTTCGCTAACGACCTGTTGCGCAGCTAGCGGCTAGATTATGTGTCCATTTCTCAAAATATGTGTACCCATCCGGATGGACAGTAGTGTGATCGATGTCGGCCAAAGTGCCGAAGTTATCGTTCGGGTCAAGCGCGATTACATCATTCTCGAATGAATCAGCAATGCCGTCGTTGTCCGTATCATAGTTAGCTGGGTGCGTATTGCTGCCGGTATATGTGGACCAATCACGCTGGCCTTGATCATCAATACCAGGCTCGTAAAATCGATTAACCCTCGAATCCTCCGGCATCCAAACTGGACCAACTCGGGGACCGATGCCGACCTCAGCACTGTCCAACACAGGGTCTGTTCCGGCGCCGTTCATCTCGGCAATCATACGTGCGTCCCACGAATCTCTCACAGGAACTGATGCGCCTACGCACTGCACGTTTAACTTATTGTTTCCCAGCAGTGTGGTGCGAGGACCGGCCGCAATGGTGGTGACGCCGTTGGATTCAAACTCTCTGGTTACCGTGCCATCCCTTTCAATCTGAGTGTTACCTGAAACGGCATAGTTGCCACCCGATAGTAATAACTGTCTCGCGGCAGGAAGCACAGTATCAGGTCCGTGTTTGATTGTATTTCCTATGATGTAGCCATTACTCGGAGCTGAACCAGGTTTCTGTGAGAATAGAACCACGATACCATACACGTTGAACATCATGTTATTCACAACCTCTCCAACGGACACGCTTCTTAGCTGAGGACTTCTAGCGACTGTGTTGCCCATGACATTAGCAACTAAGGAAACGTCCTTAATCGCTGTTCCATTCCCCGACGATACTTGCGCTGCCATAGAGTGGTTCGGGAATGAATAGGGTTGCTGTACGCCGCCGTTGGCACTCGCGCTTCCACATTCGAAATCACTACGTCGGCAGGTAGCACCAGGGAATGCCGGCAAATTAACTGAAGTGTCGCGAGTGTCAAGGTTGCCAGCACTATCGATGTTAGCGGGTAAGTCAACGTCTGGTGGATCTGCTGGAGATGTGGGAAAAAGGTAGCTCGTGGCAGATCCTGCAAGTTCAGACTTGGCAACCACCCAAAAGCTTTCCCAAGGGTTCAGTGAACCTGTTTCTGAAAGATCGCGATAACTACCAAGCGTAGCGTCATAGTGCCACAGAGATCGACCAACCAGATCAAGTTCTGCTGCTTCACTAGGAGAACAACCATCTTTGCAAATACCGTCAACAGAATCAGATACCAATCGAATAGCATCCACGTCGAGGGTCAGAGGCAATGCCGACCCCACCATGTTGTATAAATCAGCGTTGCTGTTGGAAGTCAACGGGATTTCGCTACAACCGTTCGCTGACGAACAAGCCGGCGAAGTTTTAGTTGTCACACTTTCAACATCGGGCACGTCAAGAGAAACAGGCGAACCTGTTTTCTGAAGCATCCAAAATCCGTGTCCTGTGGGAATACTGCCTGAAAGGCCGGGATTTACGTATTGTTGTAAAGCACTATCCCAAAGAAAGATAGCCCATGAATCATTGTACTCCGAGGCTGGTAGATCATCACCAAACAGCTGCTCTATTGTCAGTCCCGTTGAGTCACCAAGAATCGCTAATTGATGCCATCTTTCAGACGAAAGTGTAAAGTCCGGTGGCGAAGCGGCATGCAAGACGCTTAACAAGCTTAAATAAAAAAAGAACCCATGCAAAAATACGCAGTCTTCTTAGTGATGAGACGTTATAGGCACTGGACAAACAGTCAAATCCATTTTTCATTTCTGTCTTCTTGACGAATTAAAACCAAACGATCCTTCTACAATAACTGATGGGTTAGTTTGAATAGTTAAAAAATTGGAAAGACTTAGGTGGTTGGAATTCGCAACAGTACTTTAACCAAATGTCACACCAGATAGATCACGTAGTACTCGATCTGAAGTTCATAAAAACAGGTTAAGCAATCAGTACAAGGTTCGATGGTAGTTTGTTCTCGTTATAGTCGATTTAGAATTGTTCCAAATACTAGAACGTGCTCCGTCTGAC
This sequence comes from uncultured Granulosicoccaceae bacterium, assembly GCA_938045275.1. GTDB lineage: Bacteria > Pseudomonadota > Gammaproteobacteria > Granulosicoccales > Granulosicoccaceae > Granulosicoccus. The sequence continues at coordinate 2,936 of CALIMV010000497.1, forward strand.
TAGGAATAGATATTGTATTCAATCACCATACGAGTATTAGAGAGACTGCGCTGATGCAACAGTGGGCTTTACTCCATAAACACCAGTAGCGCAGCCGAAAAAATCTTTATAAAAATTGACCTCCAATCCTTCAGCCGCAAGCGCATCAGCGAACTCATTACAACTCTCAAAATTCAGAGTGTAAGCTCCAATCATCGAAAAATCTTGCGCACCCTTTAAGACTAATCGCTCCACGAGAGGTAAGCAATAATCCATGTAAAAACGATACAAAGGCCGTAGCATCCAGCTTTTCGGATCACTCGCTTCGATAAAGCTAAATGTGCCACCTGGTTTTAATATACGACTTACCTGTACCGCAATTCGCGCCTGTTGTTCTGTATTAAACGTTTTTAAACCGAATGTCGACACGACACAATCGGCGCTGTGTTTAACAAGATCTACTTCAAGAACATTGGCTTTTACATGAGAAATACGATTTGATCTATTCGCGTGGAGTTGCTTTACAGCCTCCTCATGCATCCGTTTTGATATATCGATGGCTCTGATCTCTCTGAGGTCCGGGAAGCGGTGAGTTAAATGCGGCCAGACTTCACCAGTGCCCGCCATTAAATCTACGAATTCTCCTTTAGCGTTGGTTTCTGCAGGTAATGAGTTTACGCAGACCTTGCGCCAGCGCCGAATCATGCCAAAAGATGCGACAGCACTCCACCACCGATAAGACGAAGAACATCGGTCAAACAGAGCAGCCACATATTCTGGCTCATAAATATCGCCGGTACCCATAGTGTCGCTCTATATCGATATAATAATTTATTCAATTAAGCTGTAGCTGATTAATCGAAATACACACCATTACTGCCGTTCGTAATGTTTGACTCCATTGCAAACATTTATTGATTACTAGTTGCCAGGCAGCTAAGGGCGATCTATTGCAAGTTTTAATCCAAGCAGTATTAGAGCGCCTCCAAAAACACGATCTATATAATGACGTAGGCGCAGAAAGAGATTCTTTACTGGATTTGCACCAAAAAGGAAAGCAACGAATATCCACCAAAACGAACAGGCTATCGCATCGGTAACTACGACTGCTACCAGGACCCAAACGTCTGAATTAACAGGTATCAATACTGCGAATAGGCTCGTGTAGTAGGCAATGGTTTTCGGATTTCCAATATTAACTAAAAACCCTTTTACTATTGGCGAACTTGCTACAGTTGACGTGTCTTTTTTTCTTTGTTTGTCTTTAGTGCTAAAACTAGAAGCTATCATCGTTGCTCCAAGCCATATTAAATAACCTGCTCCCAAATATTGAATTAGACTGTAGAGTTTCGGAGAAGAAGAAATAACGCTACCCAGTCCGAGCACCACCAGGCTCGACCAAATCATTATTCCAGCCACAATGCCTACTATTGCTAAAAGAGCGTGCTGTACCGACTTAGTTGTCGAATAACTACTGATTAGAATGAAGTTTGGCCCCGGACTCGAGGCAGCGGCTATTTGAAAACCCGCTACTAGAAGCAGTAGATAGAGTATATCCATTAAAATTCCTGTTTGTTTTAGCTTTCATTATCTGTAACGCTGCAAATTCATGTACAACCTATATGTCAGTCCGCATGCTTGTTACACGTGCGGCGCCTGATTTCTGAATATAATTCCTACAATTAAAGAAATTGTAGCTGCCCAATATCATTGCTGTTCTATTCTTCTTTGCCACCATGACACATCATGCCATATTCCATGTTTAAAACCGACTTCACTGAACACACCAATTTTTTCGAATCCGACTGATTTATGCAGTGCTTCGCTAGATTCATTGGGCAAAGCAATCCCTGCAAAGGCATTGTGAAATTCACTTTGCCTCAAACGATTAAACAATTCGGTATACAGCTGCTTTCCAATGCCCTGCTCTCTGTGACCCTCTTTGACATAAACAGATGTCTCTACAGAGAATCGGTACGCCTCTCGTGCTCTGTGAGGCGTCACGTACGCATAGCCCAATACATCATCAGAATTTTCTGCAATCAGCCATTCGTGCGTTTTACTATATGCTTCAATTCTCTTAGCAAATTCATCAATAGAAGGTGGGCTCAATTCAAATGAAATTGCCGTACCTTTAACCAATGGAGCGTATATTTTCAATAATTCAACTGCATCTTCCGTTCTAGCGTTTCTAATGATCATTCTTTTTGTTAAGAGTTTTTAGTAATAGGCATGCAGATATGATTGAGTACGACTTAGTGGAGTCTGAAGACGCAAACATCAACCAGGTGCAACGTGTAAATTAGAACGTTGTATATTTTTACAAAACACTATCAATTATTTTCGCTGCAACAGTTTTTATTGACCCTGAGTGAAGCGAAACCTCATAATCTCTAGCTACACATTCAAAATTTGTATCATGAAAAGATAAGACATAATGATGTTTGTTCATCATGAAGTTTTCTTTCTCATGGCACGGATGAACCGAATTTAGTGATTCTAACAAACGTATCCAAGACGAATCGATAATTTCAAATACCCCATATGGCCCCAACCCCTTCTCGCTTAATGGATGTCCATCATAGGCTTCGTCATTTGGAGGACCGAACATTGTTGCATAGCAAAAATCAAAAATGACACATGCAACCTGTTCATCCTCAGAATCTGCACTAACAACTCGTACACTAGTTCCATCCCAATCCGCAGCAACCTCCTTTTCTATATAAAAAAGCACCGCTGTGCGATGCTCCCCTGATACAACTGACGGTATGGGCGCGCCTATCGAACATTGAGGAATGTTGGTGATGGATTTAACCGATACGCTGTCATCCACAGGATACATATATTTCAAGGACTTTTTCCAAAATAGTGACTTCATTAAACCAAGCACTTAACGTTTTTCGGAGCTGACGCCTAACGCATCAATCAACCGTAATACTGTTAGGCATGCGATGGCAGTTAATTACAGAAACACTTCCAGGAAATACCAACACATGCCCCTTTACTAACTATGCTCAGCACTTCTCTCACTCGATTGTTGGCAATGCTGTATTGCTAAGTAGCTTTGAATTATCAATTGCATACTTCAGACTGTATATTGCTCCTTCTGTTTGGTAGATTATCGAAAGTATATTTTCTTCAATTAATGAAACCGACAACACTCTCTCATAGTCTTCAAGCACGACTCGATAATTAGACCCCAATGCATTTGACAAGGCTAATGAATCTTGATCTTCTGCATCAATAGCCCCATCCTTATTCGTATCGCTATCGATAACAGAGTAAACTATAACAACAGTTTTCTCATCCTGATGTGCGCTGTTGTAACTACCATAACGACTGTGCTCTGGCAATTCTTTTACCGACATAATTAACTGCTCCACACCATTAAAGAGCCAATGTGATTTATCAGTAACTTCGTTTAAAAATAGAATATTTTTGGACTTGTCTCTCGTGTAACTATGACCATCACCAAAATAATTCATTGTTGAGTCGTCGACCAATACCTCTGAATTTTCTGATACCAACTCCAAATAAACCATATCAGTGCCCTTGATTCGGCGAGGACTCGCTAAAAACCATTTTTCTTTTCCTTCCGGGTCGGAAGCAATGTTGGTCACCGTCCGCTCGTGAGGAATTTGAGTTCTGCGATTAATTTGATTGAAAATCAATGAACCTGCTAATAAAAGAGCTCCAAACATAAATAGCAAGCCATTGATACGCCAAACCCAAGTAAATATTTTATCCACAGCCTTCTATATAAAGTTGTATAAATGACTAATTGTAGCTTAGCGAAGCTCACACTTCTGACACTCTCTGAGATCATGCCTAAGATTCGCTTTGAGGAACAATTGCGCTGAGCGAAACCGTTCGACTGCATGGTAATTTTTGGCGCGTGGCTTGGAGTTACTAAAATTCTTTCTTCTCAAAGAAGAGCGATATATTGCCGGTGCGACACAGTTGTGCTTAGAGTGTGTTCTGGCATAGCCAGAAGCGGTGACAGGGTCAAGTGATTGCTGCATGGATTAGTTAGCCGTCAATCTTTTTCAAGTCAGTCAAAAATCTCTGGAATCGAATACGGATTTAAAAAGTGTTTTATGTTTTGACTAGTTTAAAAATATACCTGATGTAGTAATTTGTAATTTGATTGGTCAATTGACAATCAAAGGAATGCTCGATAGGCTGATATATATCAATAAGGGAGTGCTCTAACAGTGAACAAGTAAGTAGTTAATTTAGATACAGGCGAATGCCAACCTAATTACTTACTACTGGAGCGCTCTATGCACCCCATCATTTATGACGTCGCCGTCTCGCTGGACGGCTTTATATGCGGCCCACAAGCTGATATTTCCAAATTTGATTTTGAAGGCCCTGTGGTCGATGACTACCATCTACGTATGGATGGTTATGAAACGGCTATAATGGGTCGATTAACTTACGAATTTGGATATCAGTTTGGATTGATAGCAGGTCAAAATCCGTATCCCTCAATGAAAACATATGTATTCTCAAAATCCCTATCCCTCGCTAATAGCAGCGAGATAGAAGTTTGGGCCGGGTCAATTGAACAAGGTATAAAATCTGTTCAGGATGCCTCAAAAGGGACTATTTATCTTTGTGGTGGAGGAGAGTTTGCGGGTTCGCTTCTGTCTGCAGGATTTCTCGACAGAATAATTTTAAAACGAGCGCCAGTCATTTATGGTTCAGGTACGCCGTTATTTGGAAACAGCGGACCTTCAATTGGCCTGTCGAGAGTAAAAACGAAAACTTACGAAAACGATTATTTGCTGGAAGAATTCATAAGGTAATATTAATAACTGAATCCCATCGCTCTTATTAGCAGAGCGATGGTTTTATTTGTTTGATGAGACACCTATAAAAGTTTATACATCAGAACAGAAAGAGCGACTGGTACAGCTAACGCTTCACTAGCAGGCGTGCGAAGCACGTCCGGCGACCAACGGGAGCGAAGTTAAGTGCCTTGTTATACGTACTCCGCTAGTAACAAGCTCTTTCACTTTTACATTGATACTTAAAAGTACATAATTATCCATTTTTCTGGTTCAGAATAATCTTCAAATATTCATTCAGCTGATAGCTGCCAGACATATAATACGAGCAGTCGATTTTTTGTCCAGAGCTACTGCGAATTCGAAATCCCGATTGTAACCAGATATTTGTCACCGAAATTATATGCGGCAACTGTATTGTAGTTCTCGCAAAATACGGTGACTGCATGTAAACGGTCTCCTCATCTATCCATATTTTTCTACGATATACTTCGCATAGGGTTACGGTCGATATAATAACTAAGCAAATAAGCACTGAATATACTACCGGCTTTACGTTTTCCGCCATTAGAGCAGACACTAACAATAAAGCGCAGCCAAAAAAAAATAATAGAAAGAATATTTTTGCGGTAGCACTATAGTAAATAAGAACCCATTTCCTATCAATTTTGGGCCCGTCTTTTATCATCATCCAGATTAAAAGCACGCTACACAATAACAAAACCGATCTAGCTAAAATTTCCAATTCTTAAGCCTCATTTAGTCATTGCGGATATGCTCTGGTCAACTAAGCTTGGTCAGAACCTATAACAACCTCCGTCAGGAACGGTTGCGCTCAGCGCGTGCTTTGAGGCACTCAAGTTGCGCGTTGAGCGCAACCGTTCGCTGCACGATATTGTTAGACGTGCGTAAATGCTCATCGTTATTTCCAGCAATAGAGACATACATTGCGTTGTGATATTGACTTAAAATTCACCGCCATAAGTACCGAACATGTTTCCATATTATTTCACCATCCAAGCCAGCAATAGGAAGAAGGTTAATTGCTATCATGAAAAAATTAAAAATAAGTAGTAAATCCACAAATAACTGAAAGTACGAAACTAAGCTTAACCCAATATTATCTGTGGGAAGAAAGAGCACTTGAAGCCCGTAAAGTAAAGCACACAACAGAGCCTGCGCGAGAATGCCACCCCAAGCAATCGATACTGGTGGAACTATATTATCTGGGTGCGAATATCGACATACTCCGTACAGTGCTGATATGTAAATCTGTTCAACGAAAAATTTACATCTGCGGACGAAAAACGCATGACCAAGTTCATGAACCAGGACAGATAAAAATGCAGCGACTAAAAACAATGGTATTAACGGGATCAGACCTAACAATAAACTTGATGCATGAAATAAAATAAATATAGGCAAAATCGCAATGAGAAAAAATGAAAGCCCGAGGTACACAGGGATCTCAAATAAACGAAACACCATTAACTCATGAGAACAAACTCGAGCGATTGCTCCAGATACTTTTTTTATGTTGCGATAAATTCGTACAACTGAACGGAATACACTATCTATCATATGTTTCCAACAAATGGATTAAGCTCAACATATCTCTTCATGCTTCTAAGCCGAGTTGATCGCGCCACCTGTGCGCCAGTCTGTTGGCACTACCACTTGAACTCGAATTAACTTGCGGTTGCGGCGCGGTCGAGTTCTGACGATCTCATCCGGCCACAGAGCAAACGTCAAATTCGAACCACCGTTAGAGGTGCGACAGGAGGCCTACCTTCAATGCAACATTAGAACAGTATATTTTAAATTCATCCATTGGCATTGGATGCCGATTGCTCCAGATCAATTATTTTTGCAGCAGTGCCCTTTGCTACAGTAAGTGAGTCCTCTCTTACTATAAGATTCTTGTCCTCATGAGCCGCGCAACCACCATAATGTCCTCGTAGCGGCCTCATCGCATCACAGATATTTAGAGCATCGTAAATTTTACATCAAGACGTCTAACA
>CALIMV010000498.1 GCA_938045275.1 uncultured Granulosicoccaceae bacterium
TTTATTATCATTGGAAAATTCAAGTAATTCTGTCAGCAATTCCTTAGCATGGTCAGACTCTGTTGAGGTCCGATCGATTAGAGAGTCGAGTTTTTGGCCCTTATTGAAGTCACTATCAGTGGTTTTAATTTGGGCGGTGTAGTTCAGATGATGAATTGCCGGATATAAAGGTGTATCGATGTGATAGGGAGAACACTGATAAACAATCCGATGATATTTTTCTTTATGCAGTGAATCTATTAAGGCTTGTACAATTCTCGACTTTCCAATGCCTGCTTCGCCTTGAACAATTACCGCGTTCGATTTCCCTTCAGCGGCAGATGCCCACATTGATCTTAATTGGTTTAGCTGATTATCACGTCCAATCATTAACGCATTAGAGTTTGTTTGTGAGGCAATGAACCGACTCTCAGTAGTACGTTTACCGATAATTCTGTATTTTGTTAATGACTGCGGTTGATTCTCATTTTTTTCAACTTCGCAAATGTTGAAATGATCTCCAATGAGTTCGCGTGTATTGTGACTAATCACATTACTGTTTAAATCGGCAAGTTGCTGATAGTGTGCGGCTTCATTTGGCGTGGTGCCTGTGGCTAGTACTTCGCTGGAATGGTGTTCTCCAATTTGCCCAACAATGACATCGCCAGTGCTAATGCCAATACGAAGCGATAAACTTATATTGAACTTCTCGGCTAACTGCTTATTCAATTCCCTTATGGATTCCGGTAACTCCAAGGCTGTGTGTGCAGCTCGAATAGCATCGTCTTCATGAGCGATTGGGTAGCCGAAATACACCAACAAACCATCACCCAGGTATTGCGCAATATGTCCGTCATATCGCTCGATGACTTCTGCAGCTGTTGCTTGGTAGGCTCTAAAAACTTCGCGCAAATCTTCAGGATCCAATATGTTCGCCAGGCGCGTGGAATCGGCTAAATCGCAGAACATCACCGTCAACTGTCTGCGCTCAGTCAGGTAGTCAACTGCTTGGGGAGAGCTTGCTTGAATGTCGGGTTTTGGAAGTTCTCTTGCGGCGTTCAGAATTCTTATTCGATGCCCAAGTGAAGTAACACCGATATTGATCAAGTCGGTATCAGTTAATTGAAATAGCTGATTGCCTGCAATGTCATTGTTTTGAAATTGTTTAGCATATTGAAATAAATTGATTGCCTTAAGCCAATTGCTAACGTTAGTCGACATACAAGCGTTTACTTACCACGTCTCGGAAAATCACATCGGCCAGCCCAAATCGTTATGCAAATCTGCAAATGACTAAATTGTTTAGTCTGATTTCAGCACCGCTGCACGAAGTGAAAATATACACGTAATGTTACTGGCAAGGCAAGACATTCAAAACAATAACTTTACAAATCAATTATCTACATAAAACACCTCGTGTTTTTACTTGCTGCGGTATTCGCAGGCTTTGTAAGGTGTGGTTTTAGTTGACAATAATAGATGGGAGCGGGTGAAGCTGATGCGAGAGTATTCTTATAATTTCCAAATTCTATGCAGGCGTTATCAGTATGAACTTTAAAGTGTAGATTTATGGCCATTCAAATCAGTGTTATGTGTTCTTGCGGCTCCTTAAATGATGACGAACATGGAAACAAATCGAGCTCCGTTCCATGGAGCTCTGATCTGTCATTTATAGCTTGGCTAAAATCTAGCTTCGCGTTTGATAATTAAGTGCTCAGGATACTATTCCTGGTGATTCCCAAAACATTCAGCATCACCCAAGCTACCTTGGCCATTGTTTAGATAGGTATTGCCTGAAGTTTCAAACGTAAGAGAACTGAGTGGGTTAATAACTTTGATACCACATTCGCTCGTATTCGATAGGTTAGAGTCAGTAACAGTGGCCGAGATGTTGTTAGAAAAATTGCCGCTTAGCAAAACGCCATTGACTGCATCGGAAGAATTTACATGGCTAACCACATTGAGCGCACTGTTAGATCGGTATTCTATTCCAGACCAAAAGCCGGGTAGATTTTCAGCCCCTCTTAAGGTAATTGGAGCGTCTGCAGTGCCGTTTAGTGATAGCCGACCACCAACACCACCACCGCTTCTCATATTAACGCCTGCAGCCATGATCATATCCACACCGGCTTGTACTTGTACGCCGATTTCACCGTTTCCGAACCATCCGGAATAAGAATAATATGGAATGCCGAGATCTTCGAAAACGTAGCTAGATCGACCGCCCAATCTATCCGCGCTCATCAGATCGCTATACATGCCAATAGATTGAAGGTTATTCTGCTCTTGTTGAGTGAAGACAAAGCTGTCTTTATTCTCAGCAAGTTGCGTTGCAGCTATGAACGTTGGTGTGTGAATTGGATGCGAGGCTGTATTGCCAAAAAGAACATCGCTGATCTGACCAAACACAGCATCGGTGCCATTGTATATTCCAATGCCGCCACTGTTATCAATCGTTAGGCCTTTTATTGAGAGCTGATTGTTAACAACCAGTGCCGACGCATCCTGGGGGAAAAATATCGAACTGATTTTCTGGAATCCTGCATCGTGAATTTCCACATTTTCCAGAAAATTATCTATGCTTGGTGATGTAATCAGCAAACCGTTCCACGAGGGCTGGCCTGAAGCACTATTGCCACGCATGACTATAGAAGGTTCTCTTCGAACATCAGCCACATACCCACCCATGGCACGAATCTCGGCGGTGTCTTTTATTACTACTCCTGTGTTTTGCTCAAACACAATCTCGGTTTCTGGTTCAATGGTTAAGGTGCCAGCTGAAAATTCAAGTGTGCATGTAATAAGGTAGTCAGTGCCAGTATTGACATTCGAAAGAGTCAGGCCTTCTGATAAACGTAAAGTACCTGTGCTACCTTCACATGGTTCCTGAATACCGGCGGTTACCGGCGGTGTTGTATCGCCATTACCTGTCATGCTGTCGTCAGTTGTATTCATGCTCAAGTCATCAACTATGGTCGACGCATCTGGTACAGTTTCTGTACCGTCGCTGCCACAAGCAGATACGGCTAAAGCTAGACAAAACAGAGTTGACAATCTGTATTTCAATTTCATTTTTTACCCTTTTTTCCCTGGAATTTATTGAAGTATTGTTGCTTGTAAAATAGTTGAGTGGTGAGCAACGGCTCGAGCCCATTAATGAACCATGTAGTCTGCTGGTGTATTCTCGGCAATGTAGCGAGTGGCTTCCAGGATGCTGGAGCGTATTGCTTTCTCCATAGGCGTATTTGAATAGGTGTCCAAGCCACCGCCCAGCGAGCCGCTACCGGTTAGTGCGGCAAGTGCGCCACCAAAATTTTTGTCGGTTGCTTCAGTTTCAACGCTGGTGGCAGCCAGAATATCTGACGTGGCCGCATCCAGAATCCTGATATCCATTGACATTGATGATTTCTTTACACTTCCAGAAACGGCTCCAATAAGCGAGGACGCTTTTTTCCCTAGCAGGCCTGCACTTATGCCTCCGCTTTTACCAGATGAGCCTGGCGACCATCCTGTTATGTACGCCACTACCAGAATATCTGCACCTTTAACCGCGCCTCTCTGCTTGCCGGATTCGTCTGTGTAGCCATCTTCCTGAAGGCCAATTTCAGATTTAACGCTATCAATTCTGGCTCTTTCCAGTACGCGATATCGATTGCTCTGCACGAGTGCTGTTGTCAACATAGCTTTCAGTGCATCGGTGTGTGCGACCTGATCTTCATGCTTGAATGAGAAGTCAGTACCGCCGATGCCAACCGTTGTTTTTGAGGTGTTCGTTTTCCATTCGAAATCTGAAACTGCAACGCGAGCCTTTGGGCCTGAATAAGGTGGTAACAGTTCGTCCATACCGCCTCCAACTTTGCTGGTAACCGTACTTTCTGGCTTAATCATGGAGTCAAGACAGCCGGTTGCTAAAGTTAAAGTTAGCATTGCGACTACAGTCAAACGGACTATGCGTATTTTTTTCATTTGTGTTCCTAAAGCAGATTAATCGTAAGGATGAATAATATTTTCAGGCTAACAAATTAGGTATGAACTAACATCACCTGATCAAGGGGGTAGTTTCTACTAAAGGTTAGTGGTCGAACTGAGGTGTTGGTGTGCTTAACTAGCAGATGTGATTAAGTTGTTAGAGTGGCATCTGTTACAACGATTGCTTACCCGTGTAAACAACACGGGTTGGATGTGGTTGATTTAAAGTCGCTATTATTTAATTTCGCTGTAAAACTTTAAAGTCGCTCAAATTTTAAATTCGCTCTAATAATGTTGCTTGTCCGGTACTCTCGTGTACAAATACAATTCGAGAATCGGTTTGCTCGTATACGTTCGCACTGGATTCTTTAGGGACAAGTGCTGAAACAATGGCTTGCATCATGCCGCCGAACTTGTTGCCTGTGGTTTCTTTCATACCAGCCAATTGGGACACTACCGCATCGCCGTTTACCTGCCAATTACCATGGCCTTCGTAACGTAATTCACCAAATTGGGCAGTTTGTTCTGCTGGAGGAATGACAGTCGATGTCCAGGT
>CALIMV010000499.1 GCA_938045275.1 uncultured Granulosicoccaceae bacterium
AATCCATTACCATTTGCTCGGCAAGCAATCCCTTATCCATAGGTGTGTTGCCTTTTACCTGACAATATCGTGGTTCCGAATCCGGAATGCCACCGGTTGCCAGTAATGGACTTAAATCAATTTTTGCTTGACGTTCTGTTACACCGCCGTTGGGTTCCAGATATTCAGTGTGTCCAATAATGTCTGCAAGGCTTGTTACACCCAATGTGGCCATGTGTTCACGCACATCTTGCGCAATGAACTTCATGTAATTCATGACCTTGTCGACGTTCCCATTGAAATGCCGCATGCGCAGCACTTTGTGTTGTGTTGCAACGCCGGTTGCGCAGTTGTTCAGATGACAAATACGCAGATACTTACAACCCATTGCAATCATGGGTCCGGTGCCAAAACCAAAACTCTCTGCACCCATCAAAGCCGCTTTGATGACATCAAGTCCGGTTTTAAGACCACCATCGGCCTGCACGCGCACCTTTTCACGCAAGCCGTTTGCGCGAAGCACCTGATGGGTTTCTGTCATGCCCAGCTCCCACGGCGAGCCGGCATACTTGACACTGGTTAAAGGCGAAGCTCCGGTACCACCGTCGTACCCTGAAATGGTAATCAGATCGGCATAGGCTTTTGTTACACCAGCAGCGATTGTACCGACGCCGGCTTCGGCAACAAGCTTGACTGAAATAAGTGCGTCCGGATTAACCTGTTTCAGATCAAAAATAAGTTGTGCGAGATCTTCGATTGAATAGATATCGTGATGCGGAGGCGGTGAAATAAGTGCAACGCCTGGCGAGCTGTGGCGTAGCTTGGCAATCATGGCGTTGACTTTATGCCCCGGCAGTTGGCCGCCTTCACCAGGCTTTGCACCTTGGGCAATTTTGATTTGCAGTACTTCAGCATTCACCAAATAGTGTGGTGTTACACCAAACCGACCCGATGCCACCTGTTTGATCTTTGACATTTTGATGGTGCCGTAACGTTCAAGGTCTTCACCACCTTCTCCTGAATTTGAACGACCACCCAGCCGGTTCATAGCTTCGGCCAGTGTTTCATGCGCCTCTGGCGACAAGGCTCCAAGCGACATACCTGCTGAATCGAAGCGTTTTAGTATGGCTTCGATTGGCTCAACCGATTCCAATGGAACTGGCGTTTTGGCAGGTTTTAGATTCAGCAAGTCGCGAAGCATCGCGGGGCGTCGATTGTCTACGCTGTCAGCATAAATTTTATAGTCGCTGAACTCGCCACTGCTAACCGCTGCCTGAAGCTGATTAACAACATCGGGGTTGTAGGAGTGATACTCACCGCCATGAATGTATTTGAGCAAGCCACCTTGCGAAGGGGCTATTTGGGGGTTGAATGCACGATCAGCAAGAATTTTTTGATCTTTTTCAAGGTCGTCAAAGTCTATGCCCTGAATACGGCTGGTGGTGCCGGTAAAGCACAGATCAACCACATTGTCGTGCAGCCCAACAATTTCATATAACTGAGCACCGCGATAACTGGCAATGGTCGAAATACCCATCTTGGACAAGATTTTCATCAAACCCTTGTTAATGCCTTTGCGATAGTTCTGTTCTAATTGTGGAACATCTTCAGAGTCTATCTCACCGGAACGTACCATGCCTTGAATGGATTCATAGGCAAGATAGGGATAAAGAGCAGTAGCACCATAACCAACTAACACAGCAGTTTGGTGCGAATCACGGGCCGTTGCAGTCTCTAGAACTATGTTGGCATCGCAACGGCAGTTAGCTTTAATTAATGCATGATGAACAGCACCCGTTGCCAGCAGTGCGTGCACCGGTAACATGCCAGTGGTCAGGTGACGGTCGCTAAGAACAAGTATGACGCAATGATCTTCACGTACGGCATTAATTGCTTGGGCAGTAATGCTCTTTAATGCTTGTTGCAGCGTGGATTTTTCGGGATCGTATTGTAAATTGATGACGGCGTTGGCATAACCTGGCTCATCATCCATGGCAACAAGCGTTTCAAATTTTTCACGCGATAGTACCGGTGAGCGAACCAACAAGCGATTGGCATGATGATGGGTTTCGCGAAACAAATTCTTTTCACGACCAAAACAGGTCTCCAGCGACATAACAATGGTTTCGCGTAAAGGGTCTATCGGCGGATTAGTCACTTGCGCAAATTGCTGTCGGAAATTGTCGTACAGGTGCCTTACATGTTCTGACATAACCGGGAAGGGCGTATCGTCACCCATTGAGCCAATCGCTTCCTGAGCGCCTTCTGCCAGCACACGAATAACCTGATCACGTTCTTCAAAAGAAACATTGAACATTTTCTCATAAGTGGCAAGCTGTTCATTGTTAAACGGTGCTGTGGACTGCGGCGCATCTCGTAATCGGGAGCGTAAATGGCGTGCATTTTTTTGTAGCCACTTGGCATAGGGTTGCTGGTTTTTAAGTATGTCGCTTATATCCTGTGGCAGCAGTAGACGACCGGATTGCGTATCGACTGCGAGCATTTCACCTGGCTTTAATCGGCCTTTGGTAACAATTTCACTGGGGAGGTAGTCGTGCACGCCAACTTCTGAGGCAAGGGTAATATGTCGATCTTTAGTGATGACATAGCGCGCTGGTCGCAAGCCGTTACGATCGAGTGCACAGCTAGCATATCGACCATCAGACAATACAATGCCGGCTGGTCCGTCCCATGGCTCCATGTGCATTGAGTTATATTCAAGAAAGGCACGCAGCTCGGAGTCGAGCTCCCAGGTGTTTTGCCATGCTGGTGGAATTAGCATGCGCATGGCGCGAAAGATATTCATACCACCTGCAATCAGTACCTCCAACATATTGTCCAGTGAGCTGGAGTCAGAACCGGTCTGGCTGACCAATGGGGTTAGCTCAGGCAGTTCGGGTAACACATCGGAACGCAACTTTGGTGCACGCGCGTTGGCCCAGTTACGATTGCCTTGGATAGTGTTGATTTCGCCGTTGTGGGCAAGGTAACGAAACGGCTGCGCCATTTTCCATTGCGGTAATGTGTTAGTTGAAAAGCGTTGATGGAAAACGGCAATAGACGACTGTAACGACTCGTCTTCAAGGTCTGTATACAACGTGCTCAGGAATTCTGGCATCACCAGACCCTTGTATAAAATCACATCACAAGACAATGAGCACACATAGAATTCGGGGTCTATTTCGTTCAACGCCATTTCGGCTTTACGTCTTGCTACAAACAAATGCCGATTAAACTCAGCCGTGTCCATTTCCTCGGTTGCGCTAACAAACAATTGCTCAATTCGTGGCACCGAGTTTTTCGCCTGATCACCACAGGCATTAATGTCGATGGGCACTTTCCGCCAACCATTGAAACGCAGCCCGCGTGCAGTGCATTCCTGTTCCAGCGCGTTTTTGCACTGGCTGGCAATGGCATCATCATGGCTCATGAAGACTATGCCTGTAGCAAACTCACCATTGAGCGACACACCAGCCTCGGCTGCTGCGCTGCGGAGAAATTCGGTTGGTTTTCTAAGTAATAAACCGCAGCCGTCGCCAGTTTTTCCGTCAGCGCCTATCGCACCACGATGTGTCATTCTTCCCAGCGCGGTAATCGCGGTCTGGACTAAAGCATGGCTGGGTCGTCCATCCATTTGGGCAATGAGTCCGAAACCACAGTTGTCATGCTCGAAATTTGGCTGGTAGAGCCCATGGTTTGCGAGGTTGTCTAGATAGTTCATGCGTTTTAGCCTCGGGTAATGGGAAGTGTCAGCGCACAGCTGTTTTTTTTGGCGCAGGGCCGATCATTATACTGATGGGATACTGCGGGTAAACGCTAAAACGGGGAGTTGGGAGTGCCTTGTATTAAGTGCAGAGGCGAGCCTGTGCGCATCTTACGACTGAGCGCTCACCAAAGAAATTGAATTAATTATATATTAATCAATAAGTTAGAGTTTTTTGGTGATGGTTGCTTGCTTGGTTGGCTTGGTTAAATTGGAAGCCTCAGCCACAAGCTGTTGTGACGCGGTATCCAGTATTATTGATCTTTCATGGCTTTCTGGATGCGACCTACAGCGCGAATCCACGGTTGGTTGCTGCGTGTGTCGGCAGGCATTTTTTCAATATCTCTTCTGGCCTCTTCGATGTCGTTGTAAAGTCCATGCACCAACGCGTACCAGGTTGTGCCATTTCGCTCGAATGAAAAGATCGAGTTAGGTGGTTCCAATCCGGTTCTGGTTAAAAAATCTTCAACCGATTTACGGTCTTTGGATGCACTCATTTGAACCGTGAATAACGCTGGATTCTGAACAAGTATCCAATTGGGTGACTCCAGGTTGTTCAATGAGGATTGAGCATTCTGCTGGTCGTCATCAGTGGCCGCGTTTGCCGCTGCTGCCTCGGCAACTTTGGGTTCATCAGCCTGTTCTTCGGCTAATTTGGCTTGGGCGGCTTGTTCCTCAGCCAGTTTGGCCTGGGCAGCCTGTTCCTCGGCCAGTTTGGCCTGGGCAGCCTGTTCTTCAGCCAATTTGGCCTGGGCGGCCTGTTCAGCTGCCAATTTCTCTTGTTCCAGCTTATCTGCAGCGGCTTTTTGCTCAGCTGCTAACTCAAGTTTTGCCAACCGTTGTGCTTCGGCCTTGGCTGCTTCGGCTTTGACCGCTGCAATTGCGGGATCGGTTTCGGTAGCATCGGATTGAACATTGCTGCTGCTACCGGTCGCGATTGTTTGGTTTTGATCAGACAGGTTTTCAGTTGTGGGCTTTTCCGCATCCACCTTTTCCGCCGTATTGCCATTGTCGGGTAGTTGAGGTGCTTCAGTTTCTGCCACTTTTTCTGTTTCGATTTTCTTGCTTTCAACGACTTTGTAGCGGTCATCCGGCACATCGTTGCTGTTAGGTTTAAGCCAGAACAAACCAGCCAGGATCATGGCCAGTGCCAGCCCTCCAGCTATCAGTTTGGTACCACCGAATTTTGCGAACAAACCACCACCGGCAGCCTTCTTTTTACGCTCTTTAAGTTCTGGTGGAATTTCGCTGATGAAGTTTTCGTCGCGATTATTCAGATGTCGGGCTGCGACGGTGTGTAAAAGACCTGGCCGACCACCAGCTTCCTCGTTTATGGCAGCGATTTCATTGTCAGAGAATGGAAATTCATCGGTCAGTCCGGCTTGCTGTAAGCGATAATCCAGATAGGCGGCACTTCGGACTTTATCAAATGCGTCTATAGCCAGCGACGAATAGGGTAGATCGGCTCCTTCAGGCAGTAGCTCAGGGATTCGCTCTTCGAACTCCGTGGGCGCTGCGAGCGTTACGCGCAACAAAGTCTCATCGCTGCTGTTGAGATACAACATGCCGCCGAGTAGCTTGGTTAGCTCCGTTTCGGGGATGAGGTGGGCGTCGTCCAGTACAACCGCCCCCAGCGTATTGTGATCGGCCATTACCTGCAAACAGGGAATGAGCTCGTCGAGCATGAGTTTCAGGTCGTCGGGTGGTTCTTTTTTGAACGCTTCAATCATGCCTGCGAACAGGTTTGCTGTGCTGAACCGTTCACTGCCGCGAACTGAAAAGCATTGAATGCGTTGCCCGCTTTTAGCGCCGAGCTGGTTTAACAGCGTTGTTTTTCCGGAACCTTCCGGTCCCAGAATGAGCAGCAGATCATCGCCTGAGATAAGCGCTTGTTTTATGTCATCGAGTTGTGCCTCAGCAATGCCATCCACGAACGTTTCACCGCTATCGGGTCTCGTGGTAAATGGCTGCTGGCGCAGCTGCAATTCGCCTAACGCGGCATCGCTTAGTGCCGCTGCCGGGTTCGAATACTGTTCGTCGGTGCTCGACATGGGTTATGCACTGTATGAAGCAACGAATGATATTACTATATTAACCGCAAACCTTGAAACTTTTGGATTGCACGTGTCTTCGTGTTTACAATGTTTCCAGTTATTCGCGTGTAAGCGAAGCAACGTGATCTAGCGTTTCATGCAATTTTTCTGGATTGAAATCGGCACTAACGACGGCCTTGCCAATGGATTCGAGCAGAATAAGTCTGATTTGACCGTCGATCACTTTTTTATCACGCAGCATGTAACGTTCAAACATGTTCTTATCGACCTCCGGTGGTGGCAATGTTGGCAGATCTGCAGCAGATAACAGTGCACGGCCGCGATCAACTTCGGTGTGGCTTATCATGCCGCACCGTTGCGACATATCCAGCGCCATAACCATACCTGCGCTGATAGCTTCGCCGTGTAGCCAGTTGCCGTAACCCATACCGGCTTCTATTGCATGGCCGAATGTATGGCCAAAGTTTAATAATGCGCGTTGTCCACGCTCGAATTCATCGGCTGCGACCACAGCCGCCTTGATTTCGCATGAGCGTTTCACCGCATGGGCGATTGCTTTGGCATCTCTTGCCAGCAATGCGGTCATGTTTGCCTCTAACCAGGAAAAAAAGGCTTCATCTATTATAAATCCGTATTTAATGATCTCCGCCAGACCGGCTTTGAGTTCACGGTCGGGAAGGGTGGCCAGCACACTCATGTCTGCCAGCACAGCTACCGGTTGATGAAAGGCCCCGATCATGTTTTTCCCTAATCGGTGATTCACGCCAGTTTTTCCACCAACTGAGCTATCCACCTGCGCAAGCAGGGTAGTAGGTATTTGAATAAAGTTAACGCCACGTTGATAACTGGCGGCCGCGAAGCCAGCCATATCGCCAATGACGCCGCCGCCCAGTGCGATTACTGTACAACCACGATCAAAACCGTTTGAAAGCAAAGCGTCATAGATTAAATCCATTGTTTCCATGCTCTTGAAAGCTTCACCATCGGGTAGGACAACGCTCGACGACGGTGTATTGCCAAGTGCGTCGAGCACCTGCTGCAAGTAGATTGGCGCGATTGTCTCATTGGTGACTATCATCGCTTTGCCTTTTACGTACTGGTTGAGCAAGCCCGGCTCTTTGAGCAAATTTTCACCAATTTTTATCGGGTAGCTACGCGGTCCGAAATCGATGTGAACTGTCTGGGTAGTCATGATTGATTTTTCGGATGTGCTCATTGGGAGGTGAGACCGTTGGATTTCAAATGACGCAATATTCTTGAGACCACATGATGCATCCGTCGTGAATCAGTAGCAATTTCAACGTGTGCCAGTGCTTTGTAGGTAGGCGCACGTTCTTCCATAAGTGCGCGCAATCGGGCTTTCGGGTCTTCGGTGTTCAAAAGAGGGCGTTTGGTGTCCAGACCGATTCGTCGGAACTGTTCCTTCAATTCAACCGACAGTAATACCACGTGACCGCGGTCGCGCAAACACAGCCGGTTGGCGTCGCGCAGTATCGCACCGCCGCCGGTAGCCAACACAATGTTGGGCAGGGCGGTAAGCTCATCGATCATAGCGGCTTCGCGGTCGCGAAATCCTATTTCACCTTCATAGTCAAATATGGTTGGGATATCGACACCGCAACGCGCTTCGATTTCTCGATCGCTGTCGTAAAATTCGTAATGCAGTTTACTGGCCAGCGAACGACCAACACTGCTTTTTCCGGCACCCATTGGTCCGATCAGAAAAATGCTGGTCATGCCAGAGGCTCTTTAAAAAAATAAATGAACTATACCGAAGCTGGTGTGGTGTAACAAACAAACTGCACATTCAAAATTGCTCAAAATCACCTCACTTGCGTTTCGGTTCATGCCAATATGACCAAAATGCGTTGTCAATGGTGACCTGCAGAGCCATTTTTGCGAAAGGCCACCTCAGAAAAACCGGCGTGGTGCAGTTTGCCTGTTACACCTCACTAAGCGCTATTCTTGTGTGAGGCACAAAAAAGGCCCCTTGTCTCGCGACAAGAGGCCTTTGCGCTACCACCTGGTAGACCAAGCAGTTCTTTAATAACTCAGAGAGACATTTTCCTTAATGATCTTCGGTGTTACGAACACCAGCAGCTCTGATTTGTCATCTTGATTAGTTGTATGCTGGAAGAATCGACCAACCAGAGGCAAGTTTCCGAAGAAGGGCACCATATCCACTTTGTTCAACAGGTTTTGTTCGTATACACCACCAAGCACGACAGTTTCGCCATTATCGACAAGCACTTGTGTGTTGACTTCGCGGGTATCGATACTTGGCACATTAATGTTCCCGGCGCTGAATATTTGTCCAACCGTGTCTTTGTTTATTTTCAAATCCATAACAATGCGGTCGTCAGGCGTGATTTGCGGTGTCACTGTTAAGCCCAGTACCGCCTTTCTGAACGATACTGAAGTCGCGCCACTAGAGGAGGCCTCAAGGTAAGGAATTTCAACCCCTTGCTCAATATGTGCTTCATGCTGGTTTGCAGTAATAACGCGTGGACTTGAGATCACCTCGCCAGTGCCTTCGGCCTGCATTGCGGAAAGTTCCAGTTCGAGCAGCGTGCCAAATGGAAGCTTTGCTAATGCTACTGCCAGAGACCCAGCCGCATTGTTGCCAGGCAGATTGACGTTAAAGCGGTTTGCATCAAGGTCGCTGCCATTGAGCAGATTTGAAAGTCCATTGGAATTTCCGGAAAGAGCGAAGCCTTCGCCTGTGCCTTGACCGACAACACCAGCGGTGTTTCTATTCAGCCCCCAGCGAACGCCAATGTCTTTATTAAAATCGTCTGATGCAATGACAATTCTAGATTCAATCAAGACCTGTCTGATTGGTACATCGAGTCGATGAACCAACGCACGTATGTCGGCCAGTTGATCAGCGGTGTCGCTGATAAGCAATGTGTTAGTGCGATCGTCGACGGTAACAGCCCCTCGCTCGGAGAGCAGGCCGCCAGCTGCTGATTGCAGCAGGGTTGCCAGTTCAGATGCTTTGGCGTAGTTAGCTTGAAAGAACTCAGTTCGAATGGGTGCAAGCTCTGTCTTCTGCTTCATGCCTTCAAGTTCAATACGCTCACGAGTCGCTATTTCTTCAGCAGGCGCTATCATGATGACGTTGCCAGCTTGACGCTTACCCAATGCCTTTGATTGCAGGATGATATCCAGCGCCTGGTCCCAGGGTGTATTTTTGAGACGTAGTGTGAGCTTGCCTTGCACCGAATCGCTGACGACAATGTTCAGATCAGTAAAGTCTGCCAGTAACTGCAGTACTGATCGCACTTCGATATCTTGGAAGTTTAGCGACAGCTTTTCACCAACGTAACCAAATTTTGCTTTGCGGTTTTCCTCAATATCTTCTCTGCTCATTGGCTTGAGTTCAACCGTAAACATATTGTCAGATTGATAGGCCAGCTGTTCGAACTCTTGTGTTGCAGGCTGAACAATAACCTTGGTTCCGCGCTTATTGGAAATAGCGTCGATGTACTGGATTGGTGTACCGAAATCCATTACATCCAATCTTTTTTGCAGTTTTGCCGCAAGTTGAGTGTCGGGAAATTCAATAACCACCCGTCCACCTTCCTCTCGCATATCGGTGATAACACCGGCACTGGATAGATCGAACAAGATGCGACCTTCTCCGAGTGGACCGCGACGAAAATCAATAGAATTGATTGAGTGTCCTTGTTGTTGGAAGGTAGCTTTTAGTTCTTCTTCCTGCACAGCTGCAAGAATAGATTGATTTGAATTTACGCTGGCGGCTTGCGCATCGGAGTCAAGCGTAACAAACAACTGATTTCCGCGAACCGCTGTGCTGTACGGGGTCATAGAGGCAAGGTTGATAACCACGCGAGTTCTGCCACCCGCCTCAACGGTAGTCACGTTCTGCAGTAAGCCTGCACCGATGCTCAGGTTGCGTTCTGCTATCTGGTTTTCTGTATCAGGCAAGTCGAGCGCAATGCGCGCGGGGTTGTCTATGGTGAACGCCTTTGGGTTATCGGCAGGACCACTGAGGGTCAATGCCAATTGTTGCTTGTTACCAGGTAGCGTTATATGGCTGATGTCCAGCAAGGCATTTCCTGCGGCTTGAACATGTTGAACAGCCAGTGCTGCTGTGGCAATCATTGTGATGCCAGCGGCACGTACAACTTTATCGAGATAATGGTTGCGGCCGATGCGTGTAGCCTTTTTGCGTTGTTGGTTTATCACCTTATGTCTCCGTATAAAACTAGTCATCGGACATCGCAAGTTGCGCCTCGCGATTTACCCAGCCGCTAAGACCGTCTGGTACAAGTTCGACGATCCCAATTTTGGTTTCTTTTACACTGACAATCTTTCCATGGTTTGTGCCGGCATAATTGCCTGGCTGAACACGATGGATAGTGCCATCAGGGTCACGTACAAGACCCCACGTTTGTGATTTCTGCTGCAATAAGCCGACCATTTTCAATGAATCAATTGGAAATGATTCCAAAACTTCTTTTCGTCTGGTTGCTTCGGGTCTTGGGCCGCTGTACTCCACTTCAGCTATAGGTGCAGCGCCAATATCAGTTTGTGCTCTAAACGGGTCACGTACTTGGTCGGCTTCATAAGCAAACGTTTCATACGGCGGGAACTCTGGTAAGGGGTCCACCTTGCCAATGTGTCGCGACTTGGTATCGTCTATGAACTTCTCAAGATCTGACATATCGCCGCCACATGCGCTAAGCAGGCTTGCTACACTAAGTAGCACAATGGAATTTAACCGATGCATTGTGCTTATTCCTCCTCGATATAACGGTAGGTGGTAGCCACCAGATCCATTTTCAATTGATTGGCTGGAGTATTTGTCTGAGCTCCAGCTGGTTTCTTTTCACTGAGTTCAACAATATTGATATTGCTGAGCGTAACGATTCGAGGCAGGGCAGCAAGGCCACTGATAAATTGTCCGAATTGGTGATACTGACCAGTAACACTGATTCGTATTGGATACTCAGCATAGAACTCTTTTGGTACTTCGGTCTCAGGCTTGAAGTACTTAACGTCCAGGCCACTCGCCACACTGGTTTGAGACAGGTCAACTAACAGGCTTTCAATATCGGTTTTGTTTGGCAGCTGCCGGAGCATGACGTTAAAGGTTTTCTTCATTTCTTCAAGCTGCTCAACGTATGCAGTTCGGTTGGCGGCTTTTGACTGCTCATTGTCAAATGTTTCGCGCAAAGTAATTTCTTTGGCTTTAACATTTTCCAACTCAGCAAACTTTGGTTTTATCAAGAACCAGTAGCTAGCGAATAGTACGGCGCTGGCAGTTATGATGAGAATCAGTATCCGCAACAGAATCGGTGAAGTGCCGAGGCGTTTGAAGTCTTCACCATCAATTGACTTCATATCGGAAATTGCATTAGATAGCGCCATTTTCCGCCTCCTCTTCACCTTCAGTTTTTGGTTTTACCTGGATGATGCTTAACTTAAATTCACTGATGCCATCGTTAACATTCGCCTTGATAACATCCAGAGTCGGGTTAGAGAAAAAATCGCTGCGGTCCATTCTTCGCATCAATGCTGACACTCGCGCATTGGACTCTGCTCGCCCTTCGATAATCAGTTGGTTAGATCCGAATTGCTTCATTGATGTCAGAAATACGCCATCAGGTAGTCGCGTTGCTACTTCATGAAAGGTATGAACAATTTGCGGTCGTTGGCCCTGCAACTCCTGAATGATCTTCATTCGAGCCAGCAGGTTATTTTTGGTGGTTTCGAGTTCGCGGATTGCAGCCAGTTCATCCTGCAGCAGATCGATCTCTGTGGTCAGGCGTGCGTTACGCTTTTCCTGAAACTGAACCTTATCTTTTGCGAATTGCAAACCGCCAAAGCCTGCACCTGCTGCCAGGGCCGCAACGACTGCAAGAATTACGTAAAATTCGTTATTCTTTTCACGCCGGTGCGTTTCACGCCACGGTAATAGATTAATCTTTGTCATTAATTCGCTCCTCGCATAGCCAGCCCTGCTGCGATCATCATTGCCGGTCCATCGTCTCTAAGACGTTGAGCGGGTATGTCTGAGCCGATGCTCATTTCGCCAAACGGGTCAGCGATAATAGTGGGTGTTCCAATTCGCTCCTCGATTAGCTCTGCAACACCTGGAATACCGGTACTACCACCGGCAAGAACAATTTGATCGACGTAATCGTTTTTGTCTGCAGAGAAGAAAAACTGCAGGAACCTATTGACCTGTTGAATCATCAAGTCGCGAAACGGTGCAAGCACTTCAGGTTCGTAGTTATCAGGAAGCCCACCAACACGCTTAACACGACCAGCATCTTCGTACGAAAGCCCGTAGCGACGCATGATCTCTTCAGTAAGTTGTTTGCCACCGAAAGGTTGTTCGCGTGTGTAAATCAAACTTTGATCGCGTAGCACACAGAGGCTTGTCATGCTCGCGCCTATGTCGAGAATGGCAACGGTTTGCTCCTGGCCTTCATTAGGTAGTTGGTGTTTGATTAGTTGAAACGCACCTTCCATTGTGTAGGGTTCAACATCAACAACCTTTACATTAAGCCCACCGATCTCGGCCGCCGCTGTGCGATCTTCAACATTCTCGCTGCGTGAGGCGGCCAGCAGAACGTCGACCATACCGCTGGCCTCTTCAGATGGGCCGATGATATGAAAATCTAGGTTGACCTCTTCGAGCGCGTATGGAATGTATTGATCTGCCTCCAGTTGAATCTGGGCATCCATTTCGTGTGGCTTCAGATCACTGGGCATTTGAATGACTTTGGTAATAACCATAGCGCTGGGAACCGCTACGGCGGCATCTTTGGTTCGCGTACCTGAACGCTTCACAGCGCGTCTGATGGCGTCGCCAACCGCCTCGACATCCTGCAGGTTCTTCTCCAGTACGGCGTTCGCCGGCAGGGGCTCAACGGTGTAACTCACCGCCTTAAAGCCCTTTTTTGTCGGTTTTAGCTCAAGGAGCTTTACTGAAGTAGCTGTTATATCAACGCCAACCAGTCCGGAGTTTCGTGATGCAATTTTGAGTGCCATGTCGTTTTAGCGCCGTAAACCAGTTAATTCTTTAATCGCCAATAGACAATTTCTCTATTGGTAACAATGGCTTGGGCGAATTTCCTCCGTTCGAAAATCGTTTTTCAGCTTCATCAGGCCAAAAGGGGCTCTGAGTGCCAGAAATCTGGCGTATGTGTCTAGTTCGCAAACCACAGTGAAGTTTTGGCGTATCGCCCAAGTCAGTTGGTATAATTTGTTGCTAAGCAACGATTCAACCGGCTTGTATGCCTCATTCTTCATCACATCGACGACCCAGACGTAAGTCTTATGTCCGCAGCAGCCGACGCAAAAAGCGTGGAATATGGGTTTCTATATTCAAATGGCTTGCCATAACGGGCGTTACCTTCGGAATTTTGTGTGCGATCGGCGTCAGCCTGCTGTATTACAAAATGAAACCCGATCTTCCAGACGTTAATGTGCTGCGTGATGTGCAGTTGCAGATGCCGTTGCGTATTTACACAGAAGACGGACTGCTGATTTCCGAATACGGAGAAAAAAGGCGAGAACCGATCCAAATTTCGGCTGTGCCGCAACATTTAAAAGACGCGATCATTGCCGCAGAAGACAAGCGCTTTTACGTGCATCCGGGTGTTGATTACCAAGGCTTGATGCGTGCGTTTTATTATCTGCTAAAGACCGGTAAAAAAGGACCAGGTGGTAGTACGATCACCATGCAAGTGGCGAGGAACTTCTTTCTCACAAACGAGAAAACCTATATACGAAAAACCAAAGAAATTTTTCTGTCGTTTAAAATTGAATCTGAACTTGATAAAGACGAAATCCTTGAACTCTATATAAACAAAATTTATCTGGGCAATCGCTCTTACGGATTTGCTGCTGCGTCCAAGGTTTACTACGGCAAGAAAATAGGCGACATTGAGCTTGCAGAGGCGGCCATGTTAGCGGGTTTGCCGAAAGCGCCATCAACGTTCAATCCGATCGTTAACCCTGATAGAGCGCTGTTGCGACGCGACTACG
Organism: uncultured Granulosicoccaceae bacterium; assembly: GCA_938045275.1. Taxonomy (GTDB): domain Bacteria; phylum Pseudomonadota; class Gammaproteobacteria; order Granulosicoccales; family Granulosicoccaceae; genus Granulosicoccus. The sequence continues at coordinate 13,822 of CALIMV010000499.1, forward strand.
TGCTAGGGCGAATGAACGCGCTTGGCATGATTGGAGACAAGGAATTTGCTCAGGCCAGGGCACTTCCAGTAAGTGCAGCGTTGCACTACTCAAGGCCTGAAGCCGAAGCTAATTACGTGGGCGAGATGGTTCGCGAGCGCATCCAACAACTCTACGGCGATAGTTGGGCAACCGCCGGATTCAACGTTTACACAACCATTCGTTCTGCCAATCAAATTGCCGCAAACGATGCGCTTCGAGATGCCTTGTTCGACTATGAAAGTCGACACGGGTATGTCGGTCCAATTGGCGCAGTAGACGAAGCCACGCTCAGTGACCCAGCTTTACTTGCGGAAAATCTGAACGAATATTCAAATCGCGGTGGAATGCACCCGGCAGCTGTAGTAGCAGTCGATGAAGCCACAGCTATCCTTGTTACGGCTGAAGGTGAAGAATTCAGTATTTCACTCGAAGATGTTTTATGGGCGCGGCAGCGCATTGGCGTTGATGAGTTGGGTGCAGAAATAGTGGCGGTAAGCGACGTACTTAATGTTGGCGATGTCATTCATCTGCAAATTAGAGCCGACGGTAGCGCTCGATTTGTACAGGAACCGAAAATCGAAGGCGCGTTTGTGGCGCTTGAACCCAGAACCGGCAAGGTGTTGGCGTTGGTCGGTGGTTTTGACTACTTTCGAAGTAAATTCAATCGGGCAACACAGGCGCGACGACAGCCTGGCTCAACTATCAAGCCATTTATATACTCGGCGGCACTGGAGAATGGTGATACTGCAGCAACTATCTATAATGATGCGCCAGTGGTATTCCATGACGCAGCGCTTGAAGGTGAGTGGCGGCCTCAAAACTACAGCGGCCGTTTTTTTGGCCCAACACGACTCAGAGAGGCTTTGGTTAAGTCTCGAAATCTGGTTTCGGTGCGTGTACTGCGGGAAATCGGTATTCCAGCGGCTATTGATTACACGCAGCGCTTCGGGTTTAGGGAGGCCGACTTGCCACCAGACTTGTCTTTGGCGCTTGGCAATGCTTCGGTCACACCAATGGAGCTAACATCGGCTTTCGCCATTTTCGCAAATGGTGGTTACAAAGTACCGTCGCATTTTATTCAACGCATTGAAGACCCACGAGGTGATGTGCTCTACACAACACCCAAGGTTGTTTTGTGTGCCGACTGCCAGCCTGATTCGGGTTATGAATTGTTGGCAGAGGTAGAAGCTATTACTGAAGACGATCAAACCGACACCGATGCGGCTGCTTCCAGTGAAGATCAGGCAGACGCCAGTGATGAGGCTAGTCAAACTGAGCCTACATCTGAAGTGTCTGAAAGTGTAATTGCATCGGAGTTGGCAGAACTTGATGTGGTGAACGCACCACGCGTGATAGATGAACGCAATGCGTACATCATGGGTAGCATGATGCGTGATGTGGTATCAAGGGGTACAGCGCGACGAGCTGGTGAGGCTTTGGGTCGAAAAGATCTGGCCGGTAAAACCGGTACGTCCAACAATCAACTTGACGCATGGTTTACAGGATTTAATTCGCAGGTGGTGGCCGCCGCGTGGGTCGGTTCAGACGGACTCGAGCCATTGGGGAAAAAAGAAGCTGGCGGTGTGGCGGCTTTACCCATGTGGAGTGCGTTTATAGGCAAAATTTTAACCGGCGTACCTGAAGATGAATTTACACCTCCCTCTGGTATCGAAACGATACGTGTAGATGCAACAACCGGGGAGCCGGCTAGTGGTGAAGGCACATTGATGGAACTGTTTTTGGAAGACACAGTACCTGAGAGTGTTGAAGAACCTGAAATCAAGACTAGCTCATCGGGCGGTAGCGCAGTGACCACGGCTGTGCCGAAATCGAATCGCGATCAGAAAAACGAAGTTGAATCGCTGTTCTAAGACGTACTTGGCGCGTACGCTCTGAACGCCTTTGCCGTTGGACGCTCAGTTTGTGTCGAGTACGATCTGATCAGCGCCCTAACTCTGAACCTCAACTAAATTACACTCTTTACGGGCTTTATAGCCTGGATGCAACCCTGTCTTAACGCTAAGTCTTCTTTATAAAACCAGCCCGCATGTTTCGTATGTAGTTCGGATGTAATCTGTGTCCGATTGGCCTATAGCTCGTTCTGTTCAATAACCTTATTCTGTGTATCGTAAACAGAGTAGTTACAATTTTGCGTGCTTCACGCAACTTTTACGTAACTGGGGTTTAATTCAATTTGGATGTGTCTAAACACAAGCAGGTGTTCTGATGATAAATAATGTTAACGGCTAATTCGATTGGGTATATTGCATTGGTTAGTTATTCGTTGTTTGCAGTTAAAGCATTTTCCAATGACTCTTATCGCGTTGAATTTGATAGGGTGTAAGTGAGTGTTTAGATTATAAGTCGTGCTTAAATTACATGTTTTAAGGAGGTATTTATGGAGTTGGGTGCGTTTTCTGTAAGTCTTGCTGTTAAAGATCTAGAGGTTTCCAGAGGCTTCTACGAAGCTTTGGGATTTGAAGCTTTTGGAGGAGATGCAGATCAGCAATGGTTAATTATGAAAAGTGGCGACCATTTAATTGGTTTGTTCCAAGGTATGTTTGAAAAAAACATGATGACTTTTAATCCTGGCTGGACACAGGATGCCACTGAAAAAGACCCTTTTATGGATGTGCGAGCAATACAAGCCAGATTAAAGCGCGATGGAATTAAATTAACCAAGCAGGCAGACGAAAACACAACAGGGCCTGCCAGCCTTATGCTTACCGACCCGGATGGCAACCAAATCCTGATAGACCAACATCGTTAGTTTGCCAGTAGCCAGTTCGCTAGTAAATAGTTAGCCAGTGGTTAGTTAGCCAGGCGAGCGGCAACGTAATGGTAAAAGTCCCAAACGGTACCTTCATAGTCTGGAGGTGCAAGGTAGCCCCTGGTTGCAAACCTTGAATTTAAACCCTTTTGCACATCAATCAGGCGTTCCCGATCTTCTTTATTGAACGATTGGGCAAACGCCATGCGCTCCTGTGCCTCGCCAGACTCAAATACTTCGTCACGAGCAATGACGTCCCAGCGAGTTTGTAACTGAGTTGCACCCGTTGGTGTGATGCTCATATAAACGGCTGAATTTGGCGATATGGCAGCAACAAACCCAGGGTAAATCCACACCATCA